>DASQQK010000099.1:0-3331 GCA_035643435.1 Nitrososphaeraceae archaeon | reverse complement strand
AATCCATCTTTGTACTGATCTGCTGCTAACTCCATGCTCTTTTGCTATCTCAAGATAGGTTCTTCCCTCACTTTTTCGTAGTACAGCTAATAACCTACGATACTCCTCTTTCTTACTGGTAGTCTTCAATGACTTTAACATCGAATTATGGAAAATATAGAATCGTCAAGCAATTAATGTAATTTCATCAGCTGCACCTCGGTTGAAGTACCAATCTCTGATGTCAACTCTGTTTATCAATGCAAACAATCGACCCTAAGAGTCTAATCTAAGATAATGATATGCACTTTTGAGTGTTAGGAGTGCAGCTTGCATTAAATAAGATAATGGTATTACTGATTCACAGAAAAGCAATCAGTATACGTCCAGATGACGAATCGTATGTGGTAATGGAGAGCTTTGCTGTATTTCTCTCCCCATGCCACATGTTCCATTCTCCATTGTTCTGAGTATAATTTGTATTAGTATTCTAGATTTCAATCGCTAAATGCATAGTTATGGGGTGATCCTGTAAGAGACATACTGCAGACTGATGATTCGTATCGTATTGAGAAGGGAATCATGATTCCCGACTTTGAGATTCGTTTAAAACAACTTAACACGCGTGCGTCTAGATATGGCCATCATTCCTTTAATGATCTAAAGTTTGAAGCGCAGTTTTTCGGCATAAGGACACACACCGTAACCTTTTCGACGTATTATCATGAATATCTACTTGTGCCTCTATCCAACAAAGTAATCTCGTATTTCTTAAGACAGCCTAACCTTGTAGTCAAAAGAGATAAGAAAAGAAAAAAATGTTGTGATTCGTAGTTGGATTATAGGTTTTTCTTGCTGCCTATCTTATTACCTTCCTATGCATAGTCCACTTGGATTACTTGATTCACAATTGTTATCTACATACTGATTTGCATTGATGTTTGTTGGTAGTCCATTTGCATTGTTGAGGTCAATTACATTCTCAAGTACGTTGTTTGCTGATATTGTATTCTGAGAGCTCTGTCCATCAAGAAATACACCATTCTGACTTCCGATTATATTGTTCATTCCTATACTGGACTGTTGTGTATTTACGAAGGTTACTCCTGCCAGTAGATTTCCGTTCATGAGGTTTGAGTCTACAGCAGTAGCACTGCTTGAGTGAGATGCCACACCTATGCTATTACCCTGAATGATGTTCTGTCGTACTTGTGCATTTTCAGCTCCTGTCATAAATGTGCCTATCTGGTCGTTGGATAGTATGACAGAATTAATCTTGAATCCATTTGCTCCAGTAAGAAGTACTCCTGCTTGGAAGTTGCTGATTGAACCAGGTCCATTTACTACTACATTATCAACATTTGGTACCATTATTCCAACTTTAGAGCTCTCCTGTCCCGGTCCTTTGATTGAGAATCCATTCATGTTGATTACTGTGTTTGGACCACCTACGATAAGGCCGTCTCCACTGCAGTTAAGATTTGCAGTTAGATTTACCAACCCGCTTACAACTTGTCCGCATGCTGCGTTAGATGATGATGCTGCTACAGTTGCGGCCCCTTGCATATCTAATGCGGTAAAGTCTGAGGTAACTCCGCTATCGCTACCAAGGTCATCTGCACTACTGCCTCCACTAGCAGGACCTGCAACTGTGTTCTGAGGAAGTGTTAAGGAATTGTCATTATTCCCAGGTTTAGTTGCGTCAACAAAGGATATTGTTTGTTCTATTGTCAAAAAGCCACTCGCGGATATTAGCAACACGGATACAACCACTGCTACCAGTATGTGCTCTTTTACCTTAATGCGATTCATATCTAGTATCCTCCTCCGCCCCTGTTTTGTTCCAAGATTGATGTTTCTGCTGCTGCAGTTGATGCAAGTGGTGGTGCTAATTCGTACATCTTTTCATATATCTGCAGTAGACCTATCCCTTTTTCAGTTGTTCTGTACGTCTGTTTTCCACCTTCATATTCGATGAGTCCATTGTCCTTGAGCATTGTAAGGTATTCCCGGAGCTGAGCAAATGACAAGAATGCCTTGTACATTATCTTTGTCTTTGTAGCCCCTCCTCCATTTGCGGCCTCCAGGATGAGGCCAACAATTTCAGTTCTGCTTCTGTATTTCATTATAGAATCAAACAGAACATGTAAACTAGATATTTATGTGAGCCTTACGATGTTACTGCATATTATGTTAGTATGTGTCTAGTTAAAGTATTTGACTATTATTTCAATTGTAACTATGTGGTCTTAGAATTAGTCATTGTACTAGAAAATAGTCAGAAGTCGTTGCGCCGCCGAAATAATATAGTAAGAGATGCCCAATAAGACCTAACTAACAGGATAATACTGCTAGCTGGGATGAATGGTGGAAAGAGCTAGCTCCAAGCAAGGACTTGCATAAGGATTACATGAAAGACAAGATTATAGATTGGAATGAGTACAAGAGACGGTTTCTGATTGAAATTATAAACAATCTGAAAGCTTTAGAGAAAATCCAAGAATTAAGACAGCTGAGTAGGAATGAAGTCGTTACTTTATTATGCCATTGCTATAATGTGGGTAACCACTGTCACAGATAGCTGATTAGAGATATGATTCAATCTTGTTAGTGACGACAAGCTACCTATCGGTGAAGTCTTAGGACAGCAAGATGCAGGAAATAACACGACAGCTGCTACAACAAATACAGGAATGGGGGAAGTTTCAATAGTTCCTGGAGCAGCAAACTTGGGGGACAAAGCTTATTCACCAAATCCAATCAACATCAAGGTTGGAGATACAATAAGGTGGACTAATGATGATACTTCAGATACACCATTTCATACTGTCACATCTGGTACCGGCCCAGATGATGAAAATAAAAGGACAAGTATTTGACTCTGGTCTTAGTGGGGATACAGCTCTGATGACGAAAGGAACAACATTTACTCATACATTCGATACTGTAGGAGAGTTTCCATACTTTTGTCAGCTACATCCAACTATGATAGGAAAAGTTATAGTCACAAGGTGACAGAGGTGTTAGTATAGATGATGATGAAGTGGGTCGACATAGTGGAGAAATATATTGCATTCTAGACATAAAAGGTGAAAGATGGATGGAAAAGATGATACTGTGGGAATTTCAAGTTAAATGTGAGTGAGGATGCCTATCGAAAATGCTAAAAACGGCATTGATAGTTGGATCAGTAAGACGTGATCGTCAGGGAATTAACGTAGCCCGATGGATCGACAAGAAATTAAAAGAACGGAATCATGAGGTATTCTTTGTTGATCCGTTAGAATTAGATCTTCCTCTACTAGATAGGATGTATAAAGAGATGGAAAATCCCTCAGAAAAAATGGTAGTA
>DASQQK010000098.1:0-17777 GCA_035643435.1 Nitrososphaeraceae archaeon | reverse complement strand
TTTTGCTGACTTATCTACAAGCACAACACTTAGATCTAGAATTCTATGATCACTTTTTCAAGCCTGGTGCGTACCTAAGCACTCATAAGAAGCATATGAGGAAATGGCATAACAGCAATAAAGTAGAATTGTATGAATAGACATAATCGTTTAGCGACTTTACTATAAAACTATCCAATCACTCTAAAATATAAACGTAGTACATACAGCACTCTGAATAAATTTGTTTGGCATAAGATTGATTATCTTATTAGTTGCCTTCCAGCCAGTATAGTGACAAGGGATAATATGCCTCAGATTTAATTTCTGAAGCTCCTTTAATGTTGGATCGATAGCATCTTCAAAAAGTCCCCCATCAGCAGGCAGGTGAAAACCTCCCACTACTGAATAGCTTTTATCTATTCCTGTTACCTGTTTTGCATAGTTAACCGCATTTATGATCCCAGCATGGCCACATCCAGTTATAACTACCAGCCCTTTATTTCCAACATTCATTACTATTGCTTGATCATCTTTAACTAAAGGGTCACGAACTAGACCCTTTAGATTATTCTTCACATCATTACTATCATTGTGAGGCTTTTCTGCATACTGAAACGGGAATCCTTTTTCAAAGTTAGTATTACGTGGTATTTCTCCCGTAACTAGTAGCGACGAACTAGCATCTATTGGAAGCATTATTACATCAGTATTATTATTGATTGTTGCTCCGAGCTCTATGAGCTGTTTTTCATCCAGGATGGGTAGTCTCCCCTTTTTTCCGTCTGAATAAATCTCCCATCGTCTTAGAAAAGCATCAGGATGCAGGAAGACATCTATACCCTTGTCAGGGTCTATAGATTGGGTAAGAAACGATATCCTCTTAAGTACATTCGCAAGACCCGTAAAATGATCGAAATGACCATGGCTGAGAATAATTCCATCGATCTGATCGAACCTAACCCGCACAACTCGCTACTGTGCGAGCACACCGCTTACCCCTGTATCAAAAATGTCAAGAGTACTTATCAACGCAGAGAATCCATGTTCTGCGACTGGCGCCGGCAAGTTATATTGTTCACCTACGATTAATGGAGGCCTTATTACATGGGCAGAGTTTGTTAATAAAAATCAGTGCAATTATCCATAAGAATTGTAATTGAGACTTCTTCAACCTCTTGGAGATTCATATTCTTATTTTATTCTAATTCTTAATTCTTTTACTTTTCTATGTTTATAGGCTCAGGAGGGCAGAGTAATACATTACGACTTCATATGCCTCAAAAACTAGGTCTGTACCTTCATTAACAGCGCTTTTTTTGATCAAGGATGACTTTATAGATGGCCACCGCCAAGAAAAGTAAAAGACTAATAACCTTTGTTCGTATACCGCATAAAATGGCAGTTGAAGAGGATGAGAAAGAGATACCTCAAGAGGAGGAACTAGTGGAAGAGACGGAAGCAGTGGACGAAGAAGAAGAAGATGATATAGAACAAGAAGAGGACTAACTAATTAATCTCTAGTTTGGTTGATATGATATGAATAATCCTCCCCCAAAGTGCAGAAATAGTCCTAAGAATAATACTAGTGGGTTCTACGGTCTGTATCAAATGGGATCAACAAAAGCTTTCTACATTACTGACGGATTTCAATTGAATATTATGCTGCCGATAACTGATAAATCTTTTGAGGTTGAAGAAGGTATGTCAGATGTCATGAGTGAGCTCTTCTCTTAACCTTTTGAGAGCAATGGAGAAAACGGTCATGCACTAGGAACAAGTTCATTATAGGTTTGATAATAGCAGTTGCTTTGAAAGTGATCTAATTAATTGTTGTACGTCACACATTTTGTTGCATTTTACTAAATAGGGAATAAAAAAAATAATTTTGAACACATTACATCTAGTCATCTAAGGGACTAATGTATCTACTTCATAAACGTAAAATAAAGGATCAAAAACTTAAGACAGTTGAGACATTTTCATGTAGCAATGCGCTTTTATTACCTTTGCTAGATCAGCAATCGGTATATTTCTAATGACTATGGCACCGATAGTTTCAAGATCTGAAGTATTGTTGGCATCATTTAAAGCTATTCCTCCTACAAATATTGGCAAGGAGAATTTAGCTCTAACTTTTCTAATCAAGTTCTTAGTAGTTTGAAGATGTTCATTTAAGGTTACAGAGATTAAAATGGCATCTGGTAAAATGTGATTTAATGCATTAATGACAGATTCTGTGGGTAGTGATGGAGATGCATTATAGACTTTGTATCCCTTAGACAGTAAGACTGATTCAATAATATTACAAGCTAGATTGTGTTGCTCTCCGCTTGGAGTACAGATAAATATTTTACCTTTGGTATGATAATTATTGACACGCTTTGGTTGTCTATCATTTATTATTTTTATTAAGGTATTGGCAGTATTAACGCATACATGTTCTGTCGCAACGTCAATTCTTTTTTCAGCCCAGAGCTGACCTATGCCGTACATTACTGGCTTTAATAGATTCTCATAGAATTGAATCATCCCAAAAAGATTGGTATAGCTATGATAGATCTCTAGTAGACTCTTCAAGTCACTATAAGAGAGCATTCTGAATACTTCCCGCCTAAGTTTCCTAGTCATGGTTTCGTACTTCTTTTTATCAACGTTACTGTAACGAGTTACAAATGAAATTATAGAAGGATCGTCACGATACTCAATAGGGATCATTTCTTCAGTAACTTTAGACGCTTTTCCTAAATATTTTATTGTCTTCTGTCTTGATGTCCTAGTTGTTTGATCCCATTCACTTTTTACAATATATGCATAATCCATACCTTTTACTTTTTTTCTTCGAATGTATACCATCTAATAATGATGTTATGAATTATATTACTATTTAAATAATGGGTAATCATAAGACCTAGTGCCAATTCAACCAGGTTTTATACTGATCTATAATATATAGCCTAGTGCAAGTCAAGCTATCTGATGGCATATATCTGTATCTTCATTATAATCCATATATTCGTATTTTGTGAAAGACGTTATGCGAAGAAGCGACAACCAGTCCGGCCACAACTGCCCCGATGAAGTTTCGAATAGTCATTATTATATTAGGTGAACTTGCTAGCAGAGAATCTCCTGATATTGTGTATATATTATCAGTTAACCAGAATACAAGCGTAATCCATCCAATTATACCTGCTGTCATTGCACCCAACCTTGCCCCGTTACGGATAAAAAACAATGAAAAGATGATACCAAGATACCATAGAATACTTAAGGCTAACCAATTTATGTTCAATATTTCAGGCCTTATATCAAACACATAGTAGGTAGATCCAACTATTGCCATCAGGATCAACGAAATCATTAAAATCTTATTGCTTGTAGAATGAGTGACACGTTCTCTCCTATTGGTAATGCTATTCCTTTGCTTTCTCTCCTCATTTCTTGCAATATTAATCGCCTCTTCAAACTTCTTTAATTTAATTGGAATGATGTGTTTTATTGAGTCGTCTCTGACTATAGCTTCGTGTTTGAGACTCTCAATTAAGGGCCTTGCAAGAGAAGCTTTGACAGGAGTAATTAGATCGATCCAGTAGGAAGAAAGTTTCGGTGTCAGAAAAGGAATAATGATGATCTTAATAGACTTGTCAAGCATTCTGCTATAACGCCTCATCATATCAACATATGACATAATGTCTGGACCACCCAAATCAAATGACTTGCTTTCGGTTTCTTTTGAATCAAGCGACCTGATCAAATAAGTAATTACATCATCTATTGCTATGGGCTGTGATTTTGTCAAAACCCATTTAGGACATATCATTGCTGGAAGCCTTTCAACAAGATACTGCAGCATCTGGAAGGAGCCCCCACCCTGGCCTAGTATAATTGCTGCTCGAAATGTTGTAACCTTTGCAGTTGATTTCGTCAGAATTTGACCGACTTCTAATCTGCTACGCATGTGTTCAGATAACTTGCTAGGTTGTTCATCATTTTCCTGTACTAACCCTCCTAGATATATTATTCTCTGTACCCCGCAGTGTGTTGCCGCAGCAGCAAAATTTGAAGCAGCAATTCGATCACGATCTGCGAATTTTTTCCAATCTTTGGCAGATCCTTCCATGGAATGAATCAAGTAAAAGGCGATATCAACACCAGTCATAGCGGTGACTAGATCTGAATATTTGGAAGCATCTGCACGAACAAATTTGAGATCCTGATTTGTTCTATCCTTAAAATAGCCTTCCAAAGATTTTGGATTACGTGTCATGCATCTGATTTCATATTTATGTTCCTTTTGTATCGACATGAGCCTATCTACCAAATGGCTTCCGATAAATCCACTAGCTCCTGTTACCAGAATTGTTATATATTTTTTATTTGAACTGTTAGAATAGGCATTAGAAGACTGACTTTGTTCTAATGACATAGGCGTATCATTCTCCTACGCTATTTGAAATAGATGTTATATAATATAAAGGTGTCCAATAGATAAGACTAGTGGTAACTTGAATTATTTTTAATCAGATATTAATAATGAAGGTTTTGGAATTATTGTATTCACTTGCAGTGAGTTAAGTTATGCACTATTAAATATATGATGATAACTATTATAAATCATTTAATAAAGACATTATAGTATGAATCAAAATAAAATTACTGAACGACAAGAAATGGAGGTTCACTGGCCGGGATTATTAGAACATCTTTTTGACAAACTGACTGGAAAGGGAGCGGTAATCACTTACAGCTTCAGAAGGTAGAAATACCAAGAGCAGCAGGACCAGCAGGACAAAGTCTTGGAAGTGCAAAGTGGGTTCTTAATGGTGATCTTGTGATTAGGGCTCAATCTAATTCTCAGGCACCTAGTGAGATAGAATGATAGTATCAATGTGTTCATGTCGATAGGAAAGAAGCATATGGCGATAGATGTCATATGTACTGAGAATTTAGATGAAGGATAATTTGATATATGATTAAAGGAATTGCATAACAATAAATCTTTATTCATATTTAGGCGTGATTTAAGACTTGAAGATAACACGGGTCTTATATCAGCTTTGAGTCATGGAGGCTATGTGATTCCTTGCTTTATATTGGACGAACATCTCCTTAATACCAATTCTGTCAAGAGAAAGAATAACAATGCTATACAATTTTTGATAGAATCTTTGAGGGACTTAGATCAACAACTAAAGCAAAAGAATTCACGGTTATACTTATTCTTTGGAAAGACACATGATATTGTTAAAGAACTGATAGGTAGAAAAGATATAGATTCAGTCCACTTTAACGAAGACTATACGGCATTCAGCAAAAAAAGAGACAATGGTATCTACAAAGTTTGTGGAGAAAATAATGTGAAATGTTTTCAATATTCTGATTCGTTATTGATAAATCATCCCAGATCGATCATGCAACCTTTAAATGAGAGGCCATACACCCTCTTTACTCCTTTCTTCAACAGGGCATTAAAAGCCTCCGTTTTAAAGCCACAAAAAAATGCCTACAAAAATTATTGGTCTGGATCCAGATATTCTTTGGCAGAGGAGATAGAAGATAGAAAAAAAGATGATGTCTATCGCCAGATTCTTGAAACACATAATTCAAGGATCTATTTCAAAGGCGGCAGAAGTCAGTGTTTGAAGATCCTGAAAAAGATAAAGAAATATCAAGATTATCTGCATAAAAAAGATTTTCCTACAGAAGAAGCTACGACAGGATTATCAGCTCATAATAAACTCGGCACGTGTTCGATACGAGAGATATATTATACTATAAAAGAAAATCTAGGTAAAGATTCAACATTGATAAGGCAGCTTTACTGGCGGGACTTCTTTACATATATTGGTTATCACTATCCCCATGTATTCAAACAACCTTTTCGACTTAAGTACGTAAAGTTGAACTGGTGGAATGATCCAGAAAAATTCAGGCTGTGGTGTAATGGCAAAACAGGATTTCCTATAGTGGATGCTGGAATGCGGCAACTCAATACAACAGGGTTTATGCATAATAGGGTAAGATTGATCGTTGCATCCTTCTTAACAAAGGATTTGCACATTGATTGGAGACTTGGTGAAAGATACTTTGCTGAAAAACTAGTAGATTATGATCCATGTGTAAACAATGGGAATTGGCAATGGGCAGCATCTACAGGATGCGATGCACAACCCTATTTCAGAATTTTTAATCCATGGCTGCAACAAAAAAGGTTTGATCCTCAATGTGTATACATCAAAATGTATGTGCCGGAGTTGAGTAACGTGTCCCCAGACCTTATTCATAATATGTATAAGAATAGGAGAACAGTGGGATTGGATTTGGATTATCCACGACCAATAGTTGATCACAAATCTGAGAGCATAATAGCAATGCATTTCTATACCTTTGATAAAGAGTTAGTCACTAGTCGAATGGGTTGAGCATCATTTATATACATCACCAATAGATCCATGAATATGGAAACAAAAACAGCATCAGTATGGAAGGTCGATCAAAAAATGTACATTGTATATTGTACTATTGCAGGATTTATATCCGTATGGGCTATTTCAGGTTTACTCATGCTAGTTGACTACATTTCAGGAACCCCCAGTGGAACATTTTTTGCAGTAATCGGGATATCCCTAGGAATAAATGACCCGGTGACAGCTCAGTATGTTGGATTTGGTCTTCACTTACTCACTGGTACCGTCGCTGGGAACATATATGGCCAGGTGTCAATTTTCTGGAGAAAAATTGCCCCGAATAGCTATCGACATGGTATAAAAACAGGATTGGTAGTAGGTATTGCATTATGGGCTATCTTATTTGTACCACTTGCTACCTTTGGAATACAACCCAAATTAGACTCATTTGTTATGTCTGCACCAAATCAATATATTTTTGAAATTGCTAGTCAATTTCAAGGATTGTTTCCGATTATTATCCTAGGGTCACTGGTTTTTCACTTAGTCTATGGTATTTTACTAGGATTCCTCGCTGGTAGAATGACAGAAGTTAGAACATTTGTAAGCCCAAGAAAAGGAGTATCATAGTGGTTCTGATAGCCCATTATCTAGTAGAAATAGATAATGGCATGTCACTTCTTATTATGTGACTTATCATATGCCAGATCAGTAATATGGTAATTTCAAATATTCCCACATTAAATCGAAGGAGCATCTTAATCTTGAAATCTTCTGTAACTCATATAAATATATTAAAACTATGTAATATTACAATACCAAAAAATGGAACCATTTGTTGTAATTTTGGCAACTATTGTTGCCTTTATATTTTCTTTATGTACTACAGAGGCTCTTGCTTCGGTTTCAAATTCGCCCTCTTCTGAAAGTAATAGTAGTTGTATCAGTTTTGATAGTTCTGAAAGAGTAATATCAATAACCTGCAAGACTTCAACTCTCACAGATCTCTACAATCAAATAAATGACAAAAGTATTATAGACAAAGAGACTCCAGATGGTGTTTGGTTACTTAATGCAGGAATTGTCATAGAACGTGATGCAAAGCTCGTAATTGATAGAAGAGATACCAAATGGCTTAAGATGCTTGCAGGTGAATCAAGCGGTAATGATAATTCTAATAGTGATGGGGAAGAAGAAGAAGATACTGTTCATGCCATAACGGTACATGGCAGCTTGAGTATTGATTCGGTCAAGATCACCTCATGGAATCCTGCTGTCAACACATACATACGGTTTAAGTATGATATACTACCGGGGAGGGAATATGAGCATACGGGTATAGATGCTATTCCAAGACCATATATACGAGTTGAAGATGATGCAACAGGTACAACAAACATAACGAATTCAGAGATTGCATATCTTGGTTATGAGTGTGGTGGTGGCTGTTCTGGGATCAGTTATTATAGGCATGATAACAGTGATAATGACGGTGGGGTTGATGTCAATATTCTTGCTAACAGAACTAGTATTTTAAAAAATAATCATATACACCATAACCGATTTGGATTTTATTCAGTAGGGATGGGTAATATGATTCTTGAGGACAATATTGTTCACCATAATTTTATGTATGGATTTGATCCTCATACAGGAACGCATGATATGATAATTAGGAATAATACAGTACACGACCATGGGGCTATGGGTATAATTTGTTCTTTAGATTGTTACAATGTTGTGATTGAGAATAACAAAGTTTCCAATAGCGCTGGTTCCGGAATTATGTTCAGTAGGAATATGACTAACTCCATTGCAAAAAACAACTATATTTACAATGAGGAACAATGCATTTTTATATCACAATCGCACAATAATGAGGTTTATAATAATACAGTTAATAATTGTGGAAATGGTATTTACCTAAAAAGTGAGTCTTCACATAATTCAATATTTAACAATACGATAAAAAATGTAAATGGATCAGCAATAAAGTTAAATGATGGAACGTTAAATAATTCAGTATATTCAAATACAATATTTATGTCGTCATCTTCTGGGGAGGAAGCAATAAACAATGAGAATCAGGACAATAACACATTTGAAGACAATACCGTTCTCACAAATAGTACACTAGAATTAGACCCCTAATTAATTATGTGAGTCTATCACCCGATAACGCAGACCGCTTAAGCCCTTATTCTTTGGCAGGTTGACTACTTGTTCTGAGAATTCCGACCACTTAGGAATTAATCATCTAACGATCACAATTACTATTAATGCTATTCATATAATGTCCTACTATGGATCACATTAGATACTTCCAGATATGATCATTAGTAGGCCATAGCAGATTAATCTCTGGTAGATTTATCCTCTCGCTGTAAATTTGTGTATCTTCTAATATATTTCTGGAATTCGTTATCATCCTCCTGACTTTCAATTCCAAAGTAACGTTTCATACCATTTAGCAATTCAGATCGTTTAATAAAATCGACATTTCTATCTTTTGAATCATTTGGCATCTGATATATTAGATTTCATCGTATAAAAAATTGTGGGCCTTCGGCTAATTAAATAATGGGATATGACTATTTTTCAAGAATCTTTCTAGCTCTTCATAACCTTCTGCTTCAAAATATCTCATCAGATTATCTACCGTATTATCATCATATTCAGCGTTTCGGTACTTACTTTTACCTAATGTAACTTGAATACGTTTTGTGTTTCTATCCAGGCTAGTATTACCTAATACCATAATGCCAACTATCGATATAGGGTTTTGTTATATGGATTTTCAATAAATTACCTTTCAAGAAAGAATCTTTATACTAATATTTGTAATCTACATGAATTAGTTTAATTATTCAGGAAAATTTATAATAATTGTCACGTACTGGTTAGTATGGCTAGAGAATATATATCATTAAATACTAGATAGGCATTTATTTCTCGCAAATGTTTTTGTGCCTGTAGTCCAGTATCTAGTCAATGTTTCACCTTTCTTTTCTTCTTCTGTTTTTGTGTCATTGCTGTCTTGGTCTTCAACTCTGGTTTCTTAGCTTTTCTTCGTGCTTTAGCTTTACCCCTTGCTAACATTTTTCTAGTCTTTGCTGCAGATGATTTTGTTGATTTATATATCTTTTTTACCGTTTTAGTTTCAGCACCTCTTGTTGCTTTAGGAGCAGACTTTGGTACTTGGCCAGCTGTCTGTTTTGCTAACATTGCCGTTTCTTCCGCTGAAGATAATGTCTGCCTTACAGCAGCGGTGGCTTCAGCTGCTACATGACTGTCTCGTAGCTCCTTTGTTGTGTCTCTGACGTCTCGAATAGTATCCTTGGCAGCGGATGCTGCCATTTGTACAGACTCAGCAAGTTCCATAACTGCCCCACTATCACTAAATGCTTTTAATGCTTCACGTGTCGATGTAGCTGCTTCACGTAGCGTCCTTGCTGCATTTTTGACAGCTTTAGCAGTTTCTTCTGCTCTGAGCTTAGAATTAGCTTTGGATCTGCTAGTTGAGCTTGTCTTAGATCTCCCCATAACAATATGATTCTGTAACTCTACTTAAGTATTCTTATACTACCACTATTGGTCAATGTATAGTATAATTTCTGATTCGGTATAAATTCAAGAATGATTTGTGCTCATGGCATGCGATGTAAAATTGCTAATTGTATTCCACCATCAATATATATGCCAAATATATTAATATTAAATGTTAAATTTGTCCTTGGCAACTTCAACTTTGCTAGGCGTTAATGTCCATAATAGTCTCCATACAACACCAATTTTTATATGAAGGCAAGTATTTCTTGTAACTCATTACTTTATTCATCCATTATCACTTTATTCGTCATAGCCCATTAGATGGAGTTACATTACACTTAAACATGAGCATCTTCTTTAGCATGCAACTCAGTACGATACTAGTATTACGCATGCTGAGTAATCCTCTGTGGGCAACCCTGTATGCTGGTGTCATAGTATTCGATACGTCCATTTCAGGGGGAATGTATCAATCGTCATCTTAGTATGCACTGGACTAGAACTTGCATCAGCACTCTACGTTGGAAAACCGGATATCTAGATTGCTAAATCTGTACTTGGCTTTGGTGCCAGATCGACAACTCTTTTCGAATACTTGGGGATTTGAACAATATATTCAGGTTCTGAAAGACCATATTGATCACTTGTTCATTGGCCCATTGGACTTCGGATATTTCTGCTCTGACCGCAATCTTAGAATTGGCAAGAAGCGAAGCCTTTTCCTCATTTAGAAGAAACAGAAGACGATCAGTCCTTCTTATACTGCCACGATCAACCTAGATATACTATGTAATATTGTAATTAAGATAGAAGCAAAATTATGAGTAGTTTTGAAAACATGCATACCTCAGATATCATAGCTGAATCTTTATCCGATTGGGGTGTTAAAGTTATTTTCGGACTTCCAGGTGATGGTATCAACGGATTCATAGAATCTTTGCGTCAGCGAAAGGACAGAATTGAATTTGTCCTAGTACGACATGAAGAATCTGCCGCTTTTATGGCATGTGCTTATGCGAAATATACAGGAAGATTAGGAGTATGTGTTGCCACGTCAGGCCCTGGAGCAATCCATCTTTTAAATGGTCTTTACGATGCTAAAATGGATAACACGCCTGTTCTTGCAATAACTGGAAGTACGTACTCTGATTTGATGAATTCAGGTTATCAGCAGGACGTAAACTTGCTGCAACTTTTCTCTGATGTTGCTATTTATAATAGCCTTATAAGCAAACCTGAGCAGGCTGAAATGGCTGTAGATATAGCTTGTAGAACTGCCCTAACACTGAGATGTGTTAGTCATCTTACGATTCCAATTGATGTACAGGAAATGAAATTAAAAGAAAAATATTCTAGGCATAAGGTCGCAGGTCATACCTCTGATGTTTATGCAAACCTAACTATGCCAGATAAAAAGCAAATACAAAAAGCTGCCCATATCTTGAATTCTGGAAAAAGAGTGGTAATTCTGAGTGGACAAGGTGCACTTGATGCGGGAGATCAATTGTCCATTGTGGCCGAGCGACTAGGTGCTCCCGTAATCAAAGCACTATTAGGTAAAGCTGTAATTGCAGATGATCATCCACATAGCCTTGGTGGATTAGGCCTTCTTGGAACAGAACCAGCAAGTGATGCAATGAGTGAAGCAGATACGCTACTAATGGTAGGAACATCTTTTCCATACATAGACTATCTTCCAAAACCTGGTCAAGCTAGGGGGATCCAAATAGATATAAAACCAGAAAAAATAGGACTTCGATATCCCGTTGAGATAGGCCTTGTTGGTGATTCAAAGACCATTTTAACGGAATTAATTCCACTTCTTCATCAAAAGGTAGATCTTGAATTTCTAATGTCAAAACAACACGCAATGAGAGACTGGAGGAGCTTGCTAAGAGAACGCAGTAGCCGCAATGATAAACCGATCAAAGCAGATGTAGTTGCTACAGCCATTTCAGATGAATTAGAAGAAGATGCAATAGTATCTGTTGATAGCGGAACCAACACTGCATCTGCTGCGAGATACATAAAAATGAGAAAGGGCATGAAGTTTTCTCTATCAGGAACATTAGCATCAATGGCATGTGGATTGCCTTATACTATAGCAGCACAAATAGCATTTCCTGAAAGACAATGTGTGGCTTTTGTTGGAGATGGAGGATTTACGATGCTTATGGGCGAATTTGCTACCGCTGTTCAATATAATCTTCCAATTAAAGTAGTTGTAATCAAAAACAATACATTAGGTATGATTCGATGGGAACAGATGGCTTTTCTTGGGAATCCGGAATACGGTGTAGAATTTACTCCAATTGATTATGCTAAATTTGCTGAAGCATGTGGTGGTAAAGGTTATGTAATAAAGGAGCCTGAGGAAGTTAAAATGATAGTTGGCAGAGCATTGAAAGAGAAAAGACCCACGATTATCGAAGCATATGTTGATCCATTTGATCCACCAATGCCGCCAAAGGTAGAGGCCCAATTTGTTCGAAACTTAGCTGAGTCATTTGCTAAAGGTCAACCATACAGTAAGAGGATTGGACTGACACTGTTTAGAAATCAGGTGCATGAAGTGCTAAAGGATCTTCATTCACATACAAACCAATAATTTATCGGTGGATATTGTAGTGGACGTGAATTTTGTTCAGTCAAACTTATTATTTAGAATAGGCCGGTAGGTGTGGTGTTTAGATGTCTGCTGATAATGAGTCCAATACTGCTACCGTTAACGCTCAGCGCAGCAGTGTAAGTGGCAATAGCTACAGAAACAGACGCCGTTGTCGCGTTTGTGGACACATTAATATCACTGAGACAGAATACTGCAGCAAATGTGGATATAGGCTAGGGGCGAAGAGGTATTTTCGATAACTGTAGCCGTATAGAATATGACAATAACAGGATAGAGATCATATCATTGGCGACTGTCCAGTATTGGAGCTTGACAAATAGCACTTAGACCTTTAGATGCTTATGCCGTATGTATATGGAATTATGCATTAACTTTGGAATACGGATAATGATATTGCCTTCTTATGCCGTTGCTTAGCTCGTGACGCTTGTGGTGAGTGAGCTACCGGCACTAATGGCGCTTAAGCGTGATATCCCGAATTTACTAACTGGCCAACAAATTATATGACATAAATGCATGAAGTTATTCAGAGCTAGTAGATGAAGTTTGTCCGGAATATAGCTGATTCTGCTCATTTGGTCATATTTTCAATGCTAATTATCGGTGGAATCAATGTACTGTTCATTACAGGCATTATTTCTGTTTCCAACGCCCATCTAGATCATTTACCCCATTACAATAGTGGTGGGAATAGATATTCGTGGGGAAATTATTCGTCCTTTATAGCTTTAGAACCCGAGTATGGTGTGGCCAACCAACAACCAACAGCAATTGAATTTAGTATACAAGATCGCAATGGTAATGATGTGTACAACGTTACCACAATGGTAGAGATATATGAAACAACTACAGGTCAACGGATTCATGTGTTTCCATGGACTTTCCAAAAAATAGGTGATTTTATATTATTTTATATTTTTCCACGGATAGGAAACTATCAGATCGTACTAAGTATATTAGACAATAATGAATACGGCACTACTACTAGCCTACCCAACTTGATTGGAAATGCAGATCCACCCAGAACTTTGCTGAGTAACGTAAAAGATTGCGATTGTGAGAGAACAGTATTTAATATATCTATATCTCCTGCTTATGGATTTGTTCAGAATTTAATGTATGCAGTGATCATGATTTTACCAGTAACAGTATTAGGTAGTGTCTTGGTGTGGAAATATAGATCTCTTCAGAATAAAATTGGGATGGGGAAAGGAAAAGGAATACAAGCCATGTTAACCAGAAGAGAAGCTGTCAGATACCTTGTCATGCTCCTTGCAATAGGGGGAGGAGCTTTACATTTAGCAGTTTTCCAAGATCATGCTACTCAGCATGTCTATTATAGTCTGTTCCTGTTAGCGGCCGCTGCAAGTCAAGTTGCATATGGTATAATCTTTGTCCTTGTTACTTTGTCGAGGGATGAAGTATCACGTGATTTACAAAAGAAACAAGCCTATGGCAAAATGGACAATACAGAAGAAACAAGAAAGAGAATCATTCATAATTATAAAAGAAATATGATAGTTAATATGTTCGGACTAGTCGGGACCAGCATTTTAATAGGACTATATGTATATTCGGTAATCCTTCCCCCTCCTTTATCTCCTACTAACTCTGCTGAAGAAATTGATATCGAAGGGATCTCCGCAAAGCTCCTTGAAATATTGCTGATAATAGGGATTGTATTCATAATTAAATGGGATCGGGAGGAAATAAAAGATAACCTCGTTCAAACTAGTAATGTATGAATCAGTATTCAGATCTAAAATCCATCAGTTCATGTCTAAATTAGCTAGTTATTTGAACTAGCTCGATAGTTCAATATTGTCTAACAGATTCTTATATCTGTGTATTTCCATTCTCTACTTTTTTGGAATATATTGCCATTCAAATCGTAAAAACTATTATTCTTATATCGCGAAATTCAATATAAACAGAAACTAAGTTGCTGTTATAACGGTTCGTCATCTCCTCTAATCTATATGGTACCGGGTCTTATGGTTCTATGTGGCAGTTTATTGTCTGCAGAGGCCGATTCCACATCTTCTGTTAACATTCCGACCCAAGCCCGTACCATATTAAAATCGTCTGCTACAATCCGCTGTGTATTCCGCAAAGACTATTATTCGTACTTTGTGGATGAGAAAACGTATCCGGATGTCCTTTAGGTCGAAATCAAGAATAACATATCTGGCAGCAGCTATAACGGCAATATCTATTTCTACTATACTATTTCTAGAATTTGCTAACACCCCAATTGTACATCAAGATGAGGGAGATAATCCCGCAAGGAATTTGTCATCTGTATCGTCTCCAACGACAAACGCTCTAGTCCGAAGTGACAAAGAATATTACCAAAGAGGTAATGCCATTATTAATAATACAGCATATGCAGAAGGAAAGCAGCTTCCTGCGAAGAATGAGCGATACTTGTGCGGTACCCCATTTGCTAGCGCGACCGAATACATACAAGAATACTATATACCTCTCACATGTTCGCAGCCAGTCGGAATTACTGTAGATAGTAATAATAGAATATGGTTTGTTGCCACATGGTCAGGATATCTCGTAGTCTTCGATCCGGAGTCACATAAGTTTATCAATTTTATCGAAATTCCTAATTGGAAGACAAAAGGAACTTTTGGTTCTATGGTATGGAGTATGGAATTCGATAAGGAGGGTAATCTATGGTTTACAGATCAGGTAAACGACGCAATTTGGAGATATTTTGTATATGAAGATAGATTTGAGATGTATAAGGTTCCTACAGCTGGTAGCTATCCACAAGGGATAACGTTTGATCGCCAGGGAAAATTATGGTTCTCTGAAATATTTGGAAAGCGAATTGGAGTCTTAGATCCAGATAAGGTTGCAGATAACACCACAGAGGGAATAATTGAATATCTGTTCGAGGAGATCGAATACGAAACTATGGGTCCAGTTTTGATTAGCAGTAGTTTCAATGATACTATTTGGTTTTCTGCAGTAACCTATCCTGAAGGCGGGAACTTAATCAGTTTTAATCCTGCTAACAATAGCTTTACAGTGCATGAGTTTCCTGCGAGCATTGGTGTTCCCATTGGAATCGCGGAAGATAATGAGGGAATATTATGGATAAATGATCATGCTACAAATTTATTCCTTAGATTTGACCCAAGAACATCGCAAACAACAAAATATTCTACATCTCTTCCTACTAGCAGGAACGATACTACAACTCTTCCCTATTGGAATACTGCTAAAGGTAACAAGATCTGGTTTAATGAACATGAGGGTAATGCTATGGCATATTTTGATACAATCAATTCCACTCTTGTTGAATATCAGATTCCTACAAGAGGGCTATTATGGGGCAATACATCTAACCCACTAAAGTTTACTATTGATAAAGGAGGGTCTGTTTGGTTTACTGAGTGGAGTGAAAATAAGATTGGTGTTTTACAATCTAACAAGATTGCAGATCTACCTATTTGGTTAACTGTATCAAAAGACGAGCTAATCCTTGATACTAGTTCAGGAAGTGGCGATTCGCTTAAGATTAATGTCTATTCAAATAGTACCTACTTCAGTAGTGATGATAGTAACCGAGTAACATCTAATAGCCTAATAAAACTTACAACTGCAACATCAATCACTCAATCAGGAAAGTTATGGAATATTACGACAAATTTTGATACTGATACAATTTATCTTAATAATGCTACTATACACAATGACAATAGTACCAACCCGTATTCAATTGAAATGGAGGTTAAACCAATCAAAGGTCTAATGCCCGGGAATTATACGCTGACTATCGGTGCACGGTATGGAAGTATAAGTTATTCCAAAATTGTTGACCTAGTTGTAACTGAGTGACATTATATTCAATGTTACCACTCCTGCTCCTGAGCCCAGTAGTACTAGACTCCTTATTACATATTAGTACTTTAGATATTCTTTAAGAGAGTCATTTATCTTAGAAAATGCTATCTTTGATTCAGGTGTATCCTCTAATGATGGTTGTAACATAAATCCATGTGGCATTGCATTATGGATATCTAATTTAACAGGAATACCTGCCTGATCCAAAACCTAATACAACCCTACTGAAGCGCCTAATAGTATTTCCTTTGTGCCAACTTGAATTAATGTAGGTGGAAAGCCCTTACTAAAGTTAGCATAAATTGGAGATGCATATGGATTCATTTGATCTGCAGGATCAGCATAGGCAGCGGAGAGGTTTAAGTTCTTCAGAAATTAAAATAGGATCATGACTCTTTAATGTGACATATGTGTCCCCTTGTTGGGTTAAATCTGTCGAAGGTGATAACAAAACAACTGCTGCAGGAATTCCAATTCCTTCATCTCGCATCTTTAATACAGAAGCAGTGCACGTTGTATTTCAGCACTGATCCATTCTGCTAATGATGGGTTCGTCTGCAGTGGAAAAGACATACGCATGCACACTCTCTAATCATTGCCGTCTAATATTACATTCAGGACTTGGAAGAAAGAAAAATACTATATTAGACAAACAATCATCAACGTGCGATGTATTTAACATGACGACAACGTGGATGAATGAATAATTTATTTGTCAACTCTTCTAATCTATGGAGGTGTAAGGATGGAATTATGGACTGGAATAATCATTAGGTATAAAAATTCATTTTACCAGTAAAGCCTTATCGTCAATAACTTAAATGAATATTTATAATCAAATGCAATCAATAATAGATTTAGTACTGTGCATGCATCCACATATATATTACAGATTCTTTGATTCTGGTTGATTAAGAAATGGAACTTGAAGGCAAACATGGTAGTAGTAGGAATAGGAGTGTACCATCGATGATAGCAGCGCCGGTATTGGCCATGCTAATCGTATTGAGTACACTGACAATAGGTACTGCAACACCAGCTGCTGCACAACAAGATGGATTTCTAGGAGCATCAACAAACGCAGCATGTGGACAAGTGGTAAGCGGACAAGTAAATCTAACTGCAAACCTTAACTGCAGTGGAGATGGTATCATAGTGGGTGGTCCAAATACTGTAATCAATATGAATGGATTCTCGATCACAGGACCTGGACAGGACAGCTCTAAAGTTGGGATTATGGTACCAAATGTCGATAACGTAGAAGTAAATGGACCTGGTTCAATTGGCAACTTCCAAGCAGGAGCACTTCTTACTGGAGCAAATGGATTCACGATTAATTCTGTCATACT
>DASQQK010000097.1:0-3182 GCA_035643435.1 Nitrososphaeraceae archaeon | reverse complement strand
TTAGGTAGCTATATTTCCACCGACGGTTCATAGATTCAGCTATACACGTAACGGCAGATATGCCATAGGTGTGATTATGTCTTATCGTGGCGGGAATGGTAAAGATGATTCTGATGCACCTAACCGATTATTGGACGCATTAGCTGCATTGGGAGGCAATGGTATTAGTGAAGATCTGGTCGTTGGGCTCAATGATTCTGGCATGACATTTGATGAAATCACAGATTATCTAGATAGAATTGACAAGAGGGATTAACTCATAATCATAATTTCATCATTCTGTTCTAAATCAGTGGATGGGGGTAATAATTTAGTGTTTTGTGAATTACAGGCAGGACGGGCAAGACCAGATGATGATACTGATGATGATGCAGTTCTAATAAAAAGATGCACGCCAATAACATGAGTAGCAGATCAAAAAAAAGATTTGACTGACAGGTTTTACACGAATAGTATTAGCTTTCTTCAGTAGTAGATCATATACTAGAGAGCATAACGGTTCCGAAATACCCTGATTATCAGCCCGCTAGCTATAGCTTGTTAACCCTAATCATGGAGCTCAATGTGAACTATATAATACACACTAGTATCTTGGCCGGTTATATTTTTCGGCTAGCTTTTCAATCGTAGCCAATACATTAGCTGATGGTTTAGGAATATCTTCTCCTATCTGTCGATATCTCCCATTATGATAAATCAGTGGTTTTATATTCTCGTCTGCAGATATTTCTACGACCTCTCCTACAAACATTAGGTGGTCTCCTAGCTCTATTTGTTTCATTAATTTACATTCAGCATTCATAGCCGCGTCCTGAACCATCAATACGTTGATACTCTTTGCATTATAGAAAACAGCAAGCCCAGCCTCTTTGAGTAACAATATTTTATCTGTTTCTTTACCACTATACCTTCCAGCCACGCTACAGACGATATTCTGATCTGCTGCTGCTAGATTAACACCAAATTCTCTTGAAGACTGAATATTTTCTGCAGTAGTATTATGTCCTCTCACATTAATTGCAATAAGACTCGGAGAATAAGATATGTGATGAGTCCATTCTGCAGCCATTATATCTGGTCCATCAGGACCGTTTGATGTTATCAGACCTACATTGGTTATGAACTGTCTAGTACGTCTGTCGTTCCATGCAAGATGCATATTTGATTAGAAGGTGCAACAAACCAATATATCATCTTCTTGGCATAGATTAAATACTGTACCGAAAATACAAACAATAACAGTATAAGTCATGCACAGGCGGGCGCGGGGAGCAGTTTTTATTCTCTCCTGCTCTTGGCAATTATTATTCCCGTGATTATAAAATAAGATGCTTGGAGTATTTCTATCTCAATAGCCAATGTAGTTATTCCTTGTGGCGTAGACTGCGGATTCCTAACTGTGTCAACGACTATGTGGCCATTTAAACCTACTAGTGCAGCAGTACCAGCAGTCCCGATGATATATTAAATTCTGCCCCATTGCTTTATCATTGGTAGAACCCAGAAATCAAGAAAAATGTAGCATACTCAATACCAGCATTAATCATGTTTGGAACCAGCATTAAACCACCATCTATTGCTATTGATATTTATCCTATGGATGCCTTAGGCTCACTTATGTACTTCAAATGCTCCGTCCGTGGATGCTGCCTACATACAGCACTTCGCCTAATGAATGCCCAAATCATACACTTAAAAAGTATTTGCGCTGGTTGCACTTCTGAGTGGGTCTCTAGTCCTAAACAACGCATATTCGTAACGAGTTATATTATACTCCTATGAAAAGGAAATATAGCATATACATTTCCCTGTATTATATTCAATGATTTGAATCATGGCGGATTTGGCGGAGATGAATAGAGGATAGAATGCCTGACATCAGGCTAGGACTTAGAGCCAATATCAATCAGTTTCTGCTTTTAGTATTAGTCAACGCCTTCGTGGGAGCCATGATTGGTTTGGAGCAAACTGTCGTTCCGCTTCTTGGAAAAGAAGTCTTCGGACTAGAATCTAATGTGTTAATACTCTCCTTCATTGCCGGTTTTGGAGTTGTCAAGGCTATACTCAATCTTTTTGCTGGCAACTTATCTGATAGATGGAATCGAAAAAAAGTATTAGTCTTAGGGTGGCTCTTCGCTATCCCCGTACCTTTTCTTCTACTTTATGCACCAAATTGGAACTGGGTTTTGTTTGCTAACGTATTGTTAGGAGTAAACCAGGGCTTAGCTTGGTCAATGACTGTGAATATGAAAATTGATTTGGTTGGGAAAGAGAGAAGGGGCCTAGCTCTAGGGCTAAATGAATTTGCCGGCTATATTTCTGTTGCATTAGTTGGCTTTCTCACAGGATATATAGCAGCAGTTTATGGCTTGGAGCCTTATCCGCTATATCTAGGAATTGTATTTTCATTATTAGGTCTGGTAATATCAGTTGCCTTTGTTAGAGATACGTCACAATTTACGAAATTAGAGATAAAAGAAGACCTAGAATTTAGGAAAAGAGTAGATGATAATAGAGTTCAAGATGAGAAGGTAAAACCAACAGTAGAGAAGGATCAATCCTCTGCTAGGGTACGGGACACATTTTCTGAAAGCAATCTGAACTTTAGAGACGTATTTTTAGTAACGTCTTGGAAGAATAGATCGCTATTAGCTGCTAGTCAAGCAGGATTAATTAACAATTTAATCTTTGGTGTAACATGGGGTATTTTCACAATCTACTTTGTATCTCTTGGAATTAGCATAAACGAAACAGCATTTCTTAAGGCATTGCATCCTGGTATATGGGGATTCTTACAGCTTGCCACAGGTCCACTCAGTGATAGTGTAGGTCGAAAGAGGCTCATTTATCCTGGGATGATTGTTCAAGCGATTGGAATCTGGGTGGTATTAGGTTCTAGAACTATTTTGTTTGGATTGATTATTGGAATGGTTTTGTTAGGTATTGGAACTGCACTTGTTTATCCTACTCTACTGGCTGCTATAAGTGATATAGCTCACCCACGTTGGAGGGCGACTTCAATAGGTGTCTATCGATTCTGGAGGGATTTAGGATTTGTTTTTGGAGCTGTTGGAATAGGTTTTATTGCAGATGTGTCTAGTTTAAGTACTGCGATTCAGATAGTCGCATGGATCTCCTTAGGTTCCGGGATCTTCGCACTTGTATTCATGCGAGAGACTATA
>DASQQK010000096.1:0-4191 GCA_035643435.1 Nitrososphaeraceae archaeon | reverse complement strand
TTATCAACCGCAGGCAAGATTAAAATCGCCCTTCCGTAACATAGCCTTGACGTGTTCCTAAAGAGAGATAAGAATAGCAGGAAGTGGACACTCGAATATGACGAAACGATTTACAAGATATATGATAGGAACAACGATCTAGCAGGGTACTTTCTACCAGATTATGGATTTGTAGACAATCAGATAACGAGTAATGGGAATGATGAGGAAAAGGATGAGTGGATCATCATTGAAGAGATGAACAAGGAGCATAAGGAGGTCCCTGGAGGAGAAGTTGTACTTCCTCTGGTCAAACTCGACCTTTTGGACATCGAAGACGAACACGTAGATTTAGATTTCGCTTATGGGAAGATGGAGGAACATTTGAAGAGGATAGATTCATGGTTGATGTGGATGAGATCGCACTCTGATAGACACAATATAATTAACAATTGGATTTACACCTCCAGGGAAGATAGGAACATGTTATGCATTGTCCTCCAGTTGAACAGTAGATTCGTTTTACATAAACAGGATATTATATTAAAGCTTAAACCCATTCTTGATAGCTTAAGTGAATGGGGCTTACTGTGATCGGACAATCGGAAGACAATATGACCGGTAGGCAACGACGAACCCATCTTACCTACGGCGAATGTGATCAGCAAATCTCAAGTTCGCTCTGTGGTAGAGCAAAGCTGTACCCCCTCTGTTAGGGCATGTACTATCCATTTATTTTATTTTTCCCGCACTATGCACTCCGCATCTGATGTTACCGATTCATGAATAATGCATACAGGCCTCCTATCCCATAAGCTATTCCTACTAATAGCCTAGAAATCAACGGTGCAAGCTCACTTGAATTTTGAAGTATTGTGTAGTTAAGAATCAATGCCACAGGAATGAATGAAATGGATAGAATGCCCACTAGATATTGTTCCCTGCTTGACAAATTGCTATACTTCCGCAAGAAGAAGAAGGTGCAAATATTCCCCGTCCCGATTCCCAATAGAACCAAGTATGGGTAAATAGATTGGAATATAGGTATCATTGCGAATGGCCCTGCCCAGCATATGCCATTTACCACTTTTGCACTCATGGGCCAAGAAATGCTGTTTTTCATCCGGTTCCGCAATGAACGCAACATACGCCGAGATCGAAATACAAGGATACCCGCGATAGCCGCAAATATCACCCACCAGATCGTGACAGTTATGAATGAAGGTAGATCGTAGGGTAAAATAATCCAATCTATGGCAGTAGCAGATATAATGGCAACGAAAATAATGAGGAATATAATTGCAAGTGATCTCTTCTCTTCCTTGTTAGGACGAAATTGATCAGTGGTCAGTGGTCGAGATCTGTTTTGGGCTTAATAATAACGTATAGCCAGACAAGGCCCAAAAAAGTGATTGGACCTTGAGTGAGTAGGTCGGAGCATAGGAAATCTTGTGGGAGCCTCTGATAACATAGATACGAACGGCACTGATGTCGGAGTAGAGGCATTCGCCACTATTTATACATAAAAAAATTTTTTCATGATCTGAGGCATATTGAGCCTAGCTACGTCCTTGTCGCTTAAAACTTCCGGATGTTTGGTCCTCAGGTGCCGCAATGCAAACCTTACCTGATCGTTGCATAGTTTGCAGCGAGCCTTTGCAAACATGACATAGTACATCCCATATGCATATTGATAACCTTTACTCGGATCAAACGGTTCACAAGAATAAGATACAAAACCTTCACCTCCTTGAGGGTGATTCTTTAAAATCAACTGCTTATTTCACACCTCCACTATTCTCTTATGTCCCAGATTATTACTGTTTAATAGACTCGACAGCCAACGATAATCGAAGCGAAATATGTATAATTTCATAATTACCGTATTAGACCGGTGTATAACGCCTGCCCAGCTAGTAGGATCATAATATTAGCTGTTTAATCCGGATACGGAGTCTCTCTTTGCACAAGTTCTTGTATATGGCCGTTTAGAGAGAGATGAAGGGAAGCTCATTCTCACAGAAGATTATTGTACATGGGTTGAGTTCCAATGATGTACGAATTCGTTGACGTCATTCTCCAGCCTTGTACGAGATCGGAGAATGAAAGATTTGCCGAAACTCCACCCTAGCCGATTGCATTCTTTACACGTTCGTTCGTATGACGAAGTGTAACCGTGCGCTTCTCCTATAACGCATTTAGCGGGTGAATCCAATTCAAAATACCATTTAAACCAACTTGGCGATAAGGGCAAAGGAAGATTCTTTTTCTTACTGAATAGTCTTTCGAACCATTTTGGAGAAATATCCTTCAGCGTGAGAGATTTTTCAGGTAGGGAGTGTCTTTCGGTCTCATCGACTTCTCGTTGGACTGTCGTATTTGCTCTCATGGTCTTGATATGTGTAAAGTATTAGATGAATCTTTCTTTTCTCCGCGGCCTCTGCAAGGATTTCTGCGACGCAAAACAAATCGACCCAATTCTCGAATGTAAGGCGTCAAAGGTTCAACATTTCGCCAACCCGCTGAAGTAGCTTCGCAAGCTCTATAGGTTTCTGCAGATAATACCTTTTGCCGAACATAGGAGATACGTTGTTCTTGTATTTCTCATACACTGAGAATTCGTTCACGGCTGTGAGAAATAATACCTTGATAGTACTATCCTTTTCGAATAATTTCATATACAGTTCAAATCCGTTAAGGCCGGGCATTCTAATATCCAAGATTATAATTTCATACTCTTCAGGTCTGAACATATTAAATGCAGCAGAAGGATCTGTGAACGCATCCACACAATAACCAGCCTCATTCAGGATAGTCTTCACAGTCAAGATAATGTCTTCCTCATCATCTACAACCAAAATCTTATACGGATAACCCGGTTTGGCCATACCAACCTCTCCTATGCCGCTTTCAAGCAAAAGACTATTCTCCGTTCCTGCAGCAGCATCCAGCTCATTATTTAGACCCAAAGATACCCTATTATAAGTAGTTCACGCTTAAAACGATTTTTGACATAAGACCTTCAAAATGCAATGAAATTAAATCCATACTTTCATATCTTGTGATCCAATCCCTAAACCCCTCGGCAACTATTTAAAGCTCGAACATCAATGAATAATATCAAGTTTGACATCGGGCAAATATTTTAATAAAGGTGTTAAGGCATTAGATGCTCCCCACATAGGGCATGTCGTTAGAGAAACGCCTGACACAATAGTTGTGTTTGGTGGAAAACAAGAGAGATATGACATACCAATTAAAGAAATCCAACAGGTAGGCGCGAATGTTCTTATTGATCTACCTTTTGGAGATATAATCAAGAGATATGCCGTTAGCAGGAAGGAACCTTTGCCTACAAGCCGGAAAGACCCTTGGCCAGATGACGATAAAGTCGTAGATTTAGCCACTTACGAAGGGAGATATCCGATGTCATTATTCAATAAAGGAGTTAGGGCTAATAATGAAGACGATGTAGGACATGTTATGAAGGAAACAGAGGATAAGATGATAGTATTTGGCTATTCAAATCAGAGATTTGATATACCAAAATCACATATAATAGCCGTCGGAAGAAACGTGATTCTGGACATGAATTTTCCTGATATATTCAAATACGAGGTTGACCGAAATGCTCCACTACCGTCAGGAGAACCTGCAAGCAACTTAGTTGATGAGGCATTCCCCGAAGACTGAACAGACTCAGATTTTCGAATTCACAAATGCATGCAGGTATTAACAATATTTTCACTCTCTTTAGCTCCTAAGAAGATATCTTAATTAATTGTTTTTATAGATTGAACGCTAATATGTTGTCAATATCGCCTTGGATATGTCAGTCTCCTGTTCATCGTGTGGTAGGAAGATACAAGATTACCCCGTATTCTGCTACATGTGTGATGACTACTATTGCTCTGAAAGATGTCACGAACTTACTCATAAAGTTCAGTGGAAGAAGCATTAGCTGCTAGATTAATCAATACAGGTATGCTAGAGGCGTTGTTACATCGAAGTATGTAGCAACGACCCATGGAATAGCGTAGGTGAAAGATTTAATTCATCGATAATGCATCATATTCGCATGTCTCACTCTAACGGTTCAGATGCAGGAAAAACTTCAAAGCCCAGTGATGGCCGGCGGAAAAGACCATCAAGACAAGAATTGCGAGAGCAGAAGATTATTGAAAATCAAGAAAGATTAACTCATTCTACTGA
>DASQQK010000095.1:0-2416 GCA_035643435.1 Nitrososphaeraceae archaeon | reverse complement strand
TGCCATCCATCTGTGTCCGTAGCTAACGCTATGCTTCCATCTTTTGAGATTTTTCTGTTGCCTTATTACAGACATATTTCTAGCTCGACAGTTAGTTGACTTGACTTCGGAATTACTTCTGGTCTTTATACCTGCTTTGATATGCTTCTTGGATAGATATCTAAAATTCCTATTACTGTCATACATACCATCTGCTAACATACCCTTTACACTGTTACTTTCTGAAGCGTCATCAATCAACTTCTTTAGCATCTTACCATCATGTACTTCTTCACTTGTCACTTTCATGGACAGGATTCTTTTCTTCTTGATGTCAACGGCTACATGTATCTTTAGATAACCTTTTCTAACATGTGTGTAGCATGTGTTTCATGTGATGTATGTATTGAAATGTGTCTCTATTGCTATCCTAAAAGAGGAGGCAGCCATGGTTGTTAGGAAGAGTCTCTGTATGAGCATATGAGGTTGACTGCCTGCCTCCCCATGTCCATTTGTTTCTTGGTATCTATTCTTTAAGCAATTCAAATATTTGTCCTTTTTGTACCTGTCTATTTTCTGCTGCTGCAGCCCTAACCCAGTTTGTCGACAGTATAATAATGCTAAAACTAATTTTTAAATTTTGTCCGTATTTCTAGGTTTCTAATTACGAAAAAGGTAGACGGCCTATAGGTGAAGATGTTGATAGTAAGTGACCTCCTACCTTGATGGACCTCTGCGAGATAATGTGTAGGATCTGGAAATAATGTGTAGTATGTTTTATATTAGGTAATACCCAAACATTTGGAACAAGAAATAAGGAATAATTTTGACTGCTACATTCGTGCTGCGTGCGTGAGTATACTCCAATAGAACTCTCTGGAAGTGTGACAAAAAGTGGTATGTATTTGCTAGATGGAAGGGAAGGAGACAATGTCCAAGATGTGGATACCGATTGCTGTGTCATCTAAAAGATAAGAGACTTGGATGCAGACGTTGTAAATACAAGTTTGGAGAGCTTACAGGAACGTACATCGGAGAATTCAATTTTTCGCTTGATAAGCTAGCTCACCTTATGTACCTGTTCGCTTTAGGAGTACCTGCATACAGGATCAGGTTTTATGTATCACTCAGTTTGACTACTGTGGAGAAGACATTCAGAATATTCAGACAATCAATCTACAATGAATCATTGCTGAAATTAAAGGAATTAAAGAAGTTGTCAGGAGAATTAGAAATAGACGAAGCGTTATTTGGTGGGCATAGAAAAGGAAAACGTGGATGGGGATCTGAAGGTAAAAACCTAGTATTTGGTATCTACCAAAGAAATGGCAAGGTCATCACATTTCCTGTTTCTGACAGAAAGCATGATACCTTGATACCTTTGATAAAACAACATACCAAGAAGGGTTCCTTGTATTATACAGATGATCATACAGCATATATGCTGCACTGAATTTGATAGGCAAACGTCAGGTAATACTTCATGGAAAAGAAGAATATGTTAGAGATGAAGATGCAACTCACATCAATGGTATCGAAGGATTCTGGAGCTATGCCAAGACATGGCTATATCATTATCGAGGTGTACCCAAACCATACTTTAATCTGTACATAAAAGAAATAGAATTCAGGTTCAATAATAGGAACGAAGATATCTTCAGAATACTGACAAAGATGATGGTAGAATCAGTTCCAAACTCTTAGGTATTACCTTATATTAAGATTCTACTCAATTATTAGTGACAATGGTAGCGCCCACTATCGCTTTTTGGGAACACATTTGCTCATAAACGAGAAGCTTGAAAATGGTGAAAAAGATAGTTGGATGGATATAAAAAGGGCTCCGATACTCTTATACGACAACGGGTACCAGAAGAGGATCAGGAAATAGGAACAGCAATACTTAGGAATTCACGGAATGGAGTTTTATTCGTTTTCAAATTGGATCGTAGTGATAAATTTAGCCATGTTGTGTTATGCGATAGCCGTGGAGAAATCCTTCGAAGTTATGCTCTACCAATTCCTCTGAATGCGTGTAAAGACAAGATGGTCAGGGCCGGTTGGAATTTGGTTGAAAATGAATAAGGGTGGGAAACTCATTATGTAGTGGATAGGTACACGGTGAAGCTTGGAGTAGCATTTTGCGGGACGCTAAGTTGTTAGACTCACTTAAATTGCATACTTGGACCTAAACTTTCAAGGAAAAGGTAAGCCTAATAGAATATCCGCAGCCACGTCTTCTTGGTTAAGCTCTGACCCAACATCTTTGTCTAAAGGTAATTTAATTTCAGGATTCCACTGCAATCCTCAGGATCGGTACAATCGCCTTGCCCATAAGCAACATTAACAGATGCTAGTGTAAATACAAATGTCAACATTTGAACCATGTGATGTCTTGTAAGTCGAAAGTGGTATATACAGCCAAACACCCTCAGTA
>DASQQK010000094.1:0-7144 GCA_035643435.1 Nitrososphaeraceae archaeon | reverse complement strand
AGGTGGAGCTGCTGCACTTTGGTTAGCAGGTGGAGCTGCTGCACTTTGGTTAGCAGGTGGAGCTGCTGCACCTGGGCCAAAGGGCGTCTGCCCTTGGAAGTTGCCCGCAGGGCTGTAGCGGCACACCAGAATGCTGAATGGATGACCACTACCACTGGCGGTCCCGCAACCGACTTCGGTCGTGCTCTGCCAGACCATCTGAGTGTAATGAGCAGGGTAGGGTGGGGGGCCTACGAATTCTTCGGTGGTAAAAGGAATTGGTTGGCCGTGATAATCCTTCTTTTCGTCGACCCATAGAGACTGTCCCTCCCCTGGGGCGGATACCCCCTTGAAAAAACCTGCAAGGTTCTCACCTACACCATTAGGCTTGTCGGGGAAGGATGCGTGGTTGAAGTTGCCTGTCGTAGCGAGATGCTCGGCCCAAGTCTGGGCACCGGCGGCGAGCTCGTCGCTCCACACAAGGGGTGGAACTCCAACGGCAGCTCGCTCGCTGTTATGCACGGCCAGGATGCTATTGGCCAAATCCTGATTCGTCTGTGCGTACGATACCTGTAGCACCGACGACGGCACTGTCACAATCGACGCAGTAACCAGAAGGACAAATATTTCTATAGATACTTTCTTATGCATAATTATAGGTAGTTCTCCATAGTAATTGCATATCAGGTTTTCGATTAGCATATATATAGCAAAGTCCTGGAATGGCAGGACAGAATGTCTTCATATCCACCCAACACGGTCACGTCTCCTCACATATTCTGTGTGGACTGATGAAGAAGACGGTCCACATGAATAAGACGCGATCTGGGATACTCTGCACTAATTTTGTTCCTGCTTGAGGTAAAGAGCATACGATAACGAGCAAGACCTTTACTCTCGCAGACTGGAATTATAGAATCTAAATCTCAGGGAGATAAAAAAAGGGGGACCACCTCAACACCATGGATGCAGGCTAACCGCCAGCAAGATGCATTGCAGCTTGGAGTAGATACCCGGGCATAATATCAGCATTTGGTCTAACAGAATACGAGGAGTACACACCAGCAATATCCTTTTCCGGGTCGACGTAAATTCCCCGGAACATGTTTCCATGCTTGCTTGGCTAACATTTCTAAGGCGGGAAATACCCCGTTCAGCCTGACACAAACTTGCCCGTAGAATATTTCAGTTCACAAGTATTATATCTTATTCAGTTTCACTAAACTCAATGACATAAAAGATGACGCACATCAGCATAGATTTTCTTCAGGTGTGATTAACGGGTTAGGTTTGCTGATAGCAGTAGGACAGCATCATTATATCCACTAAAATATAAAATTATATCCTCACTATCAACGCAACGAATAATCCTGCTGGTTTGGCGGGTTTATCTACACGGCAAAAATATCGAGTAGATTGAACACCCATATTAGGAAATGAATTCTTAAGCAGCATGCAGCATGCTGTCCAACTTACTGGCTCTGAGAAACAAGCTTAAATAATATAGTAAAATATGAAAACCGTTTGCAATATCGAAAGAACTATAATGACAAGATGGAATTACCCTCAAAGCTAATTGACAAACTAAATGAAGTATTATCTGTTGAAAATGCGTTAGCAGATAGAATAGTCTCAAGAATAGATCAGAGCCCAATACAAGAAGTAAAACCAAGACTAAAACAACACTTGAAAGAAACTAATCTTCAAAAAAGTAGGCTTAGAAGGATAATTATACGATTAGGAGGAAAACCAACTGATGTTAAAGCGGATGTATCACGATCATTCGTATCTATCACGACGCCGGATGGGAATAATCTTCGAAGGAAAGTAAAATCAAGAACGCAGGATAATGGTCTAGCAGACTCTCTGCCGGAAGAACATGAATTAGTGCAAATTAGACGAGATTTTGCAATAGAACATGATGAATTAGTCGCTTACGATTCACTGATCAGGAGAATGCAAGAGATGGATATGCCACGAAAGCATGAGAACATATCTTCACTTGAAAAGAGTATGCAGGAAGAAGAATCAATGGTATATTGGTACAAAAATACATACTCCTTTGATACTTGACAACCTATGGCCTAAGATGATTAATACTTCAGTAAGACGTGGTCAAAACTTTCTTCTTAACCATATCAGCTCCAAGATTCCTCTCATTATCTTATACGCCGATCTTGTTGGCTCAACAAAAATGCCAGTAGATAACCTTGTTACTATAATTAGAGCTTTCGCCCACCAAATGTCACATGTTATAGATAACCATGGTGGATATGTCTTAAAATATGCAGGCGATGGAGTAATCTCATTTTTTCCTTGTCGTGCTAGCATGAAGAACAATTATGATGCCTCATCCATTTCAATTGAATGTGGGAAAGCGATGATTAATGCGGTCAAGGAGGAAATTAATGTAATATTGCATAAAATATACAAATATCCTGAACTCTTCCCCAAGATTGGTATAGATGCAGGAGTAAACGCAATTGTTCAGTTTGGTTATGAACAGCTCTCGCCTATTGACATTTTGGGATATAGCATGAATGTCGCATCAAAGATAACTTCACTCACAGGCGCAAATAAGGTCTCCATAGGAGAGAAGGTATATAATTCATTAGATCGCAAATTGCAAAGAGAATTTCACGAGTTATCGGTCTCTGATGGTCGATGGAAGTATATCAACTATGGGACTAACAAGCCTTACAAAGTTTATACCCTAAATTCTTGAAGAGCATCGGTCGTGTTGAGAAAAACAGTATCGATACTCACTCACTTATTTGATTCACAAGGAGAGAGTACGTCTATTAACCAGCAAGTACTAGTCGTTTTGAGTAAGTTACGTATCTTTGACACGATATTGACACAATGTAGAAACATCAAAAAATCTAACGATGATTTAGAGCATAGAAAGTACAAGAGAGAATATTGAAGAGGGGCTCAATAAGATAATTAAGTCATCCGAGGCCTAGTCTAGAACCTAACCAAGCCTAGTCTACGATCCCTAATTTCCTCTTTTTCAGATCAGTTTAGACCCCTTTTAAATGGTGAATATGTTCCTTATTAGTAGTACTGCTTTTAATAGAGTAATCAAGACACCAGATCTCAACCTTCATCATCCTTGTATATTGGTTTATCGTGTTTCTCACCCTTGGATATATAGCAAGTACTTGAAATTGTTATTAAATACTCCTGCTAATACTATTATGTATGTCATCAAAATACAATGAGAATGATAGCAGCGGTAGTAGTGGTTCGTCAAATATTGTTGCGATTGCCGGATTAAACCTTGCTTTATCATATGAAAATGCAGCTGTTGATAGGCTGGAAAAGAGATTATCCGAAAGTATAGTGCCAGAAGTTAAGGATAGATTAAGACATCATCTTGAGCAGACAAAGGAGCAACAAGAAAGGCTTAGAGAAAGAATTAGTGCGCTAGCAGGAATGGAACCTACAAATGAAAAGGGGAGATTACCTGTACCAGAGCCTCCGAAACAGCTAAAAATGTTGATTGAAAACACCAGTTCAGACCGAGAAAGAGAGGTCTGGGAATCTCTAAATGATTTGATTATAGAAAGAGCAGAAGCTATAATGTATAAAGGAGGAATTCAAGCGCTGCAGCTTCTTAAAGCAGATAAAAAGACTGTAAAGGTCTTAGAGAGAAATTTAAAAGAGGAAGAATCGTTTGGAGATTGGTTAGAAAAGAACAACCCGAAAATAGCAAAAAGATTAATGACATTGCAGATGGAGGAAAAGAAAAAGCATGGAAAGAAGAAGAAAGTGACAATTAATAAGGAAGAGGCAGCATTAACAGCATCTACATAAGATGTACTCGGATACTGAGTACATAGCATTAAGTCTTTCTAACCAGAGAGGAAACACATTTCTATAATACTTTCGTCATACTTGTATATGAAGTGGATCTGTATTTATTGCTCAAAAGTGATGGTCAAAGATAACTTCATAGACGTCCTTGAAGAAGGCATGGAAGATGATGAGTATCATTCTTGGCGTAGAGTTACGGACTAGCAGTAAGCATCCATATCTGTGACCCATCGGACAGAAATTCAAACAATAACCGATGTAACCTACGACTAGCATTGTAAATAATATCCATTCCCTCTGGGCCCAAGTATTATACCTGGAACAAACCACCCCCCTAACAACATTTGATATCTAAATTGGTAAGTGGCAAAAGAAACATCTTATCAAACCTATGTTGATAAATAGTAGTTGCGAATTAGATTTTCAATATTGAAATGGCTCTGAAGAAGATTCTTATACCGTACGACGGGTCCAAACAATCTGATAAGGCCTTGTCTAGCGCAATAGAAATTTCTACTATGGCTAGAAAGGCCTGCGAAGATACACAACTCATTCTTTTTCACGTTGTTCCAGAGATCGTCGTTCCTCCTTCCTATTACGCCTCTGATTATAGATTCAGTTCACAAATCATAGGAGAAAAAATTACAACGAAAGAGTATCTTAAAGAATTGTATCAAAGAATGAAGGTAGAGGCAACAGGAATGCTGGAAAGAAAAATTGAAGATTATCAGCATGACAGAGAACTATCTGTCAAGAGTAAAGTAACTATCGGCCGCCCCGCAGATAGGATAATTGAATTCGCTGTGAATGAAAAAGTTGATTTAATAGTTATGGGAACTTCTGGCCTAAAGGGAATCTCAAGAATCAAAGCACTGGGAAGTGTTGCTAGAGGAGTTTCTGAAAGAGCTCCATGTTCTGTCATGCTTGTGCATTGAGTTGGTGTGTTCATCTTTAGACTTGCTTCGCTGTAGCATAAGTATACATTACACGTATCGCCGAGAAGACAACTCCATCTTTGAGTAGTAAGTAATGAACCAATCGTGATGATTTGTTTGGTGGCTTTAGAATGCGATTAGTTTGCTATTATCATTATTCCCCATCTACTATATGGACTGGCGACGATACCTTTTGTTGGGATGGTGTTCATAGTCATATATTCGTTCCCGAAAAGAATTCTCTATTCTTTTATGATTCAGTCAGCTAAATGAATAGTTTAGTCCTGCTTCCAACTTGCGGATTCTATTTATTATATTCAAATGGTTGGCCTGCGGTTCTGTAGTTAGGTACAGGAGATAGTCTTCTCCGAATGGCATAGTAATTCTCTTGATTCTTTCATATTCTGCTATCACGTATCTCCCTTTTCCTATTTTGTCGGAAAGCTCATTACGTGCTTTCCATCCAGTCATTGCCATCTCAAGTGATTTCCTGCTCTCATCTGCAGTAAGCAAATTCTTTACACCCTGACCGTGGTGAGAATACATAGTTTTGCCTTCTGCATCACAAATGGTAACCAACCTAATATTTGGATCGATATTAATGATATCGTTATAGTGTTGCTTTATTTTAAAAAGCCTGATCCTCAGCAACGAGCTGACTATGATTCCAAATATGGCACCCCATATCAAATGAAATGCAATTGCAATTAATGTAATATTCTTAATAGCGAGATTCACATCATCAGAAAATACTGCTTGTTGCGATTCAACAGCCAGTATTGTAGTAATGGAATTAATGGATGGCTGTACCAAGAATAATGTTATTGGGAGAAATAATACTAACCATAGTATTATACCCGCTCCCATACCAACTAATGAGCTCTTGTACGGATTGAGCATACGTACTCTTTTCCATCTAATCCCTATTGCACCAAACACAGCCCCTATTATAGTCCCGACCAGAAGATGAAGACCAAAAGCTAATGATGCTGCAGTCGTGATATCGTTTGAACCTAGGCTAATCCCTATGATTGAGTAGAACGCACCTATATTCATCCCTAATGATAATTCAGCTATGACGATCACTGATGATATGGACCACGTTGCTATAAAGCCCGCAAATGCTCCATATTTTACTCCTTTGAGGGTAACCATTAGTTCAGTTCGATTTTTGTTACTATTCTTACCTTTGTTCTTCGCAATAGAGAACATTAGGGACATATTAAAAGATGAAGACGAATATAAGATATTCTCTTGATTTATTTTACATTTGGAAGCATAGATAAGATATTAGTTTACATGCGTTATATCATGTACCTAGAAATATCAGAATAATTTAACATGTGCTAAGTCTTGTGTCAAATTCTTGATGATAGGTGTACCGATATAGCCTTCTTAAAACCCGGTAATAACTTCAGACGAGAAGGTTGTCCATCCTAATCCCATTACGGCTAAGATGATAACTACTAGTAGAAGCAGGCTAAATAATCCCAACTTATACGTGCGCTCGCAAAGATAGATCTTTGACGAAAACATTGCATAACTTTAGCAGTATTAGCGGTGTCAGAGATGAAAGTATAACGTATTGGAAAGGAGGTCCAGATAGAGAGATTACACATCTGCGCTCAGATGGTTGTTTTGTTCTGAATCTGCGTTTCTGAGGCAGGAATGAACTTCGAGAAGCTCTATATCCATTTTTTCCATCTAAAATAAGCAACCATTGCACCTCCAACTGCTATTAGTAACCCTAATGCATAATACGAGCCATAAGAAGGATGTAATTGAGGTACGTATTCTTGTCTCATCCCAAATATGCCAGTAATAAGGGTAAGAGGAAGGACAATGGTCGCTATGACGGTCAACGTTCGAATCGTCTCATTCAGGTTTGCAGTTAATGAAGAATTGTATGATTCCCGTAAGCTTATTATCCTCTGATGCATGTTCTCCAAGTCATTTCTCAGATATACTGTTCTGTCATTTACGGCGCGAATCTGTCTAATGGTATCATTACTCAGGACTTTTCCGCTCGTAACGTATGTCGTCGTATCATCCATAATGATATTTTCAAACGCCCTAGCTACCATCTCAAGAGCCCCTTGAATAAACGTAATCTTTCTTCTAAGTATCAATATAGTTGAAGGTTGGGTCTTCAGATACGCGTTCGATTTACCTGTAAGTATGCTCTCTTCAGCTTGGTCAAGTTCTTTCTTGATATTATCTAGTAGGCCATAGTAGCTTGATATCAGTTCCTCCAGCGCTAGACGATAGATTATTTCGCATATTCTTAGCATTTCAGATGATTTCCGTTCGGAAGAAGGAGATAACTTTTCTGAAACCGAAACAGGAGTACGATAATACCTGTTTTCAAGATGAGGATCATATTGATAGCGAGCTTGGGAGTGAACTGAAGG
>DASQQK010000093.1:0-31594 GCA_035643435.1 Nitrososphaeraceae archaeon | reverse complement strand
CGCCCCATACGTCAACTTTATTAATATCCGGAATGAATTTGGTTTAGGTGATTTTGAATGACCAAGATGCTAACCGTAAACATAGAAACAGGTGGCGTTAACGAAAACGAAGCCAAAGAATGGGTTACCGAACTTACCAATGTCTATGCGGATATGGAGATAGAAGAAGTCAATGTCTCAGGTAACAAGATCTCGTTTAAGGCTGGCTTTTCGGGAATGGAGGATACCGAACCAGACGATATTAAGATGAAAGTAGACGAGTACCTCACGATGAATGAAGCATTCGAAGCTAAGAGCGTTTCGATAAAGTAGGGCACGCGTCAAATCTGTTTATCTCTTTTTTTATTTGTCAGATTGTTGTAATCGATAGATCATAAAAAATAGTTGTTCACGTTTAAATACTAGTACTAGGGCTTATAGAGGGCAAACGATGACGTGTAAAGGTATCTGTATAAGACATAGGGCACAAAAACCTGTCGGATCAGGCCGGTATGTTAGTGGTCAAAGGAGATGCCAGATATGTGAAATTTTCATTATATGGGAAGGGTTGTGGTGTCCTTGTTGCGGATATAGGCTCAGAACTAAACCAAGAAACCTCAAGTACAAAGCAAAATTGCGTGCTAGAAAAAGAGTTGAAATTGCTCAGCCAGCATTAGCTGTTCGGTGAGCCTCCAAGAGCCGCTTGGCTGCCGTATTGACCTGTGAATTCCATCTTTGAATATGCTCAATATCAATAGATAAATCCATTCCAGTTTGTATTAGTTTTTTGTACGCATGCCAAAATGTACTGTGTTGCGACTTGACAATGTCGGAACAAATTTTTCCGATGTAATAGTAGCAGTCTGCTATCATCTTGGATTTATAGAGAAACTCAATTTTGGCTTCAATTAAAGATTTGTCGTATCTATCCGTAGCGAGGCGTGAATATGAAGGAATCGATCGTCTGAGAACCGAACTTGTAGCCCTCTCTACCCCAATTATTTCTAAAGCTAACGTTATGCTCTCAGATTCAAAGTGATTTGGCTCAAGATCTTTCCTTATTGCTTCCAACTGATGCAGCGGTGATCCAGTTAATCCATAAAAAAACATCAGACTCTGAATAATTTCATACGCAGAGATTTTAAGCAGCATCGCCGAAATTACAGGAGCTTTCTCTGACATTCTCTCGATTTCGGAGTATCTCATTAGGCACGAAATTAATAACCTTTTTGCAAGCACTGATTTGGCGCTAATTCGTGCTGAATTATTCGAGAATGCATCCCTTATTGAAGCCACTCGAATGTCGTATATATCATTCAGTAATATCCCATCAACACTTTCTGCTAGTATTCTCAATATCTCGGATCTCAATGGAACACTTAGGATCTCCACCCAATGCGACCCGATTCTTATGACCTCATGACGTCGATCTCGCTCCGCTAGAACTATGATGTCATATTCGCAACAGGGCTTCGAGATAGCTGGACCATTCGCTCTACATCCAATAAGCATAGCTGGAGCATTCAGATTCTTAATGACATAGGAAATTGCTGATGGAATATGAATATCTTTCAATAGATCGAGCTCAGCTAGGTCCTACCAGAATATAATATAATCCACTTACGTGTTAACTAATTTCGGTTGAACGTAATTTTTATATGATGAATAGCATGCTATGAGCTGAGCTCCGGTGGTGTAGTCCGGTTAAGCATTTCGCCCTCTCAAGGCGGAGATCCCGGGTTCAATCGAATTGCGGTCATAGCCGCAACGGAACAAATCCCGGCCGGAGCATTGAATGTAATGTAATGTCTCATCCGGATTCAGCAGTCCGGTCAATCTCTTCATTTCTTCTGGCCGATCTGCCAGAATAATAGGGGGACTATCTTATTCTTCATCATCCGGTACGACTAGCGTTTGATGATAAAGACTGTTTTCACCTATAAATATGATCTATTCGATGTCCCAACAAATTCTACCTTTTGTGTATCATCATCATCATCATAAAATAGGCATCATCAGTTATAGTCTCACTATGATACGCCGCATTGCATCTCGGACACATTGAGTGCACACCAATGCACTCTGTACAGAAATCACCGGCTTGCAGGTATTCATGGTCGTCACCCGTATAGAAACAACTCTCACACACTCTTTTCAATATCGTTCAAATCAGCTCCAGCTCCTATTTAATGGTTCTCGAAGATGGAGAATTTAACAAATTTAACACTTTCATAGCATCCAAGTTCGGAAGATAAGATACATCAACTGTTTTCAGCCTCGAGATAGTCTAGTTGTAACTGAATGGCCGCTCTTTATGTGACTATTGTGATGCAACCTTGTCAGCTCTGTTACCTTAAGATCTGAGAAATAATCGGCGTTGTAGCGAGCTAGTATAGTGTTACAGTCATTACAGAATATTTCCTTGAATTCCATCTTATATGACGTAAGATCTCTCTAATTTAAATGATGGTTCATGAAGGTGATAATTCTGATTTCATTCCTCTTGACGAAATTTGTTATCCTTCAGTAGAATCTTTGTGGCCTTGTAGTAGATCACCTCTCCCCTTCGCTCTATTACAGCTAGAACAGAACTCTTCCCCATCTTGGCAGTCTGGTCGATCAAATCATAAAGTTCTTCTATCTTTAAATTGACTCCTTCGTTCAGCGCACATACCAAATATTTTGATGGCTTCTTTTGATACTCTCCTCTTTCGTAAACACGAAAGTCAATGCCAAAGCCAAATCCATCCTTAACGACATAACCTCGACTCCGCAAGTCGCGGTACACTAGAAACCTTGTCAGCACGCTTGGATCGTGCCGCAACATTTTCTTTATCAGTTGCTTAAACCCTATGCTAGCATTTAATTTGTCTTTTATGACTAACTTATTTGTGAATACTAAGTAAAGAGCTTCACAATAGCTAAGGACGTATTCTGAGTCCTCGATCTCACCGAACCCTTTTGACCTGAGCTGATCTTGGAATTTGGCTTCATTTACCAATATCCTGGTCTGTCCAACCGGTATAATTGCCTCAATCGAATACGGAGTATCGAAATCTGCGACGTCAACTTCAGGTGGCATAACGAATAAATCGAAGCGAGTCCCCATTTAAGCATTAAAAGATGGTGAATTTTGTTGAAAGGTACTAATTATAGAGAGATCCGTGGCATGCCATATGTAAGAAAAGAATACATTAGAGGTAAGCCGCAACTGAAGATCGCTAAGTTCTCATCGGGAGAATTCCGGGATGATTATGATTATAAGATTGAGCTTGTGGTGGAGGAAAGGCGACAGATCAGGCATAACGCATTGGAGGCTGCCAGACTTGGTGCTAACAAGACACTGGCTTCTGCTGGCGATAACAGTTTTTTCTCAAGCGTTAAGGTATACCCTCATGTTGTTCTACGTGAAAACAAAATGATCGCAACTGCGGGTGCAGATCGATTACAAGAAGGAATGAGAAGAGCTTTCGGAAAGGCAACAGGTCTTGCCGCTAGGGTCAAACCAGGAGATACAATTTATGAGGCTTACGTGAAAGCTGAGAACCTCCAACTTGCCAAACAAGCCTTAAAGATAGCCGCAGGTAAGCTTGGGTGTTTGACAATAACAAAATTGACTCAACTTCGCCAGGATGAACCAGCTGAAGAATAGAGAACCTTTATTATTTTGATACTACTTGCAGGCATCGCCTCATTACATACATATTCCAAATTTTATGCCTGTAGCCGAATTAGTGAATTGATAATATTTCCTCATCATCTGATATTATAGATTTACTCTTTGAAGTAACGCTCAATGTTCGATTACAAACAAAATTGTAGAGCCGTATGTGCTTTCATTTCCGAAAGTGTAGCTTGGTAATGATCATATATCATACACACAGTAGCCTACCATCCTGTTCTCTTCATGCGTACAATCGACCATTTCAGCTAGATACATACGAATAACCCTAGCAACTGAATGACAGGAAAGGCACTAATAGCAGATTATACCACATTCAAGCTAGAATCGCGAAATGCCAAAACGTAAGGTGAAAGAAGAAAAACCTAAAAAGCGACTGGGCAAAAAAGAATTACTCATACCGCCAGCCGCAATGGGGGCATCTCTACTTGTTACCCTGGTAATAATTCCTCAATTTGCACCACCTCCATCTCCTCTAGAGGTGTGTCTGAAAGGGCATAATGTAGACTCGTTTAGTATTCATCCTACAGTAGAGGTGATGGTTGATGGCGAATTAAAATCACTCCCTGCTGGGATCGGAAATGACACTGTGGATGGTAGGGAATGTCTTAGAACCATACATACCGACACTCAGGGTAACACAATTCACATCGAATATGTCAGACCGATTCGGCTTACATTGGGTAATTTTATGAATATATATTCGACAGACAATTCCACCATCCGAATAATAGACAATTCGACGGGACCGATGTTAGAACGCAGTCTTCGTCTAGGCGATTATGACATTTTGTATTCGTATTATTCTGAAAACAATGAATTTACACAGGTCAAGAATGCAAGTGACGTTCCTCCATTTAGAGACAATATGTTGACTCGCATCGAACTTAATTCAAAATAAATATAATACTCGACGGATTCTTTCTGAGCTGAACCCTTTGGCACGAAAGACTGCTGTTGTGATAAAAGGTGATGGAACTGGACCTGAGCTCGTTGAAGCTGTCTTAGATGTATTGAAATCATGTAATTCCCAGGTTGAATTCGTAACCTGTGACGCAGGCTCTGAATGGTGGATGAGGGCAGGCGGCCATTCATACATATCGGATGAAGTATGGGATCTTCTCAAAGAGAGCAGTGCATGCTTCAAAGGCCCTACTACGACTGTTCCAAATCCTGATGCTCCTCGTAGTGTAGCAGTTAGCATAAGACAGAGATTTGAGCTTTACGCAAATGTAAGACCTATTAAGACATACCGTAAGTCGGAACGAACACTTGATTTTCTTTGCGTTAGAGAGGCTACGGAAGGTCTCTACGCGGGAATAGAATTCAGAACAAGCGATGATTCAGCTATAGCCATTAGGAAGACGACTAGAAAAGGATGCGAACGAGTGGCCCTAAAAGCGTTTGAGTTGGCCAGGGAAAGAAATTATCGAAAACTAATCGTGGTGACGAAACGGAATATCCTAAAGGAAACAGATGGAATATTTTGGAATGCTGTTAAAACAATTGGTTTGCAGTTCCAAGATATTGAGATAGAAGAGTATTACGTTGACAACATGACTCAGCAGCTAGTAAAGAATCCCGAACGATTCAATCAAAATATACTCTTGAGCACAAATCTATTCATGGATATCGTCTCAGAATGTGCGTCAGGACACGTAGGTTCAATTGGCAACGTATATTCTGGAAATTTCGGTGATGCATTCGCGATGTTTGAACCTGCTCATGGTAGCGCACCAAAATATTCTGGAATGGATAAAGTAAATCCTGTTGCTTCTATCCTTTCGGGCGCATGGATGGTGGGGTACTTGGGAGAGACTGAAATATTTGATGCCATACTTCAAGCGACTGGAAAGATAATTGCAGATGGAAAGTATGTAACGTACGACCTAGGGGGTGAGTCATCCCTTACCAGGATGGCAGCTGAGATTTCCCACAGGTCATCTAGTCTACTGCGTAAATGAGTCTAACCCGTGTTGCGAATACGAATCTCTTCCACTGAAAGAGACTCGAAGAATAGCTTTTTCTTCGAGATCGTTCTCCTCGAAAGTCCCAATGATTTCACCTTTGTGTCGAAGTAAGGCAAATTAGACAGACTTGATAGAAGAATCAGGATTGTTCCATGTTGATTCAAGAGATAAATTGCAGATTCGATAAATTCTAATGCTTTATCTGAGCCAATAATTCCCCCATGAATGGTGCTATCGTAACTGTCATTTTCTTCAAATGGAAGATATGGAGGGTTGCTAACAATGAGATCGTATTTTTGAGAGGATGCCAGAGCGCTGACCCCGTCACAGCAGATCAAATTTGCCTCCATATTATTAGATCGATTGCAAAGTAATAGATTCTCGAGATCGATGTCCGTCCCAATCACAAGGGAAAAACTTTTTCGAAGTTGTTTGAGAATAATTCCTGAGCCTACACCAATTTCTAATGCAGACTCTCCTCGATATTCTTCTAACGAGTCGAGGATAAGGTAAGTATCATCAGATGGCTGATAACCGCCACTAACACTACTACGCTTCAATTCTCTGGATTCGTGTAAATTTGTCTGTCAGCTGCGTCAGAGCTCAACCAATCTCGAGCGGGCATGTTTCCTGCTATTTCCACAATTTCATTTGCATTCAACTGGCAAATTCTTTTTTTCGAATCAATATGTGATTTCAATCCAAGGCATGAAGCCGCTTTATGAATAGTCCTATTCTTCTGTGAGAATAACAACATGATATTCTTTTTTGTAGCGTCAGAGAGCTCCCGTCCTGACGGAGCCAATCTAATAACCTGAGATGAAACGGTTGGCCGAGGACTAAACGAACTACACGGCACTTCGAACAATACCTTGATATTGAAGCAATACGTGCATATTACAGAAATTGCTCTGTAGGATCTCTCCCCAGGAGCCGAAAGGAGTTTTCTTGCGAATTCCCTTTGAACCATAATTATTGCCCTGCTAAATTCATAATCGGTTAGCCAAAGTATCGTCTCTTTGCTCCTTGAATAAGGAATATTGGAGACAAAAACATCAAATTCATAGTTCATCGGCTGGTGTTTCAAGGGATTCATGTTCAGCAAATGCAGATTATCGAAGTGCGCCAGTCTTTTCTTCGCATGCTCAAACCTGGCCTTGTCAATTTCAAATGAAGTCACTTGGCCTGAATTCATACAAAGGTAGGAGGTGATGTTGCCTTCTCCTGCGCCAATCTCTAACACCTTTTCTGTTCTAGCCAGTTTCGCTTCACGAATGATTTGCTCTAAGGTCTTTTCATCTGTAAGAGTGTGCTGCCCTAGAGAGTTCGGGCCAGTGGACTTCATCTCCTCACAAAAAGATTCATTCGTGCCTCACCGGTTATTTCCTCAACAATTCTTTTGGCTATCAGTTTGGCGGGATCCTTTAAACCAATTCTATCTTGTATATCCTGGAAGGACTCAAATTTCTTAGCTTCTCTCCCTTTTATTATCGCCATCATGTAGGTCTTCCCGATCCCAGGAATAAGCTCCAGAGCGTGAATTCTAGGAGTTATTGGTTGCGCTATATTCACGTAATCGATAAATCTCTTTTCATTTTCCAAAACAATTTTTTCTACTGTCGTAAGCAGTTCATTTTTGGCTGTCTGAGATATATTCGAGAATTCCAATCTTCCAAGAACGCTGATAATCTTTTCTCTTCCCTCTCTTCCTATGTATAGTCTCTCTCCTACCTCGAAAGTTGCGGTTCCATATCCAAGCAGCTCCAATAACGTGAGTCTTTCTTCGCCAATCGCTTGTATTATTACACCCTCACGACCCCGCACTGTTGAGGATTTTCCTCGCTGTGTGAAGTCTAATACGTACGCATACTCCTCGTATTTGCGTTGAGGTTGGTGATGATGTGTGTAACTATCATCAGTTCTCCAAGCACGATCGGAATTGTCCACAGACATTGACAATCGCTTAATTCCCACTTAATTGATTAGTGGCTAAATATTTAACCTTCAGCTTTCTTCTTTAGTATCTCTAACATTTTTTCCAGCGTATTGGTCAAAATCAGCTTCTTCCAGCCAAATGTAAATGACCTGAGTTCCTCAAGCGATTTTGGTAATATGTTAACTAATTCTACTGCCTCTTCCTCTTTCAATTCACATTTCGTGATCAGCTCCTCGACCATCTCACGCGAGGTCTTTGCATCAAGTTTCGAGAATCTTGCAGCGAAATCAAATGTCCATCTTTGGATCTGGTCCATTTCTTCAGGTTTCACCTTCTCTAGTATGTCCCTAACCTCTGGTAATGTGATTATTTCTTTTTTGTCAATCTCTGTCATTAAACTAATTCACCATCATCAGATGTTTTATATGATTAAGCCTAGTTTGTAGGATTTTCTGCTTATTGCCGAGAACGACCGAAGTCTTCAACGTTCTTCTCCCTACTTGCAATACTGTTCCGACCTTGCCATGGTATCTTCTATGGGGAATCGTTTTATGTTCCCTAGGATCTATAACAATGATTACCTTGTCACCAGGTTTGTACTCGGTGAGCAGGTAGGACAGTCCTTTTGGAACATTATCCCGCGTCATAACGGAGCGAGATTTCCTCCTAGAGCCATGTGAACTAGGCATTTTAGTCTCTGTATATACAAGCCTTAATTTAATGTAACTGAGCAGCAGTCAATTTTGTTCTGGATCAGTGACACCCTTCTCTGAAAGTGAAAATAGCACCTCAGTTTCTGGATGATAAGGACTATCAACCATCCTTGCAATCCTATTCCTGCCTGAGCGCTTGAGATAGATGCGGTATGTGCTAGTATGGGCTACTACATTTCCACCTGTCGGTCTGAAAGTGTCGCCAAAAATTGAATCAGGAGAGGACTGAATCTGATTCGTTATTATGACAGCAACCCCATAAGTTTCAGAAATTCTTAACAGGACATGCATAAGCTTATTTAGCTTCTGCTGCCTTTCTGAGAGAGTAGCTCTACCCAAGAATTCTGCTCTGTAATGTGCGACCGCAGAATCCACGATAACAAGCTTAACTCCATTGGTATCTATGATTTGACCCATTTCATCTATTATTAATTCCTGATGCGCCGAGTTGTATGCTTTAGCTACAATGATGCTGTCAAGAACATGTTCAGGCTCAATGTTTCTTGCACTGCATATGGAGACTACACGTTCAGGTCTAAAGGTGTTTTCAGTGTCTACGTAAATTGCCTTACCACTCAACCCTCCAAAGGCTCTGTCTTGTGGTACCATCACGCACAAGCTGTGGCATATCTGTGTCTTTCCGGTTCCGTATTCGCCAAAAATTTCTGTGACAGCGCGAGTCTCAACCCCTCCTCCTCCCAGTAAGGTGTCAAGATTTCTAGAACCTGTCGATGTTCGTTCAGCCGAAAGTCGTTTATTATACAATTTACGTGCTGTTACAAAGCTTTTCTCCAATACCCCCATATCCTCAAGTCTTTGTCGAGCCCGATTACACAGAACAGCCGATTTTTCGATATCCATCCCCGTAGCTTCTGAAATATCGACTGGTCCTCTAACAACCAGATCTTTGAGAGACTTAAATCCTGAATTTTCAAGATGCGTTCTTGTGGCTATTCCTATCTCATCAATGGAACACAGATCTAGGGCGGGTTTTGTATTATCATAATCGTTCAAGGGTTGATACTGGTATACACTCCATTCTTAATTAGTCTTAGGTGGAAGCCTGTTTGGACATACTTCTTACTCTTGAATAGGCTAAAATGTAAGAACTAGAAAACCTGTAGGCCAGAATTTATTATTGATTCGATTGCTTTGGGTAGAAACGTATATGCCCGCTAATTCCCTGCGAGATGTAACAATTAAATAGTAAAACCTGCGACTTGTTCTTTGTTTATCCTGGTGCGATAATTGCTAGTTGATTTGAACCTAAGTGGGAAACAAGTTATTATCATAGGTGGAGGCACAGAAGGCATAAGAAAGTTGAGAGGACTGGAAGATCAGAATTGTGAAATAATTCTGATTACGAACCGCCTGAATAAGACAATCAGGGACCTCCAAAACGAGGGGAAACTCTTTCTGCGAAAAGAACATGTTAAAGATACCAGCTTTCTTAAAGATTACAAGAAACCATTTCTGGTTCTAGCCTGCACTAATAATAAACATCTCAATCGCGCAATAGCTAGGGAGGCTGGCCTAACGGGGGCGTTGTCATATGCTGTAGATGACCCAGCGGTTAGCGATTTCTCTTACGCTTCTATAATCAATGTTGAGGGAATCTTTCAAATTGCCATTTCCACCTCTGGCAGGAGTCCAATAGTTGCCAGAAGATTCCGGATCAAGGCAGAAAGGGTCTTAAGGAGGTTAATACGTAAGTCGGATATTGAAAACGTACGACTCCAAGAAGCAGCTAGGAGAATGATTAGAACAAAAATACCCACTGTCAGCGAGAGAAAGGAATTTTTGTACTCTGTTATTAACAATACTACCATTCAGAAACTTATTAAGGAAGATCGGATTGACGACGCTCGACAGGAATTAGTTGCATTAATAAACTCTTGGGAGGGCAAAAGAGGCTAAATGACACAATTTGAGCCTCTATACCGTGAACAACAATTCTGTAATGCACGAATCACTTACAAGAAGGCTCCCATTCATCTGCTAGAGAGGTATACATTTAAGAATGTTAATGAAGCTTATGCTCGATTCAGGGCTTTATCACCAAACAGTGAGTGTGTGATTCTGCAAACATGCAATAGAGTAGAAATCTTCTTGCTGTCGGATGGAACGCCAGACGGAGAAAAAATAATAGACATTTGGTCTTCCGTGGCTGGCTTTTCAAAAGTGGACTTTTCAGATAATGTGGAGATCAGCTTCGGAGAGGAAGCTATTTTGCACCTCTTGAGGCTAACTTCCGGTTTGGATTCTCTGGTAATAGGCGAGGATCAAATATTAGGACAGGTAAGGAGATCTTACGAATTTTCAAAGTGTAGTGGCCATTCAAATTCGACGCTCTCACTAATATTCACCAAAGCACTCAAAGTTGGAAGTAAGGTAAGAACAACTACTCGGTTGAATAAAGGTAACATCTCAATCGGATCTGTGGCAGCTAACATTGCAGAGAGATATTTTGATGATTTCAAGAATAGAAGCATATTGATAATAGGGTCTGGAGAAGGAGCTAGTCTGGTCGCAAAAACGTTGAAGCAGAGAGAGGTTAGGTTTGCGGTTACAAGTAGAACTTTTGAACGAGCGAAATCCTTCGCGGACACTGCAGGCGGAGACCCTATCGCATTTGAAGATGCCCTGTCTGGTCTCACATGCTACGACGTAGTCTTTGTATCGACTACTGCGCCTTATTTCTTGATTACGTATGAAAGGATCAGTAAGGCGATGTCGACAAGAGATAAGGGAATGTTGGTCTTTGATCTTTCGAATCCTAGAACCGTGGAAGATCAAATCGCTACCATTAGAGGTATTAAACTGATAAATATGGATCAGATCGCCGAAATAGCAGAGAATAACCTCAAACTCAGAAAAAATGAGATAGCATCCGCGGAGCAAGTAATTGATAGAGAGGTTCTATCATTTGCGGAAATTCTTAAGAGCAAGAGAATGGAACAGTTGATCGATTCAGTCTTCAGATCCGTTGAAACATTGAGACAAGCTGAAGAAGAGAAGGCGATGTCTATTTTATCAACAAAGTTGGGCGAAGATGACAGGAGGACTATTAGGGAGCTTTCTCGTTCTATAGTCTCCACCATTTTGTCGACTCCAATGAACAATCTTAGAAAGGAAACTCGAATAGGAAAAGTATCTGAACAGGATTTGATCAGAATCGTCGAAAGACTATTTAATTATGATGATGGATAAGTCTTCACCAGGGTTCCCGAAAGTAAGGCTAAGAAGGCTCAGAAAGAATCCAGCTATAAGGCAACTATTGCAAGAAACGCGAATTTCAGTCAAAGACTTTATTTATCCAGTTTTTGTGAAGGAGGGAATTTCCGCTCCCGAAGAAAGCCGGTCAATGGCTGGCATAAACAAATTTCCCTTATCTGGTCTTATTGATGAGGTTCAGCAGTGCTTTGATCTTGGAATACGTGCGTTTATAATCTTTGGCATTCCCTCGTCGAAAGACGATAATGGTAGCTCATCATTTAGTAGACATGGAATAGTGCAAAAATCCATAGAGTCTCTAAGAAACGCATTCGGTGACCGGATTGTTGTTGTTAGTGACGTATGCTTATGTCAGTACACCATTTCTGGCCATTGCGGAATCCTGAAAGGGAGCCGGATTGATAACGATCTGAGCCTGAGTTTGCTAGCCAAGATAGCCGTAAGCCACGCAGAGTCGGGAAGTGATATGGTAGCCCCATCTGCAATGATGGATGGCCAAGTGAAGACTATCAGAGAAGCATTAGATAGTGGCGGATTCACGGACACTATAATCATGGGATACTCGGCAAAACATGCTTCTTCACTTTATTCCCCTTTTAGAGAGATTTCGGATTCTGCTCCATTTTCAGGTGACCGGAAGACATATCAAATGTCATCTCTCAATCATAGGGAGGCCCTTAGAGAAGTGATGATGGATATTCAGGAAGGAGTGGATATAACGATGGTCAAACCTGCTGTGCCTTATTTGGATCTGATTAGAAAAGTGAGAGATATGACTAATCTGCCTTTGTGTGCCTTCAGTGTTTCTGGTGACTATGCGATGATAAGAGCTGCTTCCAGTCAGGGGCTGATAGACGAGAAACAAGCAGTGCACGAAATGCTTACTTCAATAAAGAGAGCCGGCGCTGATATCCTCATAACATATCATGCCAAGATGATCTCGGAAATCCTGAATGATGAATAACAAGCTAGGAATAAAATTATAATGAAAATTGCATTCTGGTCTTTGATCTAATGTACGATAACTCTCGGTTTCTGTACGGTAGGGCGGCCAACGTTATTCCCGGTGGTGTTAACAGCCCAATAAGGTTCTTTCAGCCGTTTCCTTTCTTCGCAGCTTCTGCAAATGGCAGTAGAGTAACCAGTAGTGATCACATGAGTTACGTAGATTATTGCATGGGTTATGGGTCACTGCTTTTAGGGCATGCAAATGTGCAAATATTGGATGCTGTTAAGTCGCAGCTAGATCTTGGCTCTCTTTACTGTATTCCAACAGAAAAGGAAGTTGTCCTCGGGGAGACTATTGCTCAACTTATTCCAGCATGCGAAATGACAAGGGTCGTAAATACTGGAATGGAGGCCACCATGAATGCGATTCGGGTCGCTAGAGCGTACACTAAAGAGAGCAAAGTTATCAAATTTGACGGGTGTTACCACGGAGCACAAGACTATTCACTGGTCAAAGGGGATGGTTTTGGGGGTAGCGCGCCTTCATCTAGCGGTATTCCCAAGGAATTCAGCTCGGGGACGATTGTTATTCCGTTTAATGATATAGTACAAGTTGAAGAGGTGATAACGAGGAGGAACGATGTCTCGTGCGTCATACTCGAACCGGTTCCAGCAAACATGGGCCTTATAATCCCTGACAAAGAATATCTTACCTCTATCAGAAAGATTACTTTAGAAAACAATATTCTACTGATCTTTGACGAGGTTGTAACAGGTTTCCGTCTGGCAATTGGTGGAGCAAGCGAGTTTTTTGGGATTAGACCAGATATAGTAACCTATTCAAAGTCGATAGCAAACGGGTTTTCTCTCGCAGCTATTTGTGGCAGAAGAGAATTGCTCGAACAGCTCTCTCCCACAGGAGATGTGTACCAGGCGAGTACATACGGAGGTAATCCAGTGGCAGTTGCGGCCGCCATTGCTACCATCTCCGCTCTGCGCATGGGTCGAGATCAAATATATCCAAGAATGACCAGAATATGCGATTCGCTGGTAGAGGGCATCCAAGAACTTGCACAGGACAGAAAGATCCCATGTAAGATAAATAACATAGGCTCAATGTACCAGTTATTCTTTACATCTGCCGATGTCAGAGATATGGCATCTGCAAGGACGTCTAATCTTAGTATGTTTGATGTGCTCTTTAGGGCTTTGCTTGAAAAAGGGGTCTTCATCCCTCCCTCACAATTCGAAACCTGTTTCTTGTCCTATGCTCATGCAGATGAGGATATCGATAAAACTATCGAAGCGTACGATTACGCATTCAGTTTGATGGGAACTGAGAAATGAGGAGCTATACCGTAGCAACTAGACGCAGCAGGCTGGCCTTAGAACAGACCAAAGCAGTGGTGGGTTTGCTAATGCGAAGAAAGAGCCAGACATATGTCAATATTCTCAAGATCACTTCCTCTGGAGATCTAGACGCAAGACCCCTATATTCCTTTGATAGGAAAGGCATATTTGAGAAAGAAATAGATCAGGCAGTAATTGACGGACATGCTGACTTCGCGGTTCACAGCGCTAAAGACGTACCGACCGAGCTTTTCTCGGATCTCTCTCTAGCTTCAGTGCCACATAGGTCTGCGGTAAATGATGTACTAATACATCGAAGCGGGCTAAAATTAAACGAGCTGCCTTCCGGAACCGTTGTCGGAACTAGTAGTTTGAGAAGAGCGGTCCAGCTCTTAAGGATCAAATCAGAACTAATCGTAAAGCCTATTCGTGGAAATATAGATACACGAATTAAGAAAGTAGAATCAGGCAAGTATGACGCTATTATTTTGGCAGAAGCCGGTTTAGACCGGTTGGGTTTAACAAAACATATAACTGAACGGTTTGATTTGATGGATTTTGTTCCAGCTGCTGGACAAGGAGCATTAGCGCTCGTCTGCAGAAAGGAAAGGGAAGATGTTGTAGATCTCTTGAAATTAGCAGAGGACCCTCTCTCACGCGCTGAATTAGAGGCTGAAAGAAGCGTCTTGTCTGTAGTCGAAGGCGGTTGTAAGTTCCCAGTCGGTGTTGTAGCTTTATCACCCAATAATGCCAATATTTTGACCCTTATTGCAAGAGTATTCTCAGCTGACGGCTCAGATCAGATCTCTGTCGTAGAAAAAGGCCAAATCGAGGAAGCGAGAACTATAGGTTTCAGAGCGGGTCAGAAATTAATAGATAAGGGAGTCGAAGACTTCTCTCAAAGCTGGCAATCTGCTTTAAGAAATTGGAATAGTCTGCAATGAAGACCTCAAAAGTGTTTATATGTGGAGCAGGCCCTGGAGATCCAGAGCTTATTTCAGTTAAGGGATACAGACTATTGAAGAAATGCGACGTAGTCCTATACGATCGATTAGTTAGCAGAAAACTGGTAGACAAGATCCCAGCAACAACCAAAAAGATTTATGTCGGCAGGGAATCGGGGAGAGCTACCTCTGTGCATCAGTCCAAAACAAATAGGCTCATGTTGACTTATGCTCGAAAAGGGAAAATAGTATTGAGACTTAAGGGAGGAGATCCATTTGTTTTTGGAAGGGGTGGAGAAGAAGCAGAGTTTTTACACAAACATGACATCCAATTCGAGATTATACCAGGTATTACATCGGCAATAGCCGCTCCAGCGTATGCGGGGATCCCTCTTACTCACAGAAACTACTCGTCATCTGTGGCCTTCGTTACCGGACACGAAAATGAAACTAAAAATCATCGAGATGTAAACTTAAGAACCGTAGCTTCCGTTGTTGATACAATAGTCGTGTTGATGGGCGTGGAAAGAATAAAAGAAATTGTTCGAGATTTGCAGGCGGGTGGTTTGAAGGGCAGTACCAGGGTAGCGATTGTGGAGAAAGGGACCATGAAAGATCAGAGGGTCATAGTGGGAACCTTGAACACTATCCTGAAAAAAGTTGCCAGATCTAATGTAAATTCACCAGCGGTGATTGTTGTGGGTCGTGTAGTTTCCCTATCTAACCGTCTTAAGTGGCCATTTCAAAATGGATAGGAAGGACCACCGGTACTTTGCAATTACGAAGGAATTGTCTTCGTCTGTTGCGTTTGATACAGTAATGGAAGATTATGGATGGAAGGTCATCTTTCTTAAGTCCATAGTCATATCCCCCAAACCCTATCCTGAATTAATGCGTATAATTACACGAATTATTGAAATTAATTACCAAGCATGCGTTTTTCTCAGTGGAAACGCAGTAGATATTCTTATGTCAAATGCCGAAAGCACTGGGAGGCTATTATCCTTGGTATCCAAGCTGCGTTCTATCAAGACGTTTTGTATCGGACCGAAAACTAAAGAAAAACTTTCAAACTATGGGATCGATTCCGTGATGCCCGAAAAGTACGACACATCGGGACTTATTGAGTGTGTTTCTAGTTATAAGAGCCAGATGCACAGAATAGCCATACCTCGGAGTCAGCTCGGAGATAATGGGATTGTTGTATCCCTTTCAAGGCTGGGAATCTCAGTGGACCAGTACCAACTTTACAAGACGACAACTAATCCCATTATCGATAATGAATGGAGGCAGTTCTTCCATTTGTTAACGGACAGAAATATAGATGCAATCGGCTTTACTAGCCCTTCATCGGTGAAGGCCCTATTTTATATCGTCGAGAGAGAACTAAGTAACAATGACTTGATTTACCTTAGACATTTGGACAGTTTAATCTCGATCGGACATAAGACTACTGCAGAACTAAAGAAACATGCTTCGGGTCGAATCATTGAAGCTTTGGAACACAACCTTGACGGCATAGTTGAAGCATCAAAATTAATCTGAAAATACAATGAAGGTCAAGAAAAGGTGGCAGATCAGCCCAAAAAATAGCGAAGATTACATATATCTGCTATATGTAACTCAGAACTGCAGCTGTGTATGCTATACATAAATTTCATCAAGTTAACAGAACCAACTAAGCAGTAACAAAATATATATATAAAATAACGGCGTTATAAAGTGCATGACTACTGAGAATCTAAATATGGATTATAGTAAGTACGACTTTAAGGATTCAATTGATAAGTATGTTTATCTAAGTAAAAAAGGTCTCGCTAGGGAGACCGTGGAAGAGATTAGCCACCTAAAAGGCGAACCAGAATGGATGAGACAATTTAGGCTACGCTCATACGATGTTTTCATGAGCAAGCCTATGCCTGACTGGGGTGGTAATCTGTCAAGAATAGATTTCCAGAATATCTTCTATTATGCAAAGGCGTCAGAAAAACAGGGAAAGAGCTGGGAAGACGTGCCTGAATCGGTGCGAAACACGTTCGAGAAGTTAGGAATCCCAGAAGCAGAAAGGAAATTCTTGGCTGGAGTTGGTGCGCAGTACGAATCAGAAGTGGTGTATCACAACCTCCGAGAAGATCTTACCAGTCAAGGGGTTATATTTGTGGATACAGACACTGCTGTGAAAAACCATCCGGATTTACTTAGAAAGTATTTTGGTAAAATTATACCTCCTGAGGACAATAAATTTGCCGCATTGAATAGTGCAGTCTGGTCAGGCGGTTCTTTTATTTATGTACCGCCAAATGTGAAAGTGGATCTTCCATTGCAGGCATATTTCAGAATAAACGCAGAAAATATAGGTCAATTCGAAAGAACACTGATTGTAGCTGATGAGGGAGCAGATGTTCATTATATAGAGGGATGTACAGCCCCTATTTACTCTACTGAATCGCTGCATTCAGCTGTTGTAGAGCTGGTGGCGAAAAAGGGAGCCAAGATTCGGTATACCACAATACAAAATTGGAGTAAGGATGTGTACAACCTGGTTACAAAAAGGGCATATGCATATGAGAATGCTACTGTTGAATGGATAGATGGTAATTTAGGAAGCAAGCTTACCATGAAGTATCCTGGTGTATACATGTTAGGACGAAATGCTCATGCTGAGATAGTATCGGTTGCTTTCGCTGGTGCGGGCCAACATCAGGATGCAGGGGCGAAAGCAGTACATTTGGCTTCTGACACTACCTCCCGAATTACAAGTAAATCAGTAAGCAAGGACTCAGGAAGGACAACTTATAGAGGTCTCTTGCATGTCGCGAAGGGCGCGAGCAGAGTGAAATCTAATGTTAGATGTGATGCTCTTCTGCTAGATGAAACGTCTAGAACAGACACATATCCCTATGTGGAGGTTAATGAAGAGGATGCTACAATTTCTCATGAGGCAACTGTAGGCAGAATAGGAGAAGATCAAATCTTTTATCTAATGAGCCGAGGATTTACCGAATCAGATGCCTTGTCTCTCATAGTTGGAGGATTCATGGAACCATTCACAAAAGAACTCCCTATGGAATATGCGGTTGAGCTGAACAGGTTGGTAAAGCTCGAAATGGAAGGATCAGTCGGCTAGTTTCAGTTAAATATATTGCTAACTGTAATAGTGTGAAAAAATTGCCAAGACTATCATCGTTGAGCATGGACGATATTCATGCCATATCGTCTACATATGGCGAGCCTGAATGGGTGCTTCGAATGAGAGAGCAAAACTTTGAAAAGTACCAATCTCTTCCTCACGAGATATCGCCTCTGTATTCCAAATATTCTAATGTTAATCGAATTGATCCTGATCGCATAGAGCTATCCACAGAGCCTGACCTGTCGGAGCCAAGTGACTTCCTAGGGGATAGAATAAATGAGCTGGACAGAGATTCCGGTTTATTAAGGGTCGGATCTACAGTTACCAAGCTCAATAAAGTTGGATCAGAAGGAGAATCTGTGATTATAGAGGATCTTGCAAAAGCACTCAAGAATCACGAAGGAAAGATTAGAGACGCATTAACTAAGCACATGGGGATACAGGACGATGACAAGTTTTTGGCCCTCGAATCCTCTGCCTTCAGATCGGGGATATTTATTTATGTGCCTAAGAATCTCATACTCGAAACTCCAATAAGGCTGGTCTGTGCGCTCAGTCAGAATAATTCGTCTTCTATTAGTCGCAATCTGTTCATTGCAGAAGAAGGTTCTAAGTGTACTGTGGTTCAAGAACTGTACGCTCCTTCTACAAACAGGGTTTCGAATGTACAACAGGGATCCTTTGAGCTTACTGAGTGTCATGTCGGAAGTGGGTCCAATTTGGAGACGATTACTCTCCAGGCCCTAGATTCAAATAGTATTTCATTTTTAAACAAAAAAGCCTGGGTTGAAAGGGACGGTAAGATGTCATGGTATCATGGTCTATTTGGAGGTAACACTTCTAGATGCAGAGTAGACAGCGTTATGATGGGTACTGGATCCTCTGCAGAGGACGTTGAGATTATTTTTGGAAACGCAAATCAGTCTTTTGATATTACTTCGAATCTAGACCACATAGGAAGACACTCCAGAGGTCGCGTGTTGGTCAAGTCTGTATTGCGTGATAAATCCAAGTCCTTGTTTAAGGGAATGATAAGAATAAGAAAAGATGCAAAAGCATCAGAATCTTATTTGGCGGGCCATGCGATCCTGTTAGATAAGGACGCAAAATCCGATGCGATACCAGGCTTGGAGATCGAAACTAATGAGGTAAAAGCAACACATTCGGCTTCTGTTGCACAACTTGACGAAGCCCAAATATTTTATCTAATGTGCAGGGGACTAGATAGAGATTCTGCAAGACGTGAGATCGTGAGTGGATTTCTAGAACCATTATCTAGAAGAATGGGTCCCACTATTAGAGCGTGGATTAATTACCTGTTAGAAAACAAGTGGTCTGGAAAACCCCTCATACTAAAGTCTGACGATGTCCTAGAGCAGATCTTGGAAGTGGAGAGATCTAGGTATAGGGAATCACAGGATTTGTTCGAAAAGCACTACAAGTACAGGTAGAACCATTCGAAATAATCCTCAATACCCTTTCAAGACCTCATTCAGCTTTATTCTCAGGTTTGTCATGCTGATCGGCTTTATTATGAAGTCTTTAACTTCAATCGACGGCAGAACCTTGTTAAATTCTTCCTTGTTTATTTCAAATGCTGTTATGAAGACGATTTTCATTGAGGGATTTCTCTCTTTAATCTTGCGGTATAGCTCGAATCCGTTCATCTGCGGCATCCGAATATCAGTCACAACAAGATCGTAATAGTCATTTGGATGGCTATCTAGGGCCTCTAGGGCACTCCTGCCATTACTAAAGGTCTCCACCATAAATGCATCTCCAACTCTTTTCCTATAGAGATCTCCACCTGCTTCTGACTCTCCTTTATCTTGCTGCGCACCTGCATTATGCGGTGCTGTCATTTCTGACGTCGAGAGAGGAGACTCGAGATCGCGTTTAATTATTCTAAGGATATCTTTCTCGTCATCAACAACCATAATTCTAGGAAGCAACTTCCTATCAAGATTGTTGATCATCACTATTCCAGAAAATTACTAGTATTTAATTTTATCAAATGCCATAGGTAGAGCGGCCATGTGTCAAGCCATATATTTTTTTTCTTGATCAATCTTCAAGGGGTCGCGATATAGAAAGACCCCATTCTTGTGGGCGAAACCTATCGATCGAACTTGTTAGAAGTGAACGGACTATCAGAAAGGATCATATCTACTTTCGTGATTCGAATGTGGCCAGTTTGAGCTTTGTGATCACTCACGTCGGCGTGAAAAATGAAATGTGAATCACATTCCTGGCATATCCAAATCATTTTCAAGTCTTCGGGGTGCATCTCTACGTATAGACCTCAATTAATTGGATTTAAGAGATGAGTAACATATCTCTTAGGAATCTTATCCTCCATTGGCCCATGCGAAATGTTTATCATAATGCCTTACAACAAAAATCACTGGAATATATCATCCTTATGCTATATGACGATTCAACGTAAATATTTTTTTTGCAAATCCAATATATGACATGCATATATTAATTCATTGGGAGTGTGAAGCAGAATGTAGCGCCTTTTATGTCATTATTTTCTGCCCAAATTTTTCCACCGTGAGCATCTACTATTTTCTTTGATATAAAGAGCCCAAGTCCTGTTCCGTTCTCCGAAGACGAAACAAATTTTGAGAATAAGTTGGGCATAATTTGATTATCAATACCTGGCCCTGTGTCTTTGACCTTTATCTCTATACTGTGGTCTTTTCTAATCACATTTATTGAGATCTGTCCTTCATCAGTGAATTTTACGGCGTTATCAATCAGATTTGTAATAACCTGAAGGATCCTAGCCCTGTCAGCAAAGATGGTGCAATGGAATGGTTCATAGGTTATTACCAAGTTTCTTGGACTCCTAGACAGTTGTCTTTCAGTCGTTTCCCTTATGGCAATTTGAATCAGTTGATCTATATCAAAGATCTCTTTGCTGAGTTTGAGGGTCTTGCTCTCAATCCGGGTGACATCCAAGATATCTGATGCAAGACGATCTAATCTCTTAGCATTGAGAATTATTGATTTAATTTGTTCTTCCCCTACAAGGATCTGACTCTTGTTCCCCCGAAATTTCTGAGAAAGAAATTCCGCCTCGCTCAGGATTGGAAGAATTGGAGTTCTAAGCTCGTGAGCTGCGATATCGATAAATTCCTTTTGAATTCTGTCATGCGCTTGCAACTGCTCATTCGTCTTAGCTAACAATCTATTTGAGGTACCAAGAGTTACATTTACCTTTTCTAACTCTTCAGTCCGTTCTCGAACCACTTTTTCGAGTTTCCTATTCCACGATAAGATTAGAACTGCTATGCCGATGGCAATTAGCGCAATTACGATTATTATTTGACTGCTCAAATTCTTCTGTTGTTCAATTACTAGTCCCGTATCTGTTGCCAAGTCGTGTGGTGAACCCAAGAAAAGTGTCCATAGGCGCTCCCCGTCTACATTGATAGGCTGGTAAGAAATAGTCGTTGTGGTTCCATTGAAGGTAATGTCTTCATCCCCCGGATTCGATTCCAGAGAGCGAGTAAGAATTCCAATATACTCTGCCTTCACTTGTTCAGGAATGGTCGCTTGGAAGTCGTCAGATTCATAGTTTTTACCGATCAATGATTGATTTCGGGCGTAAAGTATAGTACCATTCTTATCCATCAATCCCACATTACTAATGAATTCTGGTGAAATCTCATTCTGCAGGAACGCTCCGAGTGAATCAAGATTTACGACTGCAACGATCACTCCTTCGAATGATTCTGAGATTGTGTCATTGTCACTTGTTGCCATGATTGGATACGAAATATAGAATCTTGGCAGCACATCTGGTGATTCAATCGCATTACTGTAAAAGGGAGCGTGGCTCGCTTGAGGAATCTTGTAGAACTCTCTGGTGCTTAAATCTAGGCCAAGGTAGCCCTGTGAGATGCTGCTGTTCTGGCTACTCCATGCAATTAGCTTTCCATCTTTGTCCAACCAGTAGTATCCTTCAGTAAGCTCAGAGGTTGAATATTGGCTATTGTTAAGAAGTGTTCGACCGATATTGACCTGTCCTTCCTGGACCGGTTGTGAATTAGATAAGGATCTTAGGTTGTTTGCCACAGATTCAAGCGTATGTAATAGTATCTGAGAGAGATCATGCGCTTCGATTCGCGCATTCGACCTAACATCCACGGAAGCAATTCGCGCAATTTCGTCGGCAGTGAATGCAGAATATCTAAAAGAAATAATGGATAGAGAAATCCCTATCAGAGTAATTACAAGCAGAACTACGATATTCTTTCTCGAAAAAATGAAGGTGCCCAATGCTTACTGAGTTAAAACGCATTTCGAATACATAAGTCATAAGCAAAAAAGTCATAGCGGCGGTTTGCTTTAGATATGCGATACTCTGGGGGGGATGTAGAAATGTCTGACCTCTCAACAGACATATATCCCCTGATGAATATTCCATTGTGTAATGTCGCTTCCAAGAAGATGCCAAGGGCAAGATTCCAGCTGTTATCTCCCACCTTCCTATGCAGTTTCAGTAGAAGAAGGCGAAGACGAGTTTTTAGTAGGTGTATTCTGTGAAAGACACAGTCTGGAGATGGAGGTCAATCTGGCCCCGCTATTGAAAAAAGGAGATAATCCGGAATGGCGATTAAAAGTTAAGAAATTGCGGTTTGTATCAACAGAATGTTTGCGTACATGTGGCACAAATTGGCAACCAGCGCAGCCTCATTGACAATCTGTTTCTGAGTGATGGGGACAGCTCTTAGTTGGGCGTAATGTTGCCGGCGGAAAAAATATTATTGGGCTTACTATGAACATGAGGGTTCTGAACAGATGGATGGACCCGCTTGAAAAAGCTTTACTGGCGTCAGTTTATGTAAGTAATATTGAACCTGGTATCAGTTATATAGATCGACTTAGGTCAAGAATGTGGATACCTACAGGACTTCTTAATGATGTTGTACGACGTCTAATCTCCAACGGTTTCCTCGAAGAGAGTATTCCTCCAAGGCTGACTTTCCTAGGGAGAGACGCTATAAAGGTGGTATTGGTGGGGGGAGTTTTCGATGTTATTCATCCAGGCCATATACACACCTTCAAGGCGGCAAAAAAACACGGGAACGTGCTGATAGTCGTCGTAGCTCGTACTTCTACTGCGGCTAGAATTAAGAAAGGAAGGAAGATCTACCATTGCGAGAATTTAAGACGGGAGCTTGTTTCGTCTATTTCATTCGTGGATCTGGCGATAATTGGAAGCCGAGTGTCATTATACGATACTGTTGAGCGAGTATCTCCTGATATTATAGCACTAGGTTACGATCAGATCCATAGCGAGAAGGAAATCTCTCAAAATTGCAAGGATAGAAACCTCGCAGTGCAAATCATTAGATTAAATACGCCGGTTCCCGGCATTAAAAGTTCACAAATAAAGGACGAGATGGGAAATTCTATTTATGGTATTTAACTGGTCTCAACCTTAGGGTCGTTAATCGTCATATTTACAAACACTTTGACATCGTCCCCATTCCTGATTCCCAACGTTTCCTTGACACAAACAGGAGCAATCACTTCTAGTATGCTTTTGTCATAATGCGTTCTTTCCAGAACAATCACTGCAGCTTTATCCATGGCCCCATTATTTAAGATGGCAGGGTAGCATTTAACCCATCCATAGGATCTGGAAGAATCAGTAAATCCTCGAATAAAGATTGAAGGGTAGCTGTCCATTATACTTCTCATCGAGATGGTTGATTGACTGAGTAGCTTCAAGTTTAGGGTTCCGGGGTAAGGCTTGTAGCCAAGTTTTTCACTGAACTGAGTCTGATAACCATCCAAGGACATATAGTAAGCGCCTTCTCCCATGCCCGAGACAACCTTGCCATCTAATTGTAATCCAGATCTATCAAGAACTTCTATTGAGCTCTTGATGGTCTGATGCAGATTAAGGACCTCATCAACCCCTTTTTCAGTTATTAATATTCTGAATTTCTGACCAGCTTTAGATCGTTCTAGTAATCCTGCCTTCTCTAGATCTACGAGATACTTGGAAGCGGATTGTTGGGATCTGTTAATAAAGTTGCCCAGCTCTGTAGTTGTGATCTCAGCACACGTGCTCCCTTTTCCAAGCTTTAACAAATGCGCTAAAGTGAGGAGGTGTTGTAGGTTAGAATGCAATTAATTGGGGATACCTAACTCTTGAAAGGTATGTACCTTGACCGTAGATGGCTTCTTGTTCGCGGTGGTTCTATGGCCCACAATGAATTCGATCCCTGCCCGATCTGCAACATCAATGAGCCTCTGAGTAACAATCCCGTCTAGAACAAGAAACCTTCCGCCCTCACTAGCTCCAAGCTGTTTCACAATATCTGAAACGGGCACCTTGACAAGAACCCTCATAGAATCATCCAGAAGGACCGCTTCCAACGTCTCATTTATTTCAGAAAATATATCGTGTACCTTTAGAAGCATTTCCTGGCTTTGTTCTGGTTGAAAAATTTCCTTTGCTTCATGTGTCAGCCCCCCATATGTATTAGCACCTGCTGCAGATTCGTCCCCACGTTTTCTATAGTCAATTTTTGTATCATGCACTATAGCCGATTTGGGATGGGATGATACTACTGGATGACTGACAGCTTCACGTAAAATCTCAGAGATTTCTAGGGGAGTGCATTCCTCGACCTCTCTTCCATCGGGAGCTCTAAGCACCTTATCTATTCTCACCAGACCATGCAGCTCTTTCAAGATGAGATCGCCTGCTCTATCTCCGTCAAGAAACGCCACAATCCGCTTACCTTCAGTTAATTTAATTATGCTTTCATCTACTTTAGCTCCTTCTATTGCGATAGCGTTGTCAAAGCCCGCCCTAAGTAGGTTTATGACGTCTGCTCTTCCCTCTACGAGAATAATCCAATCAGAATCGAAAACACCTGAGCCGCAGGCTAGCTGCGCTCTCCCAAACGCCGTGAGCTTCCCAGGTTTGCTGGCGTCATATACATCTTTAAGCATTTCCTCCCCCTCGCTGATGGTCTTAGTTGCCCACTCTTGGACTATCCTCTTTGCGCGGTCGACAATAATCTTTTTCTTTATAGCTCTGATATCGTCTATTCCGATTAGGGCAAACTTTGCTTGAAACGGACCCACTTTATCAATACTTTCAATCGCGGCCGCAATCAACGCGGCAGTTGAAATATCGGTACTCATGGGGATAACCGCATCTCCCTTAGCTACGTTAGATCTGTTGTCGACATTCACCTCAATTCTTCCCACCTTTGAAACCTTCTGTAATTCATTCAGGTTCATTTCCGGTCCCAGAAGGCCTTCTGTTTGTCCAAAAATGGCGCCGATAATGTCTGCCTTCTCAACCATTCCATCCACTTCAAATTTTAATTTAACGTGATACTTGACAATACCTGTATTAGGCAATCTCACAACCTCATTATCATTAACTAAATTTAAGGTGGTCTGGCCAGAATATAAGTGCTTTGAAGGTTGATTTTTTGAGTTTGAATCGTTTCCTTTGAGTGAGATAAGACTACAGTTATAAGGGATAATTTAGCAAAAAACTAGGTCCTGACAAGTTCTGATAGGATCCTATTTCTTCGATATGACGAACTTTTCCACCTGTTATTTCACATAATTTCTTCTTGTAGCTAAGATTTACATTCATACCCCTTAGCTGAAGGAGAGATACTAATCTGCTTGTCAAGTATTTTCCTGTTCGGTCCATATCCAACAAAAGAATTATCTTTTTGTTTGTCATCTTTTGACTGTCAACAAAATCTAAGATTCCTTTAAACCTATTGTATACCGTAACTTCACCAATAAACCCCAACTTTGTTAGGGCTTCGGAATCTCGCTTACCTTCCACTACTATTATGGAGCCGTTTTCTGACTCGTGGTTTAAAGTGGAGATAAACTCATTAATCCTCTCAACGAGAGCCGCGTCAAGGTTTCTGTATACCATGTGCTGTGAGAAAAGGCTATCACCCTTAAAAGCATACGTCTACTCGTTACTCACGAGCCGAAAAGCACTAACCAAATAAGTGAGGACTACTTAATCATACTCTAGGGCAAATTACAATTGGCTTTCGCGTCAGTGGTGATGAATATAGCTGGTGCCGAGTGGTTCATAATTGCTTTTGTATTCATTATTCTTTTCTTTGGTTCGAAAAATTTGCCTTCGTTTTCGAGGGTAATTGGTAAAGCAATGGCAGAATATCAAAAAGCTAAAAAAGGAATCGAGCAGGAGATGTCCTCAACTAGTCTGCCTGTCATTGGTCCCCAAATTTACCCCCTATCTTCTGAGCGTGAAAAGCTTGAGGTAATTGCCAAGTCGCTGGGGATTGAGTACCGAACCCTATCTGACGATACTTTGAGAGATATGGTTTCGAGGAAATTAAATGGGTGAAGCGATTGAATCTTGATAAACTCTTATTCAGGAAGTTTAAAACTTAAATAGACCAGATTTTCCTGATGATCTAATGTCAGAATCGCTTAATCCATTTGAAGTTGCCGTGAGACAGTTGGACGAGGCTGCAAAACTGGCAAAACTTGATAAGGGAATGAGGGATATTCTCGCAATTCCAAATCGCGTTTTGACAGTAGCAGTTCCAGCACGGATGGACAATGGAGAAATAAAGGTTTACACTGGTTTCAGATCTCAACACAATTCTGCGCGAGGCCCTTACAAGGGTGGGATCCGATACCACCCTCAAGTTACCATTGATGAAGTCAAGGCACTATCAATGTGGATGACGTGGAAATGTGCTATTGCCAATATACCCTATGGTGGCGGCAAGGGAGGCATTATTTGCAACCCGAAAGCGTTGTCAGAGATTGAACTCGAGCGGATTACAAGAAGATATGCCTATGCTATCGCAGATATTATAGGGCCTTTGACTGATATTCCTGCCCCAGATGTCTACACCGGAGGAAAAGAAATGGCGTGGATAATGGATACTTTTTCAGCTCTTAAGGGGAATTATTTGCAACCCGATGTAATTACGGGTAAACCTCTATCCATCGGGGGTTCCCTTGGACGTAACGAAGCCACTGGGCGTGGTGTATCTATTACAGTTCGAGAAGCTGCGAAGAATCTTGGAATCAATTTGAAAGGTGCCCAAGTTGCTATTCAGGGATTTGGTAATGCAGGACAATTCTCTGCTAAACTATTGACTGAAATGGGAATGACTCTGGTTGCGGTGTCGGACTCTAAAGGTGCAGTTCACAATCGGGATGGTATATCTGTTGATTCACTCTTAAGTCACAAATTGAAGAGTGGGACAGTCGCAGGATTGCAAGGTGCTAGTTCCATAAACAATGGCGATCTTTTGGAGCTTGATTGCACCGTGTTGGTTCCGGCCGCTTTAGAAAATCAGATCACAAGGTCTAACGCTGGAAAAATAAAAGCCAAGATAGTTGCCGAAGCAGCCAATGGGCCCACAACACCGGATGCTGACGACATCTTGTACAATAATGGTGTCTTGGTTATTCCAGACATTCTGGCTAACGGGGGCGGAGTAACAGTATCTTATTACGAATGGTTGCAGAACTTACGAAGAGAGTATTGGAAGGAAGAAGAAGTAAATGCCAAGCTGGATTCTAACATGTCATCTGCATTTAATGATGTTTTTAGAAATCACGAAGAATTTAGCGTTAATATGAGAAAGGCAAGCACAATGCTTGCAGTAAATAGAGTCGCGGAAGCTATCAAAATCAGGGGACTATGGCCTTAGCCCCACCACTACTCTTTATTCGATTAAATCCCTTTGCCTTTTTATTACTCGGTGCTATTCTGTACTAAATGAATGCCCACAAGAGCAACTTTTGGTAACATTTGGATTATTTATCTTGAATCCCGATCCCATTAGACTTTCTACGTAGTCAATATTTGCACCCTTCAGATGTCTTTGGCTATAGGTATCCACCAATACCTTGACACCATTTTGCTCGATTATACTGTCATCATCATCAGGCTTCTCTTCGAAGCCCATTCCATATGATAGACCAGAGCATCCTCCACCTGATACATAAACACGCAAATAGAGGCCAGTATTACCTTCCTGTTTCATAAATTCAGCCACCTTCTCTGCCGCTTTGTCCGTTATCGTTACGGTCTGACTCTGTTGTGCACTTTCCATATCATCAAGTACTGAAGAATAAATATAATAACTTTTGGTTAAAAACAACAATTATTTTCAAACCAATGGTTCAAAACTGATCACGACTATCGCTTGAGTTGCCATTTCGCAAGGCTTCCAGCAGCCGTGGACCAAGTTGAAACAAAGTCGTACACCGGTATATTTCTTTTCTCTATCTCTGCAGCAATTTTTCGAGTAAATGGACCCCCCATCGCCCCCACCAGAATGGGCTTCTTCTTCAAATTCTGAAATCCAGCGAGAACATTAACAATCGTCTCCTCTAGAGGATCATCCTGAAATACAAACCAAGGCATTATGATATCAACATTCGGGTCGTCCATGAAAGCCTGAATAGCGAACTTGTAATCGTCAGCGGTTGCAGAACCGGTAACGTCCAATGGGTTTCCCAGAACGTATGTTGCAGGGTAATGCTTCTTGAATGAATTCATAGTCTCCTCCGAAAGAGTGGCTAGCTTCAGCCCTAGATCTTCAAAACGGTCAATAGCAGCTATAATTGGCCCAGCCCCGTTGGTAACCATGGCAACTTTATTCCCAGACGGTACTGGCTGCCAAGCCAAAGCCTTAAGCGATCCGGTTAGCTCTTCGTAACTATCGACAGAAATTATTCCAGACTGTTGGAATGCACCCTTGACAACACCAAATGAACCTCCTAATGAGCCTGTGTGAGATGCTGCCTGAACCGCTCCTCTTGCTGTCCGGCCATTCTTGAACACCACCACAGGCTTCTTGTATTCTGTAATCACTCTCTTTGCAGTATCTATAAACTTTCTGCCATCTCCCAGTCCTTCGACATACAAGCCAATCACATCAGTTTTGGCATCTTGTGCCAGGTACCATATCATATCTGCCTCGTCAACATCAGATCGGTTGCCGTAAGAAATCATCTTGCTCATACCAAAAGTGTCGGATGTTTCCATAAAGGCTATCCCAACTGTTCCGCTCTGAGACAAGAATGATACCTTTCCATTCCTAGGACGAACCATTCTTGCATGACCCTGAAATGCGCAGTCTAAGCGATTCTCACCATTAAACACCCCTATGCAGTTGGGGCCTATGATCCTTATACCTAGATCCTGAGACAGTTCTCTTATTTCCTGCTCTATTTGGGCCCTTTCTCCTCCAAGCTCTTTACCGCCACCTGAAATAATGACCATATTGTGAATCTCCTTAGTTCCACATGTCTTGAGTAATGCTGGGACAAACCTAAGATCAACTGTAACTATAACAAGGTCAACTGGTTCTTCGATCTCTTCCAAGCTTTTATACGCCTTTAAGCCCATTATTTCACTATATCCCTTCGCATTTACAGGATAAATCTTGCCCTTGTACTCATGCTTAGAGAGACTCTCAAGAACTGAGTTTCCGATTTTGCCCTTTTCAGGGGACGCTCCAATCAGAGCGATTGATTTCGCATTAAAAAAGATATCCATGTAGTTGGAGTTAGGCTGAGCCTTGGATATTGTATCTGTATTCGGTTTGTCTTTGAGTAGAATTTTCGCATCAACTACATAATAATTATCTGGATAAATGGTGACGGGGTTGAAATCTACGCTATCAAAGAAGGGAGCCATGTCGATCCCCATGGAGCCAATCTTTACCAAAGCGTCTGCCACCATCTCAAGATCGATCGGTTGAGAGCCTCTGAACCCATGTAGAATTTGCTTGCCTTTCAGCTCCTCTAACATCTCTAGAGCGTCTTGTTTGCTAATCGGCAGGACTCTGAAACTTACATCCTTGAATAGCTCTGTATATACTCCACCTAGGCCACACATTATTACTGGACCAAACTGAGGGTCATTCTGTAGGCCAACTATCAACTCTACCCCGGGAGGTACCATTCTTTCGAGCAAGATGCCGCGTATATCGAAGTCCTTACTCAGTCTGTCATGCATGTCACTAAAAGCAGTTACCGCGTCACTCTCTGAAACAAGACCTGTTTTCACGCCCTTAACATCTGTCTTGTGCAGTATCATTGGAGAGACGACCTTAGCCACTATAGGAAATCCAATGGTTGCACTCTCCCTAGCTGCCTGTTGGGCACTGTTTACCATAACGTAGGGCGGTACATGAAGCCCGTACTCGGCTAAAATCCGCTTTGCCACATCCTCCGTGACTACCTTATGCGGGCCTGAAATGACTTCTGATAAAACTCCCTGAACACCTTTATTGTCGGTCATGAGATAATGTGGGAAACTTTGTGGCTTCTAATTAACTTTACTTACTCCACAATGGCCGTCACCAAACAGAGCTCCTGCAAATTGATTTTGCAATATCCGAAAAAGTTGTTGTCCTCAAACAGAAGTTACTTTGTTGCAGCAACAATTACTGCACCTCCTAGCATGTACCTTTTAAATTGGACTTTGGCAAACTCATTTTCTAGCATGCTCTTAAGTTCCGAATTTTTTGGCCATCGTTTGTATGTTCCATATAATGCTCTAAACCCTAGTCCCTTGCTGCCTGCCACCATGAACGCTAGAAGGCCTAAACCATATCTTAGGTACGTACTAACTAGGATCTCTAAAAAGAATTGATCCGGCTTACCAAGGTCAACAATTAACAATTTTCCATTAGGTTTCAGGATGCGATGAAATTCTGCTAGAGCATCTTTAAGATGAATAGCATCTCTCAATGAATATCCACATAAGACTGCATCAAAAACATTATCTTTAAAGGGTAAATATTCAAAAATGCCTGAAGATAATTCAATATTCGTATATGACTTATCGCCAAGTGACCTCCCAATTTCAAGCATTTCAATTATTGGGTCATACAAAATTACTTCCAAATTCCCATGCATTTCAATTGCAGCCAACCTAGACATATTACCGAAGCCAGAACCTGCATCCAACACCCTATCCCCAAGTTTTAGCTGTTCATTTAAACATATCCTTCTGTAGTCGGCGTCTCTGCCAAGTGAGATCACTCTATTTACTCTATTGTATATGGGAATGATACTTCTTAGCGTAGAGATTATTTCGGGCCAGTATGTTTTGCCCAGACCAGACATCGTAAGTTCCGATCAGAGTATGCTGAATATTATCTTTCTACTGTCTCACTCCTTGCACGCTCACTATTTCTGCAGCTGTGCAACAGATGCACTCACCAAATGTTGATTAATGACATGTGAGAATATAGATCTGTGCCAATAACTACTAAAGAATATGTTTGTGGAGATTGTGGATCTCAATTGCTTCATGAGAATCCAAATACCCTTGAGAGCATGATAGACGTACATAATCAGTTGTGTCCGGTAAAAAGGCAAAAGACTTTGCCAGGTCAAATGGTGTCATCAAAACCCGTCTCCTCTAGCAAGGCTATGACGCAGCAACCATCTTCAGCATCTGTTGCCGCCCCCCCACCCCAGGTAACACAAAGTGTAGAAAAGAATGTTCCCACATCTGGAAGTGGTGCCACAACAGTATCTTTAACGGGCAGCGGAACGGGCTATTCTAAAGTTGAAGGACCAATTGACCCCGATTTTAAGTCAAAGCGCAGCGTTGTTGGAACATTTCAAGGTATAAAAGTCTGGGGAGAAGTCGATGCCCCTGGACGACTGGGTATTTGGG
>DASQQK010000092.1:0-2554 GCA_035643435.1 Nitrososphaeraceae archaeon | reverse complement strand
ATGGTAACAGACATTTATAAGATTTGTTTGGCAGCCTTTTTTCACCCAATTCAGATAAACTAAATAGAAATAATCCACAGTCATATTTCCACTGCCTGATTCTGTCACGTTTCTTGTCATGTTTCCTGTCATGATTTCAGTCATATTATATCAGTACAACGTGTTGAAGCGAATATGGCCATAGCCATCGCAGTTGGTTCTCCAATGTGCTTGAGTTTGTAACCAGGACAGGTTCCCCTTTTAGCATAATGGTAGACATTGGCGAAGATAATGAAGTTGCTGTTACGAGGTCATTGTTGGTGGTGGCATTAAGGGCTAAGGCTTCTTGCCACCATGGTGTATTAAATCTCTTACTAAAAGTTAATTAGAGTAAGCGATATAATGGCCATTTTGGGTATTTTCAAAACAAATGCGATAACAAAGCAAATGTATGAAGAATTAAGGAAAGAAGTGGACTGGGAACATAAGCATCCAGAAGGAGAAGCTCTTCACGCGGCTGCGTTTGATGACTCAGGCAACTTTTGCGTAGCTGATATCTGGGAATCAGAAGAGCATCTAAACAATTTTCTAAATAACAGGGTACGTCCAGCGATGCAGAAAATTAATATGCCAATGCCTGAGGGAGAGATATTTAAGATAAATGATGTAAGTGCTTTTCCCGCCATAGATAAGTATAAAGTGTAACACGTACTAGACGCGATAGTTGGCTTGACCAGAGTCACAAATCTATTTCTTTTGGCGCATTAGACTAATTATTATGAAAAAGAACTGCTCCAAGTGAATTAACGGTCGTTTCTGTCTTCTGTATTTTATTCCCTTGACAATCGCTTTGAATGTGGCACAAGGTCATGGAATAGCGACAACCTCGGGGAGTCCTAGTGACATCATATATGGACATAGCACCGATAACTTACCTGAAGTATTGAAGTATGCCTAGGATTTATTAATATCAGGCGAAGGTCAAAAAACCAAGGGTATCGATCTATGGGTAAGCTAAGAGTTTGGTTGGTGTTATTATTACTTTGGGTAATTATAGGATCCACATATATCACAATAAAAATCGCGATAGATACTATCCCTCCATTTTTAATGTCTGGAATAAGGTATGTATCATCTGGTGCGCTTCTAATGCTAGTATACATTCTAATTCCTTCGCAAAACAATAACACTGGGACCAATCAAAATCAAAATGTTCAAGTCGGATATCGGTACAAACTTGTATCGATACTAAACAAGAAACACTGGAAGGAAGCAACAATTGTAGGGTGTGCGTTGATACTTGGTGGACAGGGACTATTGGCATGGGGTGAGCAATATCTTTCGTCTAGTGTTACTGCACTCTTATTTTCGACAGTTCCGATTTGGGTGTTACTACTTGGGAAGATGGTGTATAAAGAAAAGCTCAACAAGTTTACCTTGCTTGGAGTTATTACGGGTACTATAGGCTTTGTTGTATTGATATTTCCTTCTCTTGCGGCCCAATTTACAGATATAGATTCTCCAAATATGAAATTTGAATTTGGTGGAATAATCGCATTAGTAATAGCTGCAATCAGCTGGTCAGCCGGGTCGTTGTATTCATCTAAAGCCGATCTCCCAACTAACGTACTGGTTTCAATTGGTATGATGTTATTTGTGGGTGGAATTTTTCTAATTCTATTGAGTATTGCAATAGGTGAGCTACAGAATTTTCATATATCCGCAATTTCTACGTCATCCATGACTTCACTCATCTATCTCATTACTGTAGGTTCAGTAGGGTGGGCTGGATTTTTCTGGGTTCTCAGAAATACATCAGCATCATTGGCTAACACTTTTGCCTATGTAAGTCCAGTTGTAGCTGTTATTTTGGGATGGGCGATACTTAGTGAAGCTATTACTCCACAGATAATAATCGCTGCCGTGATAATAATGACTGGAGTAGTTTTGATTGCAAATAAAGGGAAGTCCTGATGATCAAGTTTGTCGAGCCTATATGTTTGACTTAGAACGAGTACATAACGTTTAGTAAGAATTCTACTCATTATCTTTTAAATGAATATGGGCGTGGGTGCAAGAGAACGCTTACATATGAGCAGTCATCTGCAGTCTGATTGGTCATCATCGTTGTGTCACCTGCCTCTTCTGCTTCAGCTACGTCAACATCCGTTATCTGACAGACAGATGACGTGACCAGTAACATTAATGGCATCTGCCGAATGTGCGAAACTGGTAGATGTACCATAATACATGTACTCCAGAGAACACCTTGGTAAGAAGAGCAGGCAATACACACAAATCCACTTTACTCTTACCAAAATCTCACTATGATTGAATTATAACACAGGCATCTCTAGCCCTTATGTTCTCCACGTACGGCCCAGGCACGAGCCATGAGCTGAATCGAACCATCTGAGGAGAGGGGCAGCGTTTTGCTAATATGTTCTCTCAGGACAACCCTCTTTTCTTCAGAAAGTGACATGGCATAACCGGGAGCTGGACCTTGGCCACCCAAAAATGGTAACCAGTAATCGTCGAAATTGCGGTAATGAGTGACGACATCAATCGAGCGAAC
>DASQQK010000091.1:0-4031 GCA_035643435.1 Nitrososphaeraceae archaeon | reverse complement strand
ATCGCAGCTCCTCCGTTCTCAATTATGTATATCGACATTCCTGATAATAATTTACAACCTAAAATTGCCGTGAGAACTGATGATCACACCGAAACTCTAGTATTTGATAGCATATCCGATCCTGCGTTCATCTCTTAATTGAAAGCCGAATCACTTGTGATCTAATTCAGAGAGGGTTTGTAATTCCAGTGAGAACAAAGACGATATCAAAACACCATGAACAAATGAGAACATTAGAAGATATTGTCGAGTTCGATAAAGCAGGTATGATCGTTTCACCCGAGATTGGTCTACACGAAAATGTTGCAGTTTTAGATTTAAATGATGAATACGCCAACCTAATTTTGAATCATAATATCAGTTATGAAACTGTAGCCCCAACCGTAACCCGAAATCAAACTGCTCTACTCCCCTCAATCATAGAAGAATTGGTATCGCGACGTGTACATTTTGAAAAAACAACTTCAAGAGATTCATCCAGATAGTTCTCTCTATCATGACTGTGAGGTACGTTTAGAGACACTGAAGCAAATTCTAGTGTGTCTATATGGTACATCTGGTTCAATCTGGAACAGATATAGCAACGTACGTGTTTTCGAAGAGATCAACAGACTATCAAGGGAGATACTACTGAAAACTAAAGATATTGTTCAGAGTTCGGGATTCGATCTAATTTATGCTGATACGGATGCTATTTTCTTGAAGAAAAAAGATGCAACAAAAGCGGATCATGAGGAGATGATGAATGTTCTTATCAGAGACAGGACTAGATATGACTCTGGAATTTCACTATAAATTTCTAGTATTACTATACATAGAAGCTGATGAAAAGCTAGAGGCGCGAAAGCACTATTATGGAATCACATACGACAATCAGTTGATAACTCGAGGCATAGATACAAGAAGACATGATTCGCCGGCATTTCTAAAAGAGTTTCAGACAGCTCTATTATCCAATCTATTTGATTGCAATAGCGCTGAAGAGGTGTTAACTACGGGTTACGAAAATGCATTACAGCATATTACTCATAGTATTGATAAGCTCATGAATAGAGAAATTCAGGTAAACGATCTTGTTATCTCCAAATTACTACGACAGGATCTAGAAAAATATAGAAGCCTATTCACACATGTTGCAGCAGCTATTAGACTAAACATTTCTGGCATTACTGCAAACCGCGGAGATGATATTCAGTATGTCTATTCGGACTCAAACCATGCTGATCCATTGCAGAGAATAGTTCCTGCCAAACTAATCTCTTCTGAGAATTATGATAAAGAGAAATATCTTGAAATGATGTTTGACTCTGCTGAGGCAGTCTTTTCCATATTTGGATTTAGTCGGTCGCAATTTGGATATACTATAAAGAGAAATCATCACTGGTGGGATGAGCTATACAGATAACATGAAAGAGACATTGAATCTGCAAGATCTGAATTATAAAAATAAAAATGAATTTATGGTCTATTCCCAGACGAGGACAGATATATGTGATGAAAATACATTACCCCGTTCCCTCACCTCAAGAGGGTATTTGGTAAAAGAGAAAATAAAAAAAATGGGATTGATTAGCAGGGATTGTGTCCGCCAGGTTCTTTACCGGCTGGATTTTTGGCTGAACATTCTTTTCCGTTTTTATCAGTATTGCCATTGCAACTCCCTTCGCTTTCGTGCCCACCACGATTAGTACAGCTTTCGGTAATCTTAGCAGAGACAGATTGCAATGGTAGTGTAGACACTATTGCAGCTGCAAGCAAAAGACTCACTGCGACTGACGCCATGATTAGATGTTTGTACATGGTATCATCTTACAATATGTAGATCCATAAAAAGATAGTGTATTGATGTTCAATGACTTTCGTATATAATAATGAAGAGGACTAACACCATAGTCATAAGAGAGAAGATATAGCATTCACCTTTTATTTTTGGCCAGCCCCCATAGTCTCTATTGAACGCTAGTACAATCTAGAGGCCTACATAATACTATTATATCTATTAGTAATGATCTCAATACAATTCTAATAGTCCAATAGATCGCATCATGTAATATCTTATGTTGCCTATAATATAGCGAATTGCATTGGACTGAAGATTGCAATTGTAGTCGATGGAGCACCAAATCAAAGACTCTAGATTTTTTCAAGATAAGCGATTCAAGAACAGAGCTTCGGTGCAGCAGATGTCATAGTCTTATTGGATGGTGGGATGAGCTGCCGCATACTAAGAAGATTATGCCATTCAAGCGAGAATGGTCCGAAGAAGAGTGTTTGGCCATGCGTTAATTTCCATAAAGACATAAAATTGTGAGGCTACGGCCCGACGGTCACTAGTGGTATGAATCCGCCGCTTTGTATTTCTGTAATCAGAACTTAATTTTCAGGACCGCGCACTTCATCGCCAGCACCAAAAATAACTAAGATAGGAATAAAAACTGGGCCGACGTTGATACCATTACCATCATCTACTATATCCAATGATTCTAAGACACGCAACAGTTGATCTTGATCTATTCCCTGCATGTGGTCTTCCCAACAGGAGACTATATATAGCTTTGTTGTAATATTTTGAATTACCTACGACATATAAACAAATTCTTAGTAGAATATAACAGATAACTAAATAACGGATTCAAAATTCTTAAATATCTTAAATTCCCTATGAATAGGGAACTGTCTCCTAAGTGAGCATTTCCGACATAGGATTGTCTGCTAGTTGGAACGGACTGGGGAGACGGTTCTTTCTTCTATTTTACGTGTCCAGGCTTGACTATGGATGTAAATCGTAGTATAGATATACATATGATTTTTATGAATAGAATTAGTAGTGGTAAAATATCTATTCAACAAATCATATATAACTCACTCAATACTAAATAATAATCAGCATATCTTAATACTGGAGTTTGCATCTAAACCGGATAGCAGATATTCTCTAACTAAATTTGACTAATGAGTAGCATATAGTAGACAGGAAAAGCTATTTGCGGCCATATCATTCTTGATTCTGTTTGACAGTCTCAGGAAGTAAATTAGTCGAGCTGTACAAAAGGGAACCAAATGCTAAGATAAAGGAACGGCTACTCCTTGTTATCAGAGTCGTAAATGACAAAGAACTCCCAGCTCATGTAGCAAAAGGATTACATAGGAGTAGACCATGGGCATCTTACTGGCTTCAAAGGCATAATAGGGAAGGCATTGAAGGACTGCAGAACAAACCAAAGAGTGGAAGAATACCACAGATTCCTTTAGAAGTATCTGCAAGAATAAGAAAGACGTTGATGGAAAGTAGACAAGGATGGACTACCAAACAAGTAAATGAACTCATAGTAAGGGAATCAGGAATACACCATCACTATACCCACGTTTACAGATTACTACATAAATGGGGTTTCAAACAGAAAGTACCAAGAAGAGTGCATGTAAACACTGCCTCAACTAAGGAGAAAAAGGAATTTAAAAAAGAGCAAAGGTGGTTTTAGATAGTCTACCCAACGGATTTGCAGCAGTATCAATGGATGAATCATTCTTCTTCTTTGATTCCATCATTAGAAAGGTGTGGATATTCAGAACTGCAAGACCAGTAGTTAGAATAACAGGGTCACATCAGCATTCATGTCTTTTTGGTGCTATCAGTCTGGATGGAAGACAGTTATTTAGACAGTACCATCATTTCAATGGAGACACATTCTATGAATTTCTAAAGGAGATACATCACAAGTTTCCAAGATGTTATTTATTCTTAGATAAGGCCCCTCAGCATCATAAATCTAGTAAAGTAAAAGAGTACTTTGAAGAACATAAGGATAGTCTGATTCCAGTCTATCTTCCAACAGCATCACCTGAGTTCATGGTACTGGAAGAATGCTGGAATATATCTAAAGACGATCTATTGGTATTAACATACTATCAGTCTTTTACAGAATTTAGAACCAGAATAGGACAGTACTTCAGAACCAAGAAGTTCAATCTGAATATGTACAAATATCTAACTGGATATGCAGGTTAGAGAACTTATGCTTACTGGTTTA
>DASQQK010000090.1:0-3459 GCA_035643435.1 Nitrososphaeraceae archaeon | reverse complement strand
TCCAATGATTTATTCTCATAATCATAATACTCCTCAATATCACACACAGAAGCAGAGTCCATGAGATTACTGTTATGCTTGCTATGATTTGAACACAGAACAAATATCCGAAAGGTATTTTGAAAATTTAGGAATGGAAATAGTAGGTGAAATCGGACTGGATTGTACGCTGCTCCTCTAATATTGATTGTTTTATGATAACACTTCCAGCACGAAACAAGGATCGCGTGAATGCTGACATGACGGCTGGATTCGGAACATATCTCGTATTGAATTAGGTGAATCTCTTTTTTAATACTTTTTTAAGTACCTCTGCCCCGCGTGCGCTAATGAATCGAGGAATGTCCCTTCTCATGATCACCTCAATTACGGCAATGGTAACCATCTCAGCAAACAGTTTTGCAGCTTCAGCCAACGCCAAAGCAAATCTTGATCATGCAAATCCCGCGGTACATGCAGCAAATTCAAACCAAGGTTATATGGAAGACTGTAAAAAAGAAAATAGTGCAAGAGACTGTGCAACGGGTCCAGATAACAATGGGGAATTTACTTCTAACGTAGCTCACGGAGTTAACGGTCCAGACGATGATGATGACTAATACATAAATCAAACCTAGAGAATTCAGCATAATCTAAGCAAACAATACCCTACCCTTGATAGTATCGCTTTATCATTTTGTGAAACATCAGTCACGGCGAACGTAAGGAGTATTTTCTTTTACTCAAGATGAAATTAGAGCAAGAACACACATCGTGTTAATGATGTTACGTTGGATGCCTTTCTGACACTACTGGAAGTGGTGAAGAGTATTCTCAAATGTAAAATGGTCTACCCCCCATTCCATTCCCATGTTCTAATGGTAGTACCCTCCGGAGTAATTTCACGTTGGTATATTCCTATCATGTTATCGAGAAATGCTAGTTGACCAGTAGAGTTTGTCTTATAAAATGCAACACCAGTTGCACTGCCTATACCATCTGGCTCTATTCTATTAATTTCGGCAATGGTAACAGTTGCATTTTCTTTTTGTGCTGTCCCATCATCATCCAGAGTCACAAGAAAGACTTGTCCTTGAGCAAGAGCAATACCATTAGGTTGAATATTGAATGAGAGATTTCCTTTCTCTGTTACATCTATAGTCGTAGTAGTATCATTTGGAGGCATTATTATTGTGTTGCTCATAACTGATATCTCGGCGTAGGTACTATTGATTGGGGTATAGCTTGTCCTTTCACCTTTTCCAAATGAGAGCAATTTGCTGCTTAGAAGAGCATTTGAAACATTGTTAGATGTATTATTCGTAGTGCTTATCGTTTGTTCTTCCTCTGGCGCGCTGTTGATCATTGCAGTAAGAGGAGTCCTACTACCAGTCTCAAATGGAAGCATCCCACCCCCCTTCCATTCCCACACTCTGCTGGTAACTCCCTCCTGGGAGGTCTCAGCTTGGTATATTCCTACCATGTTGTCAAGAAACGCTATGTCCCCAGTGGAATTTGTGGTATAATACACAACTCCAATTCTGCTTCCTGTCCCTACAACTCCAATTCTGCTTCCTGTCCCATTAGGATTTGTAGAACCAACTGAAACAAAGTAAGTAGTTGCATTTTCTTCTATGCCATCACCGACCTCCCGAGTTACGAGAAGGCCTTGACCTTGGACAAGAGTAATACCGTTAGGTAGAAAATGAACTGTGGAATTTCCCGACTCTGTAGCATTTATAGTAGGAGCATTTGGAGGCATTAGTGTTATGCTGTCCAAATATGACACTAAAGCGTAGGTATCATTTATTGCATGGTATGTTTCATCAATACCTTGAGCAGCAGCTATTAGATTACCTAAAGTAACATTTGAGTTGCTGCTATTATTGTCACTATCACTGCTAGCTATTGCACCTTGAAGTGTTAATGAGGTAGCAGTTGCTGCTATTACTACAGAAACAATTCCGGTTAGCACAATTAAGATATTGAGATGTTGCATCACAAGTAAACATATACTCACTCACTAATATTCTATTTAAGAGATCTTGCACTATGCAGCTACTCCACAAGAAATATATCGTAACAATAGTATAAATGCAGTATAATGCATTGAGCCTAGTCCACTTTTTTTTGATCGTAACTCTTAAAACATACATATACATACGATATTTTTGATGAAAAAACCAACTAAGGATATAGCACATATGGTCTCCTCATTAATGGTTGTTGGGGTTGGACTTGTACTCGCATCAATAACCTCCGCAGCATCAACATATGCTCAAGCTAGTAACATATCATCTGCTGCCGACAATAATATGACATCTACCACTGGCAACGAATCAATAACAGGTGCAGCTGGAAATATAACTAGAGCAATAATAACAATGGAAGCAAAGGAGGGAAAGAAACAGGAGATATTAAATAGTCTTATTCCCCTCGCAGAGCTAGCAAGAAAGAAGCAAGGGAATATCGGGTATGACATATATTCATCAACAGAAAACCCCAATGAATTGGTGCTCGATGAATTATGGGCTAACAGAGCAGCGTATGACAAGCATTATAATAGTCCTGAAGCATCTCAAATTAGAGAGACAGTGACTCCTTTATTGGTTGATCAAGCACAAGTTAAAGTCTATGTGGAGGTAGCTAAAATACAGCCATAAAAGAAATATCATTTTATTTTTATTCTTTATAAATTCGTAAAGTACATCATTTATAAGTTATAGTTCCTTGATAGTTACATTGACATGTGGCATTATCTACGTGATTTATGATCTAGGCATTACAATAATTCCCTAGCAAGATCTCACCTATTAGTAAGACTGGCACTCAGCTTATGTCTTCCAATGGCACGACTATAGGCTGCTACATCTGTGATGAATATCCTTGCATAATTTCTGGAAATTCCTTTTCAAATATCCGTTCTATTTCTTTGGAAAAAAAGGGTATCTCATCCCATTTTGTAATTTGTCTATTCTCCATTCTAAGAAAAGAAGCCACCAATAAATTTCCCTTTCTACTCTTCCATTTATTAAATACTGCTATAGATTCACCTTCAGCAATGATATGTTTTATATCATGTTTTAAGTCGGGAAATAGATCGTCTGGTGCAACAAAGGTCAATCGCATCCACATTTCTTTTATCGTATACATTGGTAAATAACCCTTTAACCACTACTTTATTGATTTCTTCCTCTCTTTGATTAGACGACATTTCGACTTAGATGGCAGAGCTAGCTGCAATACAGTTTGAATTGAACTACAATAGGATTGAAAGTGGAATCACCTAGACATTGTTCAGACAGTTTAGGCAGTAACAGTGTCAAGATTGTTCAGACAGTAAGTACTATGCGCCATGACCTCTGATCTCTAGGTCTATTTGCAATATATTTATCAGTACGAATGTAAATAAATACAATAACTGCAATAATTTAATGCCTAGAGCTGCACTACACAACAGATTACAAATAAAAGAAAGAA
>DASQQK010000089.1:0-2889 GCA_035643435.1 Nitrososphaeraceae archaeon | reverse complement strand
GGGGAGCATAAGGACAACAAATGTGTTGAAAAGTAGTCGTGTTCTAAGCAAGATTCCGGTACAGAAAGCACTTTTAAAGCCTAGAAGACAGCCACCAAAAATGAACTATTTTTTTGAAACTAAGGCTATTAGCGGATAGGGAACTACAAGAATATGAACAAGAACAGATCGCTAGCTAATCTACCGCCAGACTAGACAAGGTAGCATCAAGAAGACACGAAGCCGAGTCTGACGCAAAATTGGAGGCCAAGTTTACAAGGTATAGACTGCAAAGGACTGAAAAGTGGGAGAAGCTTGGAAGGGAACCCACATTAGAGGATGAGATGAAAGAGGTCACCCAGAAAGCATGGTTTTTACCTGAGACAACGTCTAAGTGTGCCCTTAAGAAAGGTATCAAGAAAGGAAAGTGTTTGGTACTTTCATGAATCCAGCGCATATATGCGTGATGCAGATGGATATGACGGATATGGTTGTACAGCCGAGCAGTGTATCCCAGAATGCAGGTACTATTCCTAGACAGGAAGGATAGAAGACGAGGAGATTGTAGATCAGTACGAGAAGTTGAAAGAGAAGTACAGTTTCGGCATTAAAAAATAAATTTAGGAACAAAGCCTTCTAACGTCAGCAAATTTTGTAGTTTCCTGACGCCACTCAAGACCGAAGCGGGCATTAGGGGGGTATAATGGTTATAGTGGCTGAGCCTCCATTTGCTACATAGATATTACCAGTAGTCTCACTATATTCAAGAGCTGTTGGACCATCATCAACATGTATGATACCTACAAACATATCATTGGAATCTATTACAGTTACGGTGTCTGAGTCAGTATTTGCTACATAGATATTACCAGTAGTCTCACTATATTCAAGGGCTCTTGGAGCATTACCAACATTTATGGTATCTGCAACCATATCATTGGAATCTATTACTGATACGGTGTCTGAGCCAAGATTGGCTACATAGATGTTATTAGTAGCTGGACTAAACTCAAGAGCTACTGGAGCTGTACCAACAGTTATGGTATCTACAACCGAATCAGTGGAATCTATTACAGTTATGGTGTCTGAGTCAGTATTTGCTACATAGATATTACCAGTAGTCTCACTATATTCAAGAGCTCTTGGAGCATTACCAACATTTATGGTATCTGCAACCATATCATTGGAATCTATTACTGTTACGGTGTCTGAGTCTTCATTGGCTACATAGATGTTATTAGTAGCTGGACTAAACTCAAGAGCTACTGGACCATCACCAACAACTATGGTATCAGAAATAAACTGATTTGTTATACTACAAGAGAGCTCCTGTCCAGCTTGTATATCTCCGGTGCAATCGGAAGAGAATACTGGAGGCAGAGCTATCAATCCTGCTGGTGTTGCAGGTGCTATTTCAGTGACTTCATACATTCCTGGTTCTAGCGATACTGCAGTCCCCATTGCTGATCCTGGAAATGAGTTAGGGATGGGGTTGTTGCCAGCTACGTTAATGGTAAACTCGTCTGGTGATGGACATACATCTTCAAAACCTTCTGGACAGATAACCTCTTTGATTACGTTAAGAGTAGCCGTCTCTGGCGGTACTATGTCTAGTGAATTCGTAAATGTACATGTAAGCTCTTGTCCGGCTTTTATATCACCTTCACAATCTGGTGAGACGCCTACTATAAGCTCAATTTCATCAGGCAATGCTGCTGTTTCAATTACTTCATAGGGTCCAGCCTTAAGCGATACAAGAGTACCTGTATCAGAACCAAGAAATGAGCTAGGATCTGGGTCATTACCGGCTACGTTCATTGTAAAAGCGCTTGGAACACATAAATCCGGAAACTCAGTTTGTACTGTCTCACTACATTCTACCTCTTTGATTACATTCAGGGTAGCTTTCTTTGGTGGTGGTGGTGTAGGAGTAGGTTTCACCTCTGGGAATGTCTGCTGTGCTGTTAATGCAACTGCGTTCTCATCTCCTTGAATCTGCGAATCTGTGTTCTGGCATCCTACATTAGTCAGAATTTCACCGTTTCCACAAGCACTTGTTTGAGATGCTGCCTGGTTCTTCTTGTATGCTAATGCATTCTCTGGTGTTCCCAAAGAGATTGCTGCTGTTGTTACGACTAACAGAGTTGCTATTGCCGCTATTATCGCATAACTTTTGCTCTTCATTAATGTAGGAACTATTTCTATTTTGTTTATTTGGATTTGATGGAATTGGACCCGCAGATAAATCACACACATCTTCTTTTATAATGACGAAGTCGAAGAATAGCTAGAATGTTTTGTTAACACTTATAGCTTCATGGTATCAACATGTTCTTCATCGGTATCCTATCGCATGGATAAGAGGTATATCATATGAAGGCTGTAACCTGTATGATTTAGGCAATGAGGTTCTTCTCATTAACTGAGACCGCTGAGATCTTTTTGTAGACTAGTCTACGAAAAGCTTTAAGGTTGAAAGAAGAACAAAGAAAAAGTAGACAGTTATTGAAAACAAGCAAGAAAGTGATCAAGGGTTTGACTCTTAAGCCCTCCATAATTGATTATGCTGTAAATTTCGGACTAAAGAATACCGAAAGTACTTGGAGAGAAAGTCTACTGAAACATGAGAGCTTGACGAAGTCAGTTGATTGACATTGCCAGCTCTTCCTTCCAGGAAGGTCCATACTGACTTAGAATAATCCTGATATGTCTTGATCAGCATCTATCACCAAATACTTACTCATAGGCTAAACATGTAGCTTTTCTGCGTTGAAGATCTGAAATAAATGGCTGCTAAATACTTCTTCTAGTTCCTGTTACATGTAGCAGATATACCTTCTCTCTGTTGTCAATTGTCTTAATTCTTCAAGTCGCTTTAAATTCCTCTCTTTAATTCGAATTCTTTTTGCA
>DASQQK010000088.1:0-7443 GCA_035643435.1 Nitrososphaeraceae archaeon | reverse complement strand
GCTCGGTTATCTCAGTTAGGATAAGCTTTACAAGTATAAACCAGACTTGACAACTGCCAGCTAAAGATAACTCTAGGCTGAATTTAAAGTAAAATGAAATATGGCTGTGAAAAAGGATGATGGATTCAAAACTAGTTATAGTATTCCTTATAACGAGAGGCATAGCTATCTGATATTTCATTATTCATAACATCCCGCAAAAACTGTGATCTAATTAGGGTTCCATAAGTCACCAAGTCACGTGCTAGCATTTTTATCCTACTAGCTAATGTGTTATCAGCTGGCTTTCCCGCTGAATTAAAGTCACTGGCCCCATTAATTGATATATTATAGGGCATACTCCACCCGTAGCATTGACGAATCGATGTACGCATCTGATCTGCAACAGTTAATCCTTTTTCATGAGATGCTATAATATACCCAAAGGTTTTCCCTGCAAATTCTTCCCAGAAATAATCGAGAAAGTTTTTCATTGCTCCAGACATAGATCCATGATAATCTGGAGAAGCCAAGACAAAAGCATCAGCCCAATTAAGTGCCTCCGCAACTGAATCTAAAACATTTTCCCGAATACCGTTAACATCTCGATACAATTCTTCTGGAATGGATCTACTCGGATCATATATGGGCAATCTTACTTCTCGCAACTCTAGTACTCGGGAATCAGATCCGTATCGTTTTACTTCCGCTAGCACCAACTTTAGAGTATGCGTACTGAAGGATCCTTTTCGCATACTACCAGCTACACCTAAAACATTTACTGGTTTAGCAGGATTGTCTCGTTGCCCTCGTTTTAAAATCTGAGCTTGAGGTTTGATAATACAATTCATAACATATATGATTGGAATCACACATTTATAAATAACTGCGTTTACAAATTGTACAAAATAATAGATTAAATCGTTCGTACACATCCCAGATGTATTGTTTTGCTTTGATCCAGTAAAGCGATTCTAGAGAAAATCTTCTTTCTTTTCTTTAATCACAAACTTGCATACTGCGTCGCCCTTGGCGGCTCTATGGGTTGTCTCAATCTTTGCATTGAGAAGTTTTTCAAATAATTCAGTTTCGATTGAACACGCCTCCCAATGTTTTTCGGCGATGTGTATGATTGGGCAGTTATATTCCAATAATACGTACTTGCTACTCTTGGAGGTTATCTTCTTAACCTCGGCCATGTACCCTTCCTCATCTCGAATTTTTGCTAATTCCGCAACCTGCATGTTAAAATCTCTATTCTTAAGGCGCTTGAAGTATTGATCGAAGAGTTCACTCTGACGCTCTCGCAGAACCTTCTCAACGCCTTCCTTACCCATATTTCTCTCGATAAAATCGAGGGCTTGTGTTGCTATGGCGCTATATGATTTTGGGAAAATTGTCTTGCTTTGACTTGTCAGTTGGTAAATCATTTTTGGTCTACCTACAGATCCTCTATACTCAACTGCTTCGACTAGGCCTCTTTGCTGTAATAACGAAAGATGTTTGTGGACTGCCATTCTTGAAATCTTCATTGCTGAAGCTAGGTCCTTTAATCCTGCTTGTTGCATGACTTTAAGATAATACAACAACTTTTTCTTTGGTTTACTAAAACTATCTGCAATACTTTCTAAATCATGTGAGTTAGCCATTATTTGTATACAACCTTAATTAGTAACACTAATTCATAAACCGTTTGGTTTACGACGACGTTAGGCAAAATACAAAATTTGGAAGGACATTATTCTCCTACTATCTGGACTATCACATTTCGTTCTCTTTTATTAATATCCATCTCTAGGATTACTATCTGTTGCCAAGTTCCTAACATCAGAGTACTGTCCTTGAATGGAACAGTCAGACTTGGACCTATCAGGGATGCTCTCACATGAGAGTGTCCATTACCATCATGCCACATATTTTCATGCTGATACTCCATGTTTCTTGGGGCTATTCTAGACAACATACTAGGAAAATCTTGTTTTAATCCCGGTTCATATTCGATTGTTGTTACGGCCGCCGTTGATCCAGAGACAAAGATAGTAATGATACCATCTCTAAGTTTCGACTGGGTGAGTATTTTGGAAGTTTCTGGAGTGATATCGATCATGTCTCCTTCACCTTTAGATCTTAGAAAAATAGTCTTAGTTACTATTTGCATTTGTCTATTTCATACATAATTTCCGTAATAATCTTTGCCAACTCATAAAATGCTTCTGCTTCAGCTATGGACATTTCATGCCAGTTGTAATTCTGCCATAGTCGTTCCTCCTTTTCATCTCCCGACCAGATCTTTCTTTTCTATCTGCAAGAAGTCAGGCCGTCTGCCTAATCGTCCGTATCCTTTTGGCTGCCACATCTCTGTTAGTATCAAGAATGATAAATTCAAGAGTATTTTGCTTATGATGTTGTATTACTATTGTTATCGCACTTTTGTGTTTGATTCGATCTATCTAGGACTAGATCAAACCGCTTGATCTGGTTACTCTGTATTATTACTTTTTAATATCCCTTAAATATTTCATTTTGATCAGTTTCTTCACTTGGCTCGCAGAGTACCCATATAGATCTAGTCCCCTTATCCTTGAAACTGCCAAATCAGAGCCTATCGAAATTGCGAAGTTATCTAATGAGCGACTTTCAACTTTGTATTCTTTCATCGTACGTCCTCGTTCTTTTATCATGGAATAAATATTTTGTGCTGCAATCTTTCCATGTTGTTCTGCAAAATATGCCGTTGTTGGTACTGGTTCTCCTTTGTTGTTAAGTACAAGTGCAGCATCACCCAATACGAATACATTCATTTGTCCCTTGGCTTGTAAAAACTTATTTACTATTACTCTTCCGTTGTAGCCTGTTTCGAGGCCAATTTGTTGAGGCAGATGTAAAGCAGTAACTCCACCTGCCCAAATGAGCATTGTAGTTCTTATAGTTTTACCATTCCTAAGGTATACCAAGTCTGATTTGATTTCAGTAATATAATAATCATTGCCTAGTAGTAATTTGACATTCAAAGCCTCGAGATATGCGCGCACCCAGTTCTTAATACTAGTGGGAAAGCCTATTAATAAATCTGGTGATATAAGTATAACTTTAATGTTACTATGTTGTGGATTTCTCTTCTTAAGTAATGATGCAATTTCACCAGCGATTTCAACTCCAGTTGCTCCACCACCTCCGATGATTATGTTTATGTTTTCTGTTGGATTCACCATATCCCTTGCTGATAGCCTTTCGGCAATTTTTTTTGCATCTTCTATACTGTTGAATTGAAATGAATATTCTCTAAGGCCAGGAATATTTGGCAAGAATGGTCTGCTACCTAATGACAGAACTAAGAAATCATATCCTAACTGATAAGAGGGATGACTAGTAAAGACTAGTTTTTTATCTAGATTGATATCAACGACATTAGCTTGAATAAAATCGATTTTTTTACCCTGAATAATATCTTTATAGTAGATAATTGAGAATCCACGTTTCGACAAGATCTCTGGCAAGCTTGGTAGTAATGTATGATATGTATTTTTATCAATTAACTGAATCTTTGAATAATTCTCTTTAAGAAGTCGTTCCAGACCTAGAGCGGCTTGAATACCGGCGTATCCACCACCAGCAATTAAGATATGTACGCTGTCACTTGCTGGTGGCATTAATCAAGATACTAATCATATATTCTCTCTTATAATTCCTTGAACTTGAAGTTGAACTTGATAATGAGGTAGCGGCAGCAGCATAGGATGAGCTAGTGGCTTTATCTTATTTCTTGCAAGCGATAGTCTAGATAATCTTGTTCAATCTTTCATTTTGTATTTTGCCTTTCTATAATCACACCATTGGAAATGACTTTCTCAATCTGCTTAGTATTTTCTATATCTTCAACAGGATTTGATGACAGAATTAATATATCCGCTTGTTTGCCAGGCTCTATGGTACCTGTCTGATCCATCAAATCAAGAGCCTCAGCACCATTCCTGGTAGCAATTCTAATAACGTCTGAAGTATTTATACCTGCATCAACTAACAGTTCTAGCTCATGGTGCAGACTTTCTCCTGGAATCAGCTCAAAGTTCGGTATATCTGTACCTGCAAGAATTTTCACTCCTTTTTCGTGCATCATCTTTGTTAGCTGTAGAACTTTATTCCATCGCTGTTCATTTTGAGGATCGGGAAGACCTCGTTTAAAAATTGCTTCATAGATGCTCAGAGTAGGATCCACTGGTATCTGGTTCTCGACCAAGCTTTCTATCATATTTCTGATCTCAATGCTATTAAGGTCCACCAGATCCAGCCATAACGAATGATCGAATGGACCTCCACCAGTACGATTAAAGATTCTCTGCTCATATTCAGGGAGCAAGAAAGGAGATACGGGAACTCCATGAGTTAAGAAATCAATCCCAAGTTTAGCGGCATCAGTCCAAGATGTAAGATAGAGATGACCAATAACTTGTATTCCTTGACTATGCGCTTCATCTATTGCTACCTTTACTAGATCGGGTTTCAATCCTACGTATAGCTTGATGAAATCTACGCCTGCTTCTGCTTGATTTCGGATTTCCTCTCTAACTTCCTCTTTGCTACTAACTTGTTTTTCTACAAATGGTATTGGATATTCGTGAGTGTTTAGAAGTCTACCAGCAGTAAATATCTCAGGGCCACTCAAATTTTCACTAAGGACTCCATCTCTTAGACGCACACTTTCATTAGTAGGACCCCCAGGATTTCTAATCGTTGTAACTCCATAATTTAGAAGCATACCAAGCATATTTTTGGATGTAGTCTCATCATAGGAGTTTTTTCTTACTCCGGCGACATGAGCATGAACATCGAAGAGTCCAGGTATCACATATTTTCCAGTTAGATTAAGAACTCTTTCTTTTGCGGGGTATATGCTATCGTTAAATGACGAATGATAATTAGCTTGATTAGTTACTGTAGTAATTTTGTCATTATAAACAACTACTACTGCGTCAGTTTTCGGTGATGCGCCGGTTCCATCAATTAATGTAGCGCCCTCTAATACCAGCATTTCATTACCATTATATTTATGCAGTAACGATGGCCTAAAGTCTGAAGCCGTAGCAACATCGGTATCGGTATCTGCAGCCCTAAGATTTATTGTATCTAATAGCAAAAACATGAATAAAGAAAGCAGAGCAACATAAGCTATATTGACATGCAATCTTTTTGATACTCTGATTTCAGGTGTTATTAGCTTTTGCCCAAAATCCATAGCAGTAGCGGAATAAAGTGGTGTAGAAGAGGGCATATCTGCCCTTGTTATGAATATCTCCTGCTAATTTCACCAAACGATGTAAGAGATAAGGGAAAATTGTCCACAATAAAATAATCCGATGATCTTAAAATTATTCTGCTCTTTTCATCTTTGAACCACATTTAGGACATGCAATTTCTCTGTGCTCGTTTCCACATAACATACAGTAGTATCTGATTGGGGTGTTACCATATGCGGATAAAGAGGGTGATCTAAATAATGATCTTATGAAACTCTTAAAATCTTTCACATTGCTGTCATTCAAAAGGCCAAGTTTTTTCAGCATTACCCTTGTCTTATAAATATTGATTATAATGAATGCGATTATTAGTATTATTAGATCAAGGGGAAATTCGAATAAATATATAACAATAAAGCCTATACCTATAAAAACTCCTAGCCACTTCAGTTGATACAAAAAAAGCTCTCGATTAGTTTTTGAGAAAAAGTCATTCATATCACAGACATATCATTTCTATTATCCATCCTAGCATATAAACCCTAGTTTAATATTTGCGATTATGTTGAAATTATGCTGATAAAAGAAGGATTTTTGCGCTAGACCTCCCATATGTGGCTAGGTCTTCGTCTTGTCACACTATCGACTTCATATCATGTGGTGTGTAGCAATAGATAGAGCAGAAACTAACATGTAGGAAATATAAAGGTATAGTAGTACCAGTGTAGACACTGTAATGATACTAAGATTGTTTTCAGTGCGTTAGAAAAGCCTTGTGCTGGTTTAGGATCGTATGTTCAAAAAATATCATTGAGGCTCATGGTGGGAAGATTTTTGGGCAGAGAATGATAATGATATGTGTGGTGCTATATTTATCCATCCTAGGACTGTATAAGAGATCTGGCTAGCAAAAGCAAATTCCTCTTTCTTTCCTTGATTCGGCGTACCGAATAGGGAAGCCACCGGTTCCCGTAGGGAATGTATTCGCAGACTCTAAATCCTTGTTTTACTAGGCTTTTCTTCATTTCGTCATTGATGCCCTTTAGTAATTGAAACTCAAATTTCCTTCTGTCAGTACCAAATCTCCTTGATAATTCAATCGCTTCATTAATAAGGTGTGGATCATGAGTTGCGATTGCAAATATGGTATTATGTTCGTCAATGCTGTTAAATATCATCTTCATCATCTCTGAGAAATTGGAATTAATTTTGTCCATGGATCTGAATGCAATTTCTTCATTTTCGGTGTATGCTCCTTTTACCAATCTAATATTTGCATCTAGTTCCAATAAATGCAATAAGTCACTCATACTCCTTTTAAGATAGGATTGTAAAGCTACCCCGATTTCTTTGTAGTCCCTGATAAGCTTAAGGTAAATTGATATCGTATCTTCCACAAAAGGATATGATTCTATATCTAGCCACATGAATTTATCTAAGCTTTTAGCCTTCATAGCGATCTGTTTAATATTTGACAAGCATGAATCAACGCCTATTTTCAATCCAACTTGCGTAGGCTTAATTGAAATACATCCGTCAACTGAATTACTTTCTAAAAGATCTAGCAACATGATATACTCCTCTACCGTTTGCTGAATCATTCTCTTATCTGTGGTATCTTCGCCAAGAAAATTGAGAATTGCAGATATTCCTTCGCTATTAGAAATTCTCGCCGATGATAATGCATCTTCACATGTACTGCCTGAGACCCATTTTTTGGCAATCTTAAACAAGAATCTTTCTAAAAAAAGAATATGCGAATTTGGATCTTGCTGGAGGGAAGCTTCCTTAGTATACCAGTTGTTGGTCTTGGCCACTTTCACACATAAGATTATAGGACGATCAAACTATTAATACTGATTGGTGCTACCATATTAGGTATATTAACTAGGCTCCTTGAAATACATCTTTTGTGATATTTTATCACTTTTATGCTCTGAGTGTGGAGTTCCAAGTAACCTTATATACTTAGTACCATATTAGGGCTTTATGCGAAAGACACTTGTTTTTTTCTTAGTTGCAGCGACAGCAATGATCGCGTCTACAGGATTAATAGGAATACAGAATGCGTCGGCGACAGCTAGTTGTTGGCCCACAAAGCAATTTAAAAACCTTAGAAACACTCGGTAGGGATGTTTGTGTTCCAGAAAAAGCGCCAACCCCTGATCAAGTTCCACCTCACCAAGACGATGAATAAGAAGATGAAGAATAGAATGTAACCGTTAATTTC
>DASQQK010000087.1:0-14925 GCA_035643435.1 Nitrososphaeraceae archaeon | reverse complement strand
CACAAAAATTACTATGATGAACACCGAGATGTTCCTTACTGTAGTTACATAATTGACCCTAAGGTCCATAAGCTGCTTGTGAACTATGACAACTGCGTGAAAGATGAATACAAATAATTTCTTATTCACTCGCGAAATCGAACCAATAACCAATTTGTCCTATGAAAGCAGTTCATTCTATACAAGGAATCTGCAAGAAATATCTGAACCAGTGTGGAATTGAACAAAATAATAGATGTTTGGATGCCTTAGTATTAAAATTAGAAATTCAGTATCTGAAATTGGTGGTCCATTAAATTTAGGAAATGAGCGTAATACTAAGCGTTCATGCCTAAGCATCAATGATTAAATTCGCTCATCTTTCATTACCTAAAGGCGGAGAATAAGATTAGTCTACAGCAAATGACGGGATCATTACTTCTGTATCTAATTCACTTTGACAAGAGATATATCTTGGGAACACATCTTGAATATGTGTCTATCGGTTATCGATGTCCTAATTGTAATGACGTTAGTTCAATTAATGTTAATAAGATTTACAACGGCCGATTGATGGTCGTTTGCTCCAAATGTAGTATTTGTGGTATCGTTCCATTTCTTGCTGAACATGATGAAGCTTATTTGGAATTCCTTGCTATGTATGATGATGGGCATGTTGACACGGCGCAAGATTTGGAGTCGGTAATAGAACGGGAAAGGCTCGTTCGTCCGTTGTCAGAGGTAAAAGAATTAATCCGTAAAAATGGCGTGGCAGACAACAAATTACTTGAGAGAGTGTTGATGTCTAAGAGAGATTATATAGTTGATCTCAAAGTCATAGAAGGACCTGAGCCAGAAGCTGGTAGAGCATTTGAATTTCTTAACATCGAAGCTGGAATCATCACTACCCTTAACCAAAGAAACATTAGAAGACCTTACAAGTTTCAGGAGGAGTCAATTGTCAAGATATTAAGAGGAAATGATGTCGTTATTGTCGCACCAACCTCATCTGGGAAAACTGAGGCCTTTTGTATTCCAATAGTGCAGAAAATTTCAAATAGTGTGGAACATTTTTCATTCCTCAGACCAGAAACAAAACGAAAGGTGTTCGCTGTATTTGTGTACCCTACCAAGGCATTGGCAAGGGATCAGCTTCCAAAAATAACGCAGATAGCTGGTGCCGTGGGTCTCAATGTAGGCATATTTGACGGGGATACTTCACAATCTGAGAGGGAATTAATTACAGGGGAGCATACTCCGGAGATCGTGATCACCAACTTTGATATAATACACCACCATCTTCTCCATAAGACAAGATTTTCTCGCCTGTTAAGAACATGCAAATTCTTGGTTGTAGATGAAGCTCATGTATATACTGGAATATTCGGGGCTAATGTTCATTATATCATAAAAAGACTTGAGAGATTGACATCAAATGCAACCCGGCAGAAGCTTCAGATCGTCGCTGCTTCTGCTACTTTACCAAATGCTCATGAGTTCTGTAGCTCCCTATTTGGAAGGGATCTAAGTATAATTTATGGTGAAGGACGAAGGGGTAAAATCAATCTGGCAATAATATTTCCCTCACTACATACGCAGAGATCTTTAATGCTAGATATCTTAAAGCGCTTGATCTTGATGAACCATAAAACTATAGCTTTTAGCAAGTCACATCTAGGATCAGAACTTTTAGCATTTTATTCGGCCAAACAGGGAAACCGGATACGAGTCCACCGAGCAGGCTTGCTACCATCAGAACGTAAATCAGTTGAAGACCTATTTAGAAATAGCAATATATTGGCAATCTCAGCGACTCCTACCTTAGAGCTCGGAATAGATATAGGAGATGTAGATGCTATCATATCTGATATCGTTCCGGTTAATCGACTTGTTCAAAGACTGGGTAGAGCGGTAAGAAATGGGCAAGAAGGATATGCATTCCTCGCATTAGGTAACGATCCGATCAGCCAGTATTATAGACTCCACCCAGAAGATTATCTGCAAGATCAAGAGATAGCGTACACTGATCCAACTAACTCATTTGTGGAAGAGTACCAAGTTCTTGCTATGTCATGTGATAAAGCGATTTCAATAAATGAATCATATTCCATGCAGAACATTCTCAAAAAACTAATTTTGAAGGGGTTGGTTAGGCTCTCCGGAAGAAAATATGTTCCAGAACTTAACAAGGCAATGAATGTACTTCAGAACTTTAGTATTAGAGGTATTGGATCCAAGGTTGATATAATTTTCAATGAGAAAAAGATTGGTGAACGACAAATGCCACAGGCAATAGAAGAACTATTTGACCAGGCGATATATTTCCTTGGAGGTAGGAGGTACAAAGTTGTTAAACTATACCTCGAGAATCCCCAAAGTGGATTAGAAAGAGGCTTATACGCAAAGGTAGAGGGCATACCTGAAGACTATCCATACTATACAAAGGCAATTGTCAATGACTGGCCGACTATTCTTGAAGTTTATGAGCAAAAGATCGTCTATGGAATGGAGGTCAGATATTGTTCATTGGAGATTTTGAAGAAGCTTTCAGGTTATTCTAATATAGAATTAGGTAAAGAAGTTACGCAAGGAACAAGAATATACCTCGAAAATCCGTTAGAGTTCAAATTCACTACAAAAGGATTAGTTTTCCGTGCCCCAAAGCCCAAGAATGTTGTAAAATCTACTATGGGTGACGATTACCTTGAGATGAGTGGATACCATGCTACCGAACATATCATCATAGAGGGAAGTACCATGGTAACTGGCGGATCGTCGCAAGATATGGGTGGTATTTCTATTGGTTCAACTGGTCTAATTTTTATTTATGATGGCAGCATCGGCGGGAATGGTGCGAGTAGAACTTTGTATGAAAGACTAGATAAGGCAATTATAAGAGCGCAAAGAGTAATATCTGAATGTCAGTGCGAAAATGAAAGTGGTTGTCCAAGATGTACTTTTTCCTACAGGTGCGGGAATAATAATGAATACTTGCATAAGAATTCCGCTGTCGCGATTTTGAACGATATAGTAACAGGCGAAAAAACGATGATCGGAGAACAGGCACCCGAAGACAAGCCTCTCACATAGACAGCATAGAGATAATGATTCTATCCAGATAGGAAGATCTCATATTAACCATTTAATTACAGCGCAGCGCCGCGTAGACACTCATAATCATAACCCAGTTAGTATTTCATATCGAGACTTATGGTTGACGTACATTATGGTTTTGACGAGTGATAGATAATCTGAAATCGGCTGTGGTATCTAGATCTCAGTCTGAACTTTCCTAATTTAGAATCCAAGATTCGGTTGCGATACACCAGTAGGATGACTATTCCCTTGCGTGCAGCTATCAAATACACCGTACTGCTTAGTAAACTCTCTGAACAATTGGTAAGATATAAGATATCGTTCTCTGCCATTCAACAATCGTGCTAGCGTTCTAACCGCTTCAAGGATGTTCGGACCATTGCTTAGCATTACACAGTCGGAGCGCCGTCCCGTAATTAGTACGTCAGCAATCTCTGGACGACTTCGAAGGCCACTTTCAGTTAAGCTCTCTAATATTTGTGTAGCCAAGATAACAGGAACATGTGCAGCTTCACATAAACAGATAATATCTTCCTGAATGAATGCCAAATTCTCAAAACCTACTTCAACGGCCAAATCGCCTCTTGCTATTAATACTGCAAATTTTGGCAGGTCAAGACCAGCAATAAGTGTCCTAGCCAAATTATGAACAGAATCAGATGTTTCGATCTTTGCAACTATGCCCATATCCGCGCGATTCAGTTTAGTTATTTCTTTGTGCAGATCATAGATATCCTGTGGTCCGTGTACAAAACTAAGGCCCACCATATCCGAATGTTTAACTATGAATTCTAAATTTCTAATATCCTCTTGTGTTAGCGCTGGGATCTTGATATCTGAATCCGGAAAGTTCATACCCTTATTAGATCTTATTTTTGCTAGTATTCCATGGGGCGATATGATCTCTAATTCGAGATACTCATCATTTGATGACCTCACAATCGCTTCAATTTTCCCGTCATCTATAAATACTCTATGACCAACCTTAACTTGATCAAGGACATGAGGATAAGTACAACTGATACTTGGAGGATCACCCCCAAAGCGCTCGTTATCACCTGCACTACCTAATCTTGTATCCCTATAAAGGCGAAGGATATTACCGGCTTCTACATTGATTTCAATTGGTTGTGGTTTGGTAACTCCGACGGTAAACAAGCACTCGTGCTCGTTTTCTGAATCATTTATTTGGCATTCCAATTCTGTTCCCCCATTTAGAAAAGCTGTATGTTCGAGTCCTACCTTTACTCTTGTGGGACTGATTCGTTCAAGTACAGTGAAACTACGTAGACGTCCATCCTGCGAATCATTGAATGTTATCTTCTGGCCTATCCTTAGGCTTCCAAGCCCACCATAATTGACATTTGATACAGCTATAACAAAAATAGCTGGCGTGCCACTTTCTAAATTGATCACTTCTGTCTCTTGTGCTTCACTGTCTAAGAATCCTTCTACAAGGCGAATAGGAAGGCCGTGAATGTCCTTAGGTGAGGAAATTTGAAGGGGCCTGACCTTAAGTTCCATAGGGCCTGTCCGAATTTTCGGACCTGCCAGATCCATCAAGATCATACACCTTCGTTTCCTGCTTCTCTCCTTATTTTTATTTAATAATTGTTCTTCCGCACGTCGTAGAGTTTCAATTAATAATTTCCATTCTCTTGCTGTGTTATGAGCACAATTTATTCGAACAATGTCCATCCCACTCTCCAATAGCTGTTCTATCAATTCATATTGATAGATATCAGTAGAATCAAGTGTTACCATAATATGAGTAAATCTCCTATCAGGTATCAAACCTAACATTGATTTACTTCGTATACTTATGAGCAATCTTGCCTTTTGAGGGTCGATCTTGCATAAATTACTAGTATCAGCTGGCCTGATTTCAAAATGTTTGAGAACCTGTTCAATACTAAATAATACACAACTTTCAGACATTGCTAAAGACGCAAGACCCTCTTCAGCTAACTTTTCTTGTAAACCTGATAAATTGTGTTCCCTTAGAGCCAGGTAGCACAAAAGATTATCAATGCTGCACGTCTTTTCATTCCCTTTCTTTGTTATCGTAAAGTGTTTACGTGCATTCTTTGTACGTTCTATGATATCAACATATATCTTGTTGAGCTTTTCGCCCAAAATGTCAACCTCTTTTGGATTATTCTTACGGTTCTTTATGGTCGACATCATTCAATTCGATTAGTGGTTGAAACACTTTCGTGAACAACTCTTGCTTGCATTTCTGTATGTCAATATGTAATTATGATTAATAAATTTCAGCCTTGCACCCTTCTGTTGACTAGTACGATTTCTATAGTTCCGGTTATTGGCTATTATTACTGCTAAGGTCAGACCCCACTCTATACCCTATTTTTGCTTAATTCACCCGGAGGAAAGGGGTACTATAATTGTTCATGACGAATATGGAGGCAAGGTTGATCTGAAGCAACAAGTCGACCATTTAAAGCAGGTTTCTTATCCGAGGGATGACAAACCAGGAAGAGAAAAGGCTTTTACCCTGTCAAGGTACGAGGACCCAATTGTTTCAGAAGGATATCTTCACCATGAGATGGAAGCCATCCACAATAGCATTCTAATGGTAGTTTTTTGGGACGTAAATAGCTTTTCAAAATTATGTAACATTTTAAAGAATGAACCTCATCCAACAGTTGAGTTTTTACAGGAATACTTTACAGTCGCTAATAAGATTATTCATAAACATAAGGGAGTCCTGGATAAATTTATTGGAGACGGGATCATGGCATTTTTCGGTTACAAGGATTCCGGAGATGGGACTAAAGGAGCAGTTAATTCGATTAATGCTGCTTTTGAGTTACATGAAATGTTCGGGATGATTAGAAAAGAGTGGACTGAGATATGGAAAAAGCAGTTTCATTTTTTTAGGGTAACTTAATTTGCTACACAGAATTTTGGCATCTATTTCACTACATTATGTTTTTCTCTTGCAAAACTTTTTCAGCTTCTACTTCGCCTTGCTTAATCAATTTCTGTATCGTCGAAAGTGAGAAATCAGCATCTTCAAAAACATAATGTACATCCTCTGTCCTTTCAAACTTTGTTATATCTTCAATTATTGCTCCGCGATCAGTTGCCAGCTTGTGATATTCTTTTTCTATTTGAAGGAAAGTTTGTCTCATTCCTTCATCCATATGAACAATACTTAAGAGGTCATGCATCTTTCGCATGACTGTTAAATATCTTGAAACTATCTTTGACATGTGGATATTATGATCGGTTTTATCAGTATGTATGATGTCTCTTGCCCTATGCCATATATCAAACATGTTAGTTGGTAGTTCTTCTTGAATTTTTGGAAATAAATTTACAATATAGACACGTTTATGGTTCTTCGGTGATGCATCTATTACCTCCCTTAGTGGAGTATTACTTAGAAGACTTCCATCCCATAGATACAAACCGTCTTTCTTTGTCCAAGGCAGACCATAAAACGGAAAGCCTGTACAAGCTATAACGTGGCCAGCATCTATTTCAGTATGGTCGCTATCAAAAGTGACGGATTCACTCCTCTGAATATCTGTACATGTCATTATAAGCCTCGGGGATACTCTTTCTGTCTCATTACTGGAAACAGAAAGACCCTCCTTGGATTGCCTATTTATTCTGTCAAAATCCACAAATTTGGCTAGGGTATCCTCTAACGGTTTAACATCATATAGGTGGGGTGGTATTCTTGTGTAACTGGAGAGAATCGAATAGTAGTTGAATAATGAATCAGTATAACGCCATACGGGCTCAAATGCATTATTGTTACCATAAAAAGACGCAAACATAGAGGAGAAAATGGCCCTAACATTGTCAGCAAAAAAAGAAGGAGTCATACGTTCAGACAGCGAAAACCAGAATTTTTCAAGTGTTCTTGCAGGGGATTTATCTCTGCTCCCTGCAATTATAGCTGCGTTCACTGCCCCTATAGAAGTACCCGCAACAATATCAAATTCTATACCACGCTTTTCCAGAGTTTTAAAGACGCCACATTCGTACGCACCTAACGCACCCCCTCCTTGCATCACTAAGACCGTCTCATGTTTTGACGTGGTTGTATCCCTCATCTGTATAATAATACCTTAGGTAGATAAAATCTCAAGCTGTGTCCGATATTAGACGCACCAGAGTTAGATGGTGGTTCGAATAGCACAATTGAGATTCTTAACAATGTTGCTTTGTTCTTACATGTTCCAACTATGTTCCTAAGGATCAATTCTTGGTTGTCTTATTATTCGTATATGAGCCTAGCCTATTATTCAAAGCTTTAACAAGAAGGATCAGCCTGCTTAGCCTCGATACCATGCTAATGGGACAGAAAATATCTTAAATCTCGAAGACTTCCGGTTTATTTGTTGTTGTGGCAGGTTGTTTCCGTTGTGGGTTTATCCCATCAATACCCTTTGTCAGTTCCAAAACCTTCTGATCTGATATTATTCGTTTTATATCTTCGAGTTCAGGTGTGGATCTCACTACTACTCCTCTTTTTTTTGTTGGCGAGCCTATACTATCGACAGGATTAATCTCAATAGCTAATGAAGGGCTACTGCCTCTTAATCCTGGAAGTCGTAAGAGGAACACACCAGGAATGTTTGTAGGTTTACGTTCCCAATCTTTACCTTGTGCAAGAAATTCGCGTAATCTCTCGGTAACAGACATATCCTCCTCCTACTATATGGCCTACTACATTTATCTCTTACATGATCTACTTGCTAAATGGTATGGTAGTACACTTTCCACAAGTTAAGCCAGATCCCCCATTGTAAAAATATTATCCCTAGTTTAATTTAAGTACGAATATTCTATATCTTCAGATCAGAAGTTGAAATTAACTGGGATAATTTAAACTCTAATTTAAAGTTTAAATACCTTAAGACATTTCACCTTTTCATGGCAGAGAGTGAAGTCGAGAAGGATAAATTGACATGCTCAATTCCTTTCGAGATCAACTCCCATCTGGAAACATTTGGCAAAGAATCATGGGAGGTAGATTATAATTTATTTGGATATTGTGAAATGTGTAATTCACGAATAGATGAGTTTGGGTACTGTGCTTGCGGCGGGGCAGCAGATTAGCATCCAGTCGCTCCAATCTCTAATCGGAGAAAACCATTAATTTCCCAATTTCACACTCTTCCCACTCTTCTGACTTTTGAGCGACTACGTTGCTATCGCTGATTTGGTTGTTACTTAAAATAAATTACAAGCTTCTTCTATCTATGTACGATATTCTTCTACACACAATTAAATTAAATGCTATATCTTTGACCATTTTCAAAATATTTTATAAGCATGTATTGTGTAAATAATCTAAAGGGTAGATAATTTAAGATGACATGTAAGGGGATTTGCATTAGACATAGGGCCCAGAAGCAAGTTGGGACAGGGCGTTACGCGGCAGGTCAGAAGAGGTGCCAGGTATGTGAGATATTTATAAAATGGGAAGGATTGTGGTGCCCGTGCTGTAGTTATCGCTTGAGAACGCGACCAAGAAACATAAAATACAAGGCAAAACTTAGGCGGAAAGGCGTGTTGGATAAAGAAGAGGCGCAGTTTCAGCCACTGACAACTGCTGTCACATCATAACGTCTAGCTCGAATAACCTTATGGCCATTACCACTAGTATTGATGCCAGGAATTGTTAGCGTAGATGCCATCAATTGTGCATTCATAATATGAATCGCAACCGATTATGTACCGTAATAATGCTTTTCACCCATAAAAGTTAATGTATCTGTCGTCCGTGGTAGGATCTTGATTATGCAGATTGCATAATCGTTTGTACAGGATATCCACCGCAGCCATTTCGAGCAGTTCGCCTTGAGCAACGCTGTACGCGTATCCAACAGCGTTTAAGCTGTTTAATCTGTTAAAAAACATCGATTCAGGCATACCATTTTTGCTTGCTCTTCTTAGAAGAAAAGCTGAAATTCGATCTAAATGGTAATTGACATGGATATCAATAGCTTCATCAGAATCCACGTCATACATTTCAGATATTTTGTTATTCAATTTCCTTTCTTCTTGTGCATCTGAGATATTCTGATGATGTACACTTATAGCCACTCGTCCGCGCAATTTTACCAATTCATCATTGTGGTTATTTTTTTCCATCTATTTATTGAATCATAATAAACGTACTTATTAGAGCTTATTAATTTATCCCGATTGATCGGGATATGTTACAATATTCATACCCTTGCTAACATATCTCTAGGGCTATATTTACAGTTCCTCTCAGGTCAGTCCCAGAATCTCCCTTTGTAACAGTGCAAATCAACCGTATAGTCTGACCTCGACCCGAAAAGCAAGTGGCGGGTAAATGTAATCTCATGAGCATACAAAGGATAGATCAACTGCATGTACCAAGATGTATTCTGAGTGTATAAAATACATACCGTAGTATGAAGGGTTCATAACAATTTTATTCTTTCAGGTCAATTGCACTCACTGATGCCTATTTTACCCTTAGATGGAGGCCGCTATGGAAGCAAAGAGATTAGAGAAATATTTGAAGACGGTCGGAGGCTAGAGTACCAGTTGAGATTTGAAGCTGAAGTCGCTGTGGCGCAAGGCGAACTAGGAGTGATCCCAAAAAACGCCTCCAGGGAAATCGCGAGTATTGCCAGTTCTAATAGAACAAGCGTGAAACGAATAAGGGAGTTAGAGTCGATTAGTGAACACGATACTGCTGCATTCATAGAATCAGTTGCAGAGGAATGTTCAGAGACTGCTAAACCATGGGTACACTACGGCTTAACAAGTAACGACATAGTCGATACTAGTACTTCTTTGCAATTAAGGGACTCACTAAGGATTATCGAAAATAAATTAATTGTGCTAGCAGGTATCCTGTCTGAGCGTGCTTTGCAATTCAAGGATTTACCAGCGGTTGGTAGGACTCATGGCCAACACGCTAGTATAATTGCTTTCGGACTTAAGTTCGCAGTGTGGGCATCAGAAATTGTCCGACACTTGGAAAGAATTGACGAGGGGAAAAAGCGCTTTCTAGTTTGTAAGACACTAGGAGTAGTCGGAACAGGCTCCGTCATGGACAAACGTGCATTAGAAGTGCAGAAATTGGTAGCGGACAGACTGGGTCTGTTTCCAGTCGACTCTGCCACCCAAATAGTCCCTAGGGAACGATATGCTGAAGCTCAGTTTCTCCTCGCTCTTGCAGGAACAACCTTGGACAAGATGGCAACTGAAATTAGAAATTTGCAAAGAACAGAAATTGGCGAAGTTTCAGAATATTTTAAAAAAGGTCAGATGGGAAGTAGCGCGGTCCCAGTTAAACGCAACCCCATAAAAAGCGAAAGGATTTCGTCATTATCAAGACTCTTACGATCTATGGTGGGTGTTGCTATGGAAAACGTTACTCTTTGGCATGAACGCGATTTGTCAAACTCAGCCAATGAAAGATTTACAATTCCTATGACAGTTATTTTATTGGATGAAATGATAAATTTGATGATAAATATTATTACTAACTTGGTAATACATAGGGAAAGAATTATCTCAAATTTGAAAATGACAAATGGCCAAATACATGCTGAATTCGTGTTGGATCTGCTCATAAAGAAAGGCATACCTCGATTTGACGCTTATCGAGACATCCAGAGGGTTGCTTTCTCAGCAATAGAAAGAAAGCAGTCATTTATCGATGCTATTCGAAATGATTCAGTTTTAGGAAAGCGTTTGACGTCAAAAGAATTAATTGACATTTTTGAGCCAAGCAAGCATCTTTCGGCATCGACGATCATAATTCAAAACATAGCAAAGATGGTGCATGACGCGCAGCTCAAATATGCCCAGCCATCTTATTTCAAGACCAAGGATACAAAGGTTTAAAACTTAGAGATACTTGTGTTTGATAAGATACTTGTGAATCGAAGAACCATACTGTAATGCCTTCTTGGGTTGCATAGCTGCTTCATATGGCACACCTATATCTAATGCGAGCCTGCGTATAATATGTTTCCTAAGCATGTCGTCTTCATTCTTTATTTTCTCGTCGACTGGAATTGTTTTGGCGTATTCAATGAATTGCGCTGACAGAAATGGTCTTGAAATAGTTACTCCATAGTAAGAAGTTACTACTGCGATTTCATCCATTAGTTGCAATTCGTTTAGAATCTTTCTATGCATGAACTCCATAATGCTAGATTCACCATATCTTAAAATGAATCGATATTGGTTGTAACCACAGAAAAGTTCATCTATTCCGTTAGCTGTTAGCACTAAATTGAAACCATTTTCTCTAGCCAGATGCGCTACAAATAGATAGGCAATGCAGTTTTCTACATGCGATGTGCTTCTGCAACTGATTCTCCGTTTTACCCTATTGAGGTATTCATAGAATTCATCCTGTTGGATATTGTGTTTCTTATGAACAAACAATAGCTGGGAAGCAATTTTCTCAGAAAAGATCATGTCCTGTGAACCGGCAAATCCCACAGTCAATAGAGTCACCGAAATATTCAAGTCACCACATATCTTTGCAAGCACTGAGCTGTCCAATCCCCCGGAGAAGGCCACAGCTACGGATTTCTCCCCTTTTAAGGCGGCTTTCAGTTCCTGTTGCATTACCTTATGTAGTTGGGTTACGAGCTTCACAACCTTAAACAGTTATTTGATTATGTTAATTCGATACTTAAACTTCGAATATCCCAGATCTGTCAACACTCCTTGCGATTAGATAAAAGCCGATATTTAGCGAAGACGTCATGAGGGCGAGCCTAGTATCTTATCTTGAAATCTCCAAATTCCCCTGTGTATTTATCATAGCTTAGTTCAATCTTTTTCACATGTGCATTAGGGGGCCCGACCTTAAACCAACTGATTGCATTTTCAACAGAATTTTCATCTCCCTCGAGGATAGCTTCAACACTACCATCATCCATATTGAGTACCCAACCTGTAACTCCACTTTTATTGCAAATACGTTGAGCATTATGTCTGAAGTAAACTCCTTGAACAATGCCTTTCACAATGATATGTACTCTGATCTTGTTTTCACTACTCTTGTCGCGTTCCATATAGTTCATAGTGTTACTGCTGCATAATCATTGACAACCAAGCCATGTCATTCAAGATGTTGTAACGACACATTAGATTAAGCTTCCCCCCTCATCGACAAACAATTGTTCGTAGGATGTTCCTCTTCTGACCAGTTTGTATTCACCGTTTGAGACCTTCATGACAATGGAAGGTTTGGTTTGGCAATGGAAGGGCATATTGAAGACGACAGAATAAGCACCTACGTTGTAAAATGAAATATATCTGCCAATCTGTGCACCGGCAAGATCCGATGCCTTAGATTGGGGAAATACGTCATATGTATCGCATAGTCGACCCGCTAAGTGAATGCTTTTGCTATTTGTATTACGGTCTTGTTCGTTATTGGATCCGAGGGTAAATACTGTCTCTTGCGGGTATTCTTGTTTCAGAAGTGCAGCATCTAATAAAAGATGATACCCTGCATCGACTATGACTATTTTTTGTTCATTATACTCCTTTGTATTTACTATCTTTGATACCAGCATGGACGATTCTGCAACGAGATACCTCCCACTTTCAATTAAGAGATCAAATGATCCATGTGATTCGGCCAATCTGTTGAGCCTTGGTAAGTAACTATCCGCCATTTGCGAGGGAGTTGGCACGGACTCATTATAATATACCGGGGTTCCTCCACCTATATCCAATGTATTTACCGCAAATTTCGGAAATTCTCTTTTCATCTTATTCATGAAGCTATGCACCTTATCAATAGCGTGGTTGAAACAAGCAAAATCGGTGATTTGAGATCCCAAATGAAAATGAAATCCTTCAAAATGCAGCAAATCATTATCCATAAGGTGCTTGACCATTTTTGTAGCGCTATCAATGGTCCCGCCATTAAAAGGGACACCAAATTTCCCGTTCCTATACGAAGCACGTATCTCTGCTTTTACTCCGACCTCTGGATTGACCCTGATCATGGTCATAGGTTTGAAAGCCAGCTTCTGCGCTGCATTGGCTAAATTAGTCATACCGGTGAATGAACTGACCACGACCTTTCTTATCCCACTCTGCAACACTTCATAGTATTCTTGAAATTCTTCGGTTACGCTGGAGTATATTACGTTTTCAGGGGGTGCCTTGCACCTCATTAGGAAGTGGAGCTCTCCTAATGACGTAATGTCGAAAGTGATTCCATCTTTAATGAATGAGGCTAGGACAGCGGGAGTAAAATTCGCCTTTACGGAATATGCGAGTTTCACATGTCCGTTGAACTTAGAGTACGCGTTTCGAAGTTCACGTACCTTCCTATGCAGCGTACTTTCATCAATAATATACAGAGGAGTGCCATAATGCTTGGCAAGCTTCTCAATCTCAATAGGTTCTGCAAAATGATTGATGCGGTGTGTTATCAGATTTATCTTTTTTGTTAACTGAAGTTGCGAATTTTCCACCAATTTTTTTTGTTAGTTAACGGTAAATCATATAACTTAAAAACATTGCTCTATACAACACCAACTCTAAGTAAACGAAAAAAGGTAAGCTCGGGAAAGTCTATCCGCTTTTTACCATACGAAGTAACAATATTAACGGTAATATGGAACGGTAACTCTTTCTCCAGGTTTTCCCTCGCGTTGAGCTTTGATCTTCTTCACTGCTTCCTCGAAGTGACGCATCATTACATGCGCCTCTGTCACATGCTTAGCAGCCTCTTCAGGAGTAGGATATCTAGCTAAGTATTCATGTAGTACTAATGAAACAGCAGTGTTTGCTACTGAGCTTGTATCTGCACCACTGAAGCCATCGGTAAGTTCAGAGATCTTGCTTAAGTCTAGATCTGGACCTAATGGTTTGTCCTTAGAATGAATTTCAAGTATCTTTTGCCTCGCGTGTTTATCAGGCATGGGAACGAATACTATCTTATCAAATCGTCCGGGCCTTAATAATGCTGGATCTATCATGTCCGATCTGTTGGTTGCAGCTAGAACTACGACCCCCGACAGGGCTTGTATACCATCCAATTCGGTCAGTAACTGAGATACAACTCTTTCGGTGACCATGCTATCTCCACCCATACCACGAGTTGGTACAATCGAATCAATCTCGTCAAAAAATACCACACATGGAGATGCTTGTCTAGCTCTTCTAAATATTTCCCGTATACCCCTCTCAGATTCTCCTACCCACTTGCTAAGCAATTCTGGACCCCGAACGCTAATGAAATTGGCTTCCGATTCTGTAGCGACGGCCTTAGCCAACAACGTCTTTCCCGTACCGGAAGGTCCATACATCAGTAATCCTTTAGGCATCGTATGACCCAACTTCTTATAGAGATCAGGATAGCGTAGCGGCCATTCTACAGCCTCCTGTAGTTCCCTTTTAACATCCTCTAAGCCCCCTATCGCAGACCATGGTATATCGGGAGATTCCAGGTATACTTCTCTCATGGCAGATGGCATGACTTCTTTTACCGCATTCTCAAAATCTGTCATAGTAACCACTAGCTTATTCAGCACCTCCGGTGCAAGCTTTTCATCCTCCAGATTAAGTTCAGGCAGAAGCCTTCTCAGACACTTCATAGCCGCTTCTTTACACAGGTATTCGAGATCCGCACCTACAAACCCATGAGTAACACTTGCAATCTTATCTTGATCTACATCAGTATCCAGGGGCATATTACGTGTGTGAATCTGTAATATCTCTAATCTTCCTCGTTTGTCAGGAACTTTGATCTCAATTTCTCTATCAAATCTACCGGGTCTGCGTAATGCTGGATCTATGGCATTTGGCCTATTGGTTGCAGCAATTACTATTACTTTACCTCTA
>DASQQK010000086.1:0-4378 GCA_035643435.1 Nitrososphaeraceae archaeon | reverse complement strand
TTAATATCATATCTTCGAAAGAAGAAGCCGCGGTATACCGGCGTACTGCCGATTCTGACAACCATAACGTCAATGACGACAAGCATCAGGTAAGTAGGCAGGTGACCAATCTCGTATATTCTGGCAATAGTCGGTCAACAGACTTCATTTAGATCCTCTACCTTACCTACTTCAATAGGCGTTTAGTCTGAATACACACTATATAGGTACCGGTTATTACAGGGGGGTGGGCGGCCAATGGAAGAGATCTAGCCTCATACTTAGACCAAAAAGGATATTAGATGGATGATTTGAGGCGATATGAAGATGGGACGCGTTTTTCATTATTTTTTCGGATGTTTTAGTCTACGGATGACTCCACGTGATCATTATTATTTTTTCCGAACTCCGGGTCGCATTAACCCTTCACATCGTGCAACGATCACCTCCATGTCAGCGTTTTCTATCAATGCTTGAGCAAAGCGTTTTGCGATCTCTTGCTTTTTTTCCGGAACTTCGATAAAGCCTTCTACCTCTTCCAGCTCAGATACTATATCTTTCCTTGTTCTTGCAATCGCTATGTCTGAGACATACTGAACAAGTTCAATAAACCTCCTTACCGGATCTGGAAGTAACATCACTGTATCGTTGCTAAAGAATTTGGTAGACAAGTCAGCGGCTCGATTATAGTTTCTTTTTGAAGATATTCATCTCTCGTCATCTCACGCCATATTCATCTTAGATGACGTCCTCACAGGATTTACACAAGAATCCAAACAGTACAAATATCAAATATCGAGAGATGTTGATTCCTATTGCCCAGCATTCAGCACATCATGCAAGTGATTGTTTCATCCTGTCGTATCTTTCGTGATGGACAAGATTATTCATCTCTATACTTTCAAATCTTTCTGGCTTTTCAGCTATATACCACTCTGCAACTATGCCTATCTGTTTAATATGCATTGGTAGTCCAAGAATTTTTGCGACTTTGTTATCTGGAGATAATGAAATGTTGATAACAGCATAATGTCTATTCCTGCTGGTCTGATAGGTGACCCAATCGGTATTGCCAAAGCTGCGTTCTGTCTGGCTAGTGATGAGTCAGACTATGTAACGGAGGCATCAGTCATTGATTGATTCTCCGGATAATTCGGATCTGTCCACACGTTATCGGCTCAAATAATAAATGAAAATTAATCAAATGGGCTTTTAAAGTCATGGATCCGATTCAATGTTCAATTGGGCCCAAAGGGATCAGCATGCTTTCAGAAAATCCATAAATACGTCATTTTGTACTGTAGTACTGGACAAAATTTGTCTGAATCCATCGTGAATTGGGAAGCGATTGTACATAAGAATGTAAGATCTAAGGATGGTCAAGATGCCGGAAACGTTGACGCGATAATGGGAGACATTGTAGTCATCACCACACAAGGTGACCGTCGGGAGTACAACGTACCTAAGGCTCAGATAGAAGGATTTAATGGCGCCGAAGTATTCCTAAGAAGTACTCTTGACGAACTTGAAACATATAGAGTGTAAAGGGGCTTTAACAATTGTCAACTAAGGACCATCACTTCTTTTTTTCAATTGTCGCTCACAGAACAGATGAGTAGTAGATGGAAAAATCCTTGGCACTAAACACGTCATTCGTCAGTGATATGGACCGGGTGGGATCTGTATGAAAATTCATTTGTATCCTAATTTGAGACGCTTCCTACCCCAGATTGGTTTCTGAGTATTTCATATTCTGGGCTGCCACGACATTTTGACTATTTGCAGCGTCCAATAATACAAATAATGATTGTCTATCTGTTACGACTGTGGATATCTGTTACGATTAGCCACTGAACTACAAGGAAAATTTATGCGTGATCACAGAAGCCACATGGATGGAAGAGATGAGATATTCTCCTATCTCATATTTTCATAAACTCAGTCAGCCAGCCGCTATGCTTTTCAGTCATTACCCATCCAACCGATAAGCGAGGTCTAGTTGCAGTGCCAATAATAGTGTAGGGAGTGCTCACTCATGGAGTAATCAAGGAAGGGATAAATGAAGCAAAATAGCTAGAAATGGAGAACAAGAACAAGTTAAATCTCTCAGTTACACTTTATTTTAAATTAAAAGTACTCACTCTGCGTGGCCCTCTAAGAATTAATATAATTTGTAAACCTGCCACTTTATAATCCAGATAGATTATTAATATAATATCAATGAGTACAATTATAGAAAGAATTAAGAAGGAAATATTAAGTTGGCCTAATGTTACTGCTAAACCACATAGATTTGGAGGTACAGAATTTCGCCTAGATAAGAGGGAAATGGGACACATACATGGTGAACGTTTAGCTGACTTACCCTTTCCAATGAAAATCAGAAACGAACTTGTGAATTCTGGTCGTGCATCACCCCATCATGTACTACCACAGTCAGGATGGGTTAGTTACTGGATCAACAAAGGTGAAGATGACGTGCCATCGGTAGTGGAACTATTTAGAATGAGGTATGAACAACTCAAACCTAGATCACGGCCCAACCCTCAGCAAGTGTACCCCTTCCAGGATACTCAGCTCGGTGCAGAGAAATAATACTATCTATTACTACCAGTTTGGCGTTAAATCCCTTTATGTATCTGGCAAGATCTTTGATAATAAGTTCGAAGTGAGAGCTATTATCTATTTTGCAGATCGCAACATTCTTCAAAATCTCTGAAATTTCAAATCCTCTTGACTCAGCAATCTGATGTAGTCGTTCAGGCCTGAATGTTCCTTCTGTATCGATATAGATTGCACCTCCATCAAGGCCTCCTTCAATAAGGCTGGCCATCAATAAGCCAGGAATAAGATCTGATGCTATGCATATCTATATTTTTTATGAAGTCATGTGCATCTAAAACAACTATCGAACCTTCCGGAAAAACCCTCTTTAGTATGACCTGAGCACTGTCTTCATTTTCGTTACCGTTTCCCAAAGTGTCTTTTGACATAATGATCTAATTCGCTATGCAGGCCTCTTATACATAAGTTGTTCTTCGACTTAGTATGGAGTTATAGTTGTTGGTAAGTAGTAGTATATTCAATCAAAGTGGAAAGATAAACATATCACATACGGAATTCCTCTGGGTCCTGTTTGCCTATACATACCGACAGAACGACGACCCACTGCGGTACGACAAAATAGCCGAGTCCGCTTTCTTCGGTGCCAACAACCTCACCGTCTTCATTCTACACGTTAAAGGTGAAGATGATACTGATTAGCATATGCCATTGGATACTCTGTTGAGATTTTCTATGTCAGTTATTAGGTCTTCTATTGCAGGTCCTCAATAAGCCTGAGTTTGGAGACTATTCCTTTTTACAAGTCATTATTACAAAGCATCACATACTTGTGTAAGTATGTGATCGTCAGCGGCCTCCCTCATAGTCAGGGTCAGTATAACACCCTGGGATTTGTGAGTCTATCACCAAAATGGACTGTCCAAACTGACTTGGTAATTCGGTGGCCGTTCCCACCACTTGCGACCCAGCTCCAGGCTCCACCTTCCAGATAGGTGAGACTCCCGTAACCTACACAGCAGCTAATTCCCGAGGCAACGAGGCTGAGCCTGTAACATTTACAGTAACAGTGCAAGACACAACACCGCCAGAAAACGTCATGATCACGTCTGTAGTACAACGGTGACTGTTTTTTTAGTACATATGCATATGAAAGAACATGTGCCGCAATGTTTGTGCTGTCTCTTTCTCATTATTGTGCGTTCACAAAGAACTTGAACCGAGAGTTCTATGGGACTAGTGGGTTCAGGCACCCTAGCGGTTCAAAGAGAAGATTCTACATATAGTAACAACAGACTATAACCTAAGCTTTTCTAATCTAGTAACGTTACCATTTACCACTTACCAGAACTAATATCACAATGGGGCCAGTGGTTACCGTTGCGATATCGATTCTAAGAAAGGATTCAAGTGTAATAAAATAAACGGAGCTTTAAAGGTTTCTCTTATCTTGATTGATTTTTTGACTTTCGTTTAAATGGGTTCTGTTGGATTTGAACATTGCTGGTAAATGGGTTCAGCTAATTTTAAGGTATTTTGGCTCGCAGCTGAGTGTGAGTTTGGTTTCGATACTTTTGAATCAATCCAAACCAAATGCAAAGGTGGTTGGGACTATCGGTGCAGCAGAACAACTCGAAGGACATGAATATGACGATCTGATGATAGAATCCAAAGTTCATCAAGAGATCTTTGACCTGATAATGGAGGAGTGGAACGTCATTCCAAAGCACTTAAATAATTTAGCAAGAAAAGGCTACTGTTGCTGCATTATCCATAACTGTTCTAGGTTACTGTGCGCAAGCTGAAATCATCTCTGATTGGAGTTTCATGGACATCT
>DASQQK010000085.1:0-3076 GCA_035643435.1 Nitrososphaeraceae archaeon | reverse complement strand
TTGTAGAAATATCTGCAGACGAGAATATAAAGCCATTAATTTATCATAATGGGAAATATCGGCAGATAGGAGAAGATATCCCTAAACCATCCGTTGATATGTTGGCTACGATTGAAAAGCTAGCCGAAAAATATAACCGGCCAAGATACTAGTGTGTATTATATAGCTTGTTAACCCATGATTAGGGTTATGCTCTCTAGTATATGATCTACTACTGCAGAAAGCTAATACTATCCGTGTAAAACCTGTCAGTCAAATCTATATTTTGATCTGCAACTCATGTTATTGGTGTGCATCTTTTTATTAGAACTGCATCATCATCAGCATCGTCATCTGGTCTTGCCTGTCATGCTTGTAATTCACAAAAACTAAATTATTACCCCCATCCACTGATGAATAATTTAGAACAGAATGATGAATTATGAGTGTGAGTTAATCCCTCTTGTCAATTCTATCTAGATAATCTGTGATTTCATCAAATGTCATGCCAGAATCATTGAGCCCAACGACCAGATCTTCACTAATACCATTGCGTCCCAATGTAGCTAATGCGTCCAATAATCGGTTAGGTGCGTCAGAATCATCTTTACCATTCCAGCCACGATAAGACATAATCACACCTATGGTACATCTGCCGTTACGTGTATAGCTGAATTTATTAACCGTCGGTGGAAATATAGCTACCTAATGTTGTAGAATATTATAATTAATCACTACAATATGAAGAATTTCTGGATTCAGTATGGTAACATCTCTTTAGATTATCTGCGAGACTACTAATTTCTTTTACGTCATTAAATTCATTTCTTCGATTTACCGCTAACCCTAAAGAAAGTAATTCATTCAGCCACCATTCATATTTTTCACAGCACTCATGTAAGGCAACCAATTTAACACCCATAATATATCGCTCCAGTCATTATTAAGTATTAGATATGTATCACTTTGACGCAGGTTAGTTTATAGACTTCATTAGTAGAGACGTAGTAACAACTCCCTCAAAGGTACTAGCTGCTCTTGTGAATATATCAAGTTTTTCGTTATGAAATTATGAGTGTTTAAACTCGCTGCTCCTATCCTTAAAGAATATTATGGCATTAGGTGAATTAATCGTCGAGGAGAGAGGTAAGATAACAAGACAAAGGGTATTAGATGTTGATGGCCTTAAGATGGAGAGTTCTTTCAATTTAAAATCATAAATAATGCCGAATCCCATCAACTAAAAGTGAATGGCATGTCTGAAAGGATAGCAGGAGACCGTGACATAGAATTAGAGAACATTATAGGAAACTTGATGATCGCTGAATATCAGGTTGATAAACTTCAATCCAGATTGAGTGAAAGAGTGGGGGGTCTAGGCTCAGGAAGTAACAGGAAATCCTCTTCATTTGTGTTTAAGAAGAATGACAAATGGTATAGGGTCAGGCTATATGTTGAGGAGATGAGTAATGTACGTATGGAGAAGGACTCGGAGTAGTAACAACCAGAGATGATAAAGGGAACGAAGACGTGGACAGGGCAAGGAACGAGAATGTTAGGTTGTATTTTAATTCATCTAATTACTAATTACCAATCTATTCCAAAGACACCAATATGAATTAGTCCGGAATAGGACGTACTCCAACAAAATGGGTACTGTTACTTTATCATTCGCCACAACAGCTAACGATAAAAGTGTTCTGCCTGGCTAGTTGCTGCAACAAAGTGCACTGTAGAGATAGGTTGTGATCAAAAGAGTCTTATTCCCTGTTCTGATATTTGGAACGTCATTATCACATAATTTTGTTTTCTAACCAACTGCGTATTTGAATAAATGTCACTCTATGACAGTCATTTAAGTGTATTAAAGAGTGCTATCGTGAGAAGTAATCTGGTCTTGAATAGAAGCATCTAAGAGAATCTTTATAATTATTATTATTACGTTATTCCCGATGGGATTAATCCCTCAAGGGTCTAAATTCTTTCCATTCTAGATTTGCTTTGATGCTGCTCAGTAGTACTTAATTCGTCAATGGTTGTAAATTGCTACTAAATCTAACTGACCAGAAATTGATTCAAAGAAATTCTTGATGCCTTGAGGGTCATCATTATCATCATTATCATCATTACTACTCACTTATTTAATACCTAATTTCCTCAAAAGTAGCTTTCTCCAGTACAAACTACTCACCAATAACACAGGGATTGCTGGAGCGAGATCAATTGGAAATAGCAAAAGAATCATGACGGCCAGAATTTAATACGTCTATTATTTCTTACAATACGCATGCGACTTGTGTAGCCATCACGTTATGTAGGGTGAAACTGCAATGAGTATAGAAAAGGTACTAACTTACCATGGCAAGGTGTGAATTTGCCGTTATGGTAGGGTTTAAAACTGAATAATGCATACAATAATTTACTTGAATACCGCATCATTGCAACAGGAAATAGATCAAGAAGAAGAAGAAGGGACTGTTTCTGGAATTCCTGTATGTGCACATAATCTGAGTACACCTGTAATAGATCAGGCGGAATATGTGAAAGAGATTCACTATAGAATCGGAGACCGCATGTATATAGAAAATGCTGACTAGAATTCGGCTACTACAGACCTTCTATTTTTTGCATAAGATTCAGACGAGTAAGAAGAGTGATCTGAATGGTCTGGTGTTTGTATAACGCATAAAGCTCGAAAAGCTATTCAGAATATTGTGATAATGACATGCCTACAAATGACCTGACCTGATACTTAAGACCCATTGAAGCTCTGAAAGTCGTATGCGGAGACTGACTTTACCCAAGACAGGAACACTATCTCTAGTATGGGGTCAAGTCGACCAATCTGAGATCAATCAGTTTCCTCTTATTGATCGGTCAGCTCGACCAGCCAGCATTGGTTGCATCAAATTTTAACCCTAATGCTACCCGGCAGCAGATAGAGCAAGCTGTAATATTCCAAGGTAATATTATACAGAATAAATCGTGCTGCATTTATCATCGCAATACCAATATTATATCCGTTATACGAATTTTTATCAGACAGAGAACAGAAATCATGACTGATGTCATGTAAAAACAAAAAACTATGGAAACC
>DASQQK010000084.1:0-2582 GCA_035643435.1 Nitrososphaeraceae archaeon | reverse complement strand
AGGTTGCAAGTTTGTGCCACTTGGAAAATAATTGAACATATTTGCATGAAGATGGAAATTATTGAGTGGATCATATTCTAGCATATTCACCAGATATACTCTCACAAGTTTATTCTTCTCTATCTGAATAGGATGATGCATGTAATAATAGGGTACTCCATTGACAGTGTAGAAGTTATTTTCTGTGTCAAAATCAGTATCATATCCATTCATGGTCATGACCATTTCGTCTGCAGGTGGCCGTGGAGTTTTGGGATCAACTATATAGACTCCATACAAACCATGAGCTATATGTTCCTCTAATGGAGACATATGACAGTGGTACGGAAAGACACCAAAAGGCTCTGCAACAAATTCGTAGGTGAATTTTCCTCCAGGTGAGATCATTTCAAATACCCCGTCCATATCAGCAGCATGAATTCCGTGAAAATGAACGGAATGGGGTTTTGATCCATTATTTATGAAATTAATTCGCACTACGTCTCCCTCAGTTGCTCTTATCGTGGGACCGGGGACAGTTCCATTAAATGTCCATACGTTGTAAAAAACACCAGGAGATATCTCTTTAACCTTATCGTCTTCGGATATCAGCGTGAATTCTCTTAATGTTGTCTCATTGGAGAATTTTGAAACTTTTCCGTAATTGAACTCTCGGAGATATTTATCAGGGTTAATAACCTGATTCTGCGGATCCCCTTCAACACCTATTGGGTCTAGAACAGTTCCTGCCGTCATTCCAATGGGATAGCCTGGTGTATGACCTCCAATCGCTTGCTCCGAATTAGAAGTATCACTCGTATCTAGGTTCCGGTTATTCTGGCTAAAGAGTAAGAAATCCTCGTAAATGCCTGAGATCAAACCTGTTATAAGTATAATTGAAATAATGAGGGCTAACACTCCGATAAAAAGCAAATACTTTTGCATAGCATAACAGTGAGTGTATGAATTAATAAATGTTAGTGTCTTCTAACATAAATAGCGTCAGACAAGAATATTAAGAATGACAATAAAACCTAAATAAACGAAGTAAACTTAGGTTCAGTCAATACTACCTATCAAAGGCCATATTTGGAGTGTAGACCACATTAATGATCTTTGTCAGTCGTTCACATCGTAGATGTAAGGGAGGACGATATTCTGAACAAAACTTACAATGTTTAAAGAGTTTGTTCTACCGGAAGCCGGTTGTGGGCTTGCAGTCGATATATTCCACACTTACATACTTACTTTATGACTTGGATATATTCCACATTTGCACCCTCGTTGCAACAAGGTTCTTTTGGTATTATCTAGTCTACACTCGCCTTAGGCGGATTTTTTTCTAGCCAATCATACCCTTTCTTTGCAAGAAGTTCAAAATTCTCTCTAAATCGTGGATCATCCCATTCTTTTCTTATTCCATATATAATTGGTTTAGCTCGCTCCCATTCTGCCTGAAGGCCTCCATATCTATCGAAGTATAAGTCCATCAAGAAATCCATATTCGACAAGTAATCCGGCTAGTTCAAACTTTGAGGTAAATCTTTCAAATAATTGAAATTCTCTGCTTCCTTGTGGATACTTATTTTCAAATTCCTCTATCGTAGAAGGAATTTCATTTTGATGTAATTTGCTCCAGAACCACTGTGATGCCTCAAAATCATAGCTTGTATTATATTGTTCTGCTAACCTTAACAAGATGTTCACATGTTCTAACGGTATTGCCTTTCTCCGCTTTCCTAAGGACTTCTTTATTTGACCTTTACGTTTAGATCTGGCCATTATGTATTACGATTGGAATAACTGAAGATAAATGTATCAGTTCATTAATTTATAGAATGCTTCTATCGTATAAATTCAATATAATGCTCAATTTACTCAGCTGCTACCTCAGATATCTAAATAGAGCTCCTCTTAGAATAGATACGAATACGAATATTTGAAACCTATATTTCTGACAAATGGTCTTACCTGTTAGCTGAGTCAAGCAGGTCAATCTATTATGGTTTATATTTCCTTTCATTTGACTTATGATTAAGGGCAATAATAGCGATGATGATGGAAGCAAGATGCGGTCATTTGGAAGAAAAATCATATGCGGATGTACATCTTGGGTTATGCAGGAAATGCCATTCTAATTTTGCTTTTCTGTCAGAGTTGGAAGGAAAGTACGGCGAAGATGCATTAATAGAATACTGGTATTCTAAGATACTCACTTATACACGACCGGAGAGAAAAGAACAAGACATTTACTGCCTTGTTGACCATTTAATTGAGTTTTATCAAGCGAGTTTAGTTAAGTATCCCTCAAAGAGGAGCTATATCATAAAAATGCTTTATATGTTAAATTCACTGCGAGAGCCATTTGACATAAAAACCATGAAATGAAGATAGTAATGGCATCTCTAAAGTATACCAAAATATGTTTATCTATATAATTTAGATACTAACTCTCCTAGGTCCCATGATTCATCCTAATCCTAGACACAATGCATCAAATCTTACTCTCATGTGAGGATAACAATTCTATTTTTCTACTTAACGATCTAACCATTTCCTCACCATATGTTACTAGTCCATACCACTTCTTATACTTCTGACAA
>DASQQK010000083.1:0-50515 GCA_035643435.1 Nitrososphaeraceae archaeon | reverse complement strand
TCAGCGAGAAATTGTCTCGAAAATTGAGACAAATCTTGAAAGACAAATACTCGTCATATGGGTAAATGACTTGTATGAGCAGACTTAGCAAATTGATCTTATGAATTTCCAAACTACTCACTTGATACCAATTGCTCCGCTTACCTTTAGAAATCATTAGTTCCTACCAACTAAATCAGAGGTAACATTGTATGGCTTATACAACTCCATCAAGGCTCATAATCCTTAACAATTCTTAATCTACCAAATAAATCCAAGATAAGTGAAATGGAAAGGACTCGATCGGCAATCCTCATAACCTACCCGCAAACAGAATCTATTGAAGAGGCGATAGCACTGGCTGATGCCGCCGGGTTCAAAGTTTGGAAGATAGTTACTCAGAAGAAGATAACGAGATCAAGATTTGGAATCGGACATGGAAAGGCTGTTGAGGTACAGCAGATGGTTAGAACCTCTAATCCAGATGTTATTATATTTGACGAAGTCTTGAAACCGTCGCAGCAGTATAATGTTGCCAGTATGTGCAGAATAGAAGTAATGGACCGTGAGAAGCTAATCCTGGACATATTTGAGAGACGAGCAAACACAAAAGAAGCGACGATTCAAGTGAAGCTAGCTGAGCTAAGGTATGAAACTGTCAGAATAAAGGACAAGGTCAGGCTCGCTAAATTAGGCGAACAGCCAGGATTTTTTGGTCTGGGCAAATATGACGCGGATGTTTACTCGTTAGATCTTAGGAAAAGAATTTCATTCTTGAAAAAAAAGCTGGAAAAAGAGAAAAAGAAGAGAGAGATGCACAGAATACAACGTGCAAAATCAGGACTTCCAACCGTATCGATCGCAGGTTACACTTCTGCCGGAAAAACAACTTTATTCAACAGGCTCACCAGAGAGACAAAGAGGACAGGTGAAGGTATGTTTACTACCCTCTCCACGTATACACGGTCATTCAAAGCCAACGGAAGTACGAAGCTCCTTATTAGTGACACCATAGGTTTTATTAACAAACTTCCTCCATATATGATAGATGCATTTAGATCTACGCTAAACGAGATGACGTATTCGGACTTGACTCTCTTAGTCATTGATGGCAGTGACGCACTGAATGTAATAGACAAGAAAATACGAAGCTCAACAAAGATTATTAATGAACTTATGATTCCACTAACGAGGATCCTTTATCTGTTTAATAAGGCCGACCTGATCGAAGACCATGAATCATTTGTTAAAGAATTGACAAAATCAAAGGTATTTGATCCTTCAGCTTGCCAATTCATGCTAATATCGTCTAGAACGGGATATAATATCGGGAAACTAGAAGAATTCCTTCAACTTCGTTTCGATCCTCAATTATAGACCTTAACCTATCTTCATACGTAATAGACCATGTCTAACGTAAACGAAGGCTAGTCCTGAACATATGCTTTTGAATCGTGTCCATTTCCTTTGCTATTGCTGATGCTTGTTTTTGATCAAGATCAAGCAATGTTAAGATGTTTTTAAGATTATCGTACTTTGACAGGATGTGTATAGAATATGGTAAGATCACAGACCCACATACGCTTTTCCCTGTATGAGTCTCAGTTGAAAGTATGGTAATCAGAGATTTCAAACCTTGGCTTCTTGAGATCACCTGCATAATGGTCGGCCAGAGGAAACTATACTGAGAATAGCCTAATCCTCTGTTGCGGGATAGGCGGTATATTTTGCCTACTAGCATGTCATCAAGATAACGCAACAATCTCCAATTTCGGTTCTGAAATATCCTTCCTATCCAGATGTCAATTGAGGATAGTATCTCAAGAAGGTCAGCTCTCGTATCCATGTCCAATGTGCGAGACGAGATAATGCTCGTGAAGAAAGCGTAAAGAATATCCCTTCTCCTATCCTCAGGAGACAGGCCGAACCGGGGGTCCACATAGTGATAATTCGATCCAGCAAGAACATTCTTCGCACTTTCCACTGAGGTTTCTGCAAAGAATGCGCTGACAGCCTGGCCTATATCTGTATCGGGAATACTTTCTTTGTCTGTAATATACTGAGCAAGTGCAGATTGAGCAATGTTGAGGAGAGAACGCATATCTCCACGGCTTCTCTTCAAGATTGAGTCTTTTTCCAACCTAGTAAGGTGAAGGCCTTCTTTGGACAAAACCTGGTCCAATAGTTTTTCAGACTGTTCTAAAGGTATTGAATGAAATTCGATTACACTGCAATTCTTAATTAATTCTTTAATCTGCTGGTTCCTGGAGTTGGCTGCCAATACTATTGGGATAGTGGGTTCTCTTAGGATCCTAGTTAGGAACTCAACTCCCCCCGTGTCTTGCCTACGATAAATTCCGTCCACCTCGTCAACGAACAAAAGCATACGTTTACCATAAAGACTAGTGTGATTTAGTATCGGAAGAATCCTAGATTCCAACATATCTCTAGTTCTAGAATCGCTAGCATTCATTTCAATTAAATCATAATCATAATCGGCCGATAGGATGTGGATGAATGATGTCTTACCGACGCCAGGGGGACCGATGATAAGTAACGGCCTTTTTCCATGTACCCAGGAGCTCAGCCACTTCATAATCTGTGAACGAGCTTCAAGGTTTCCTACTAAATTGTCCAAACTATGAGGCCGGTATTTTTCAGTCCACATCATTCAACACGTAACAGTTCTAATCCCATTATTTACTATTACTTATGGTATGGGACAGGCCTGAACCTTTTTTTGTAAATATAGCATCAGCCGTACGAGCTTATATGGCTCGGAGCTAGTCAGTTTCAGACTGACTACTGTTCAACCCGATTTAGTATCTACAGCCCGTAATACTTTTCTTGCTGGTTGGTTGGTTCGTAAAGATAGTACACGAATGGAATGATGGAATACATCCTAGTGGCCCTTCTTGTCTGCCTCTAGAGTAGTACATAAGGGTTAAACAATGGGTTAACTAAATGGATATAAGTACAGGAAAGATAGTAAACTGATGCTTCTGTAGCTTCAGTTGCCAGCTCAGTAGTCCTGCCTCTAGAGTATTTGGAGTGACATTTGATGGGAAAGTTGCTTCTACTGTGAATTCAAAAGTTCGTATAGTACGCCTTCTTGCAGTACGACTTTTCTTAATTCTCTTGCCAAGTCTGTCACGGTCACAATACCGACGATCTTCCCATCTGCTAATACCGGCAACCTTCTTATCCTGTGATTGATCATTCGCTGGACAGCCACTTCCAACGGCGTGTCAGGTTCAGCAGTTATGGATATATTTGACATTATATCTGATACCAAGATCTCCGAAGAGCGCAAGTCTTTGGAACACACCTTTCGAACAAAGTCTCTCTCAGAAATAATTCCAACCGCATCGTGATTCCTTTCGACGATTAACGAGCTTATTTGATTACTCGTCATCAACTTGGCGGCGTCCATGATATTGCTATCATAGTCAATAGTAATAACTTCTCGAGTCATTATATCCTTTACAACCTCAGGCATAGTGAGAATAGAGGTTTCAAACAATAAATATGATCCGCATTAGCCACAAACCATTGCATAATTCAACTTGGCTATACCTGCTAACTTTCCGTCAGCATCTAATTGTAATGAGTAGTTTATTGAGTATTGAGTCAATAGTTGTCATAGCAACAACGATATTAAATGAGCTTGCTCCTTCCGAATTTAGACAAAAACAAAGTGGGATTCGCGATGACCAGAAAGCTTTTTGCTTAATCCTTGCTCAAATTTTGTTGTCAAAGCGATTTAAGACATGCTTTCATTCAGGTTAGATATGAAGATTGAAATAGGACATAAGGGGATGTCAAGCGTGATCTCGTGTAGGGACTGTGGATTCCAACTCGAGATTGATGACCAAAGGGACGCAAAGGAGATGGTAGACATTCACAAGAAAATTGGCTGCAGAGTGTTCAACGAAAGGTTCAGTGAATTTACATAGCTGAGAATCGAAAAGAGTAGCGGCTAGTGCCTGTACTATCAGCTAACGATGCTATCGATTCGATACCTAACCTAGGAGTCATATGACTTGAGAGAGCTCCTCTATCTTACGTCCGATGTCTGACGACTGAATTATACTCGTTCCTATTAGAAATCCGTCTGCTCCAACTCTCCTGAGCTCGCGGATAGTTTGCGTATCTGAAATGCCACTTTCACTTATTACAATATTCTTACCTTTATCCTGATTCATGAGGATCTCTGCTGTTACTGAGGTGTCGACATCCAGAGTATTCAAGTCACGATTATTTATCCCAATAATGTTATTTCTTGAGGTCTCTAACAATTTTGTTGACTCCGCAAATTCTGTCTGGGTATGAACTTCAATGATTGCCCCTAAACCGACCCTATTTGCATAATTTAGGAATTTTTCTATCTCGCCCTCTGCCAAGTTATTGTCGAAGACAGCTTTGATAAATAGTATGCTGTCTGCGCCGATTTTTCGTGCCGTGCTTATCTGAACCTCACTAACAACTATATCTTTCATGAGAATAGGAACATTTGTTTGAGATCTAATGTTCGAGAGATGGGATATAGATCCGTGGAATTCGTAAGGTTGAGTCAAAACTGATATTGCTACTGCTCCAGAATTTATCATCGTTTCAGCTATGTCAACAGGTCGAAGCTTCTTGTCTATCAGGTTACCGTGAGATGGTGAACGGAATTTTATTTCTCCTATGATGGGCACATATGGACAAGATACTATACATCTTCGAAGATCTAAAATGTCATGTGTTCTGACAACCGAAATATTGTAATCATATGCTCCATCATCCAATGCTCGATAAGAGTTGTCAACTAGCCGGTGAAGATAGCGCGTATGATCACGACGTCTTAGCATATATGTTTGGAGTAGCGTGTGAAACAATTTGAGCGTTTCCTTTTCCTCTTTTGAAATATTCTGAGCTTGATAGAGTTATGTATTAGCCAACAACCTGTATCCAGATAGAACATTGAAAACCTAAAGGTGCAGGAAACTAAACCGTTTTAGTTAATCGTGAAATAGAACAATGTCTATTTCCCATCGGAGATCGACATGCTCATTCTATAGTGGTACGATAGTACTATTCAGCCACAGGACTATCTTGTACCATTCTCAGTACAGTCTCATCAGGCCTAGCAATAGCAACTGTATAATGCGATTGTCATATGAGTACCAGATTCGAAATGTAAGCCATACCACAAAACGTTGAGGATAATGAACAACGCCAGTGTGTCATCACCGGCTATCAGCTAAGGATTTGGCGGGATCGACAACACCACAATTTAATGTGAAACCAAACGTTGAACCATTGCCATTGATGTTATTTTTAGCCCAAATCTTGCCCCCATGGGCTTCTATTATGCTCTTACATATGAATAGACCCAGGCCAGTTCCTGTCTCTGATTTGGTTGAGAACTTAGTAAATAGTCTAGCCATGATGTCAGGATCAATTCCTTTGCCAGTGTCTGTAATACTAACTACAATGTTATGATGATTCGGTTTGACGGTAACCCGAATGTGACCCTCATCTGTGAACTTTACTGAGTTCGCTAAGAGATTATAGATAACTTGATATATTCTACCCTTATCAGCATAGACCAGAATTTCACCTATTGATTTGTACTGGAATTCAACTTGATCTAAACTTTGTCCTCCTGCCCTCAAAGCATTCCTTGTATCATCCAAAACTGCCTTTATGACGAGGTCAAGATCAAATGGCTCCTTGTTGAGCCGTAGACTTTTGCTCTCGATACTGGTTACATCCAAAATATCTGAAGCTAGTCTTACTAGTCTCTTGGCATTGCGCATAATCGATTCAACCTGTTCATCATCTACCGCTACCAAAGGCTTTGATGCCATGAATTGACGTTCAATGTACTGTGCCTCACCAAGAATAGGCATGATAGGGGTCCGCAATTCGTGGGCTGCCACATTTATGAATTCTTTTTGCATCTTATCATGGATCTTGAGTTGCTTATTGGCTACTCCCAGGCGTTGATTAGTCTCAGCAAGTGACTTATTGATTTCTTTCAGTTGACCTGTCCTTGATCTGACTGCATTGTCTAACCTCCTGTTCCAGGATAGGACGATGAATGAAATAAATACTGCAATGCATGCAGCGGTTATCACTACTATCGTGCTAAATGTGCTTAATTGGCCTATTAAAAGACCAACTTCTGTTGCAAGACTGTGCGGAACACTCACGTAAAGCGTCCATAAATGCTCGGCTCCTATGAGGACTGGCTGATAGGCAATAGTAACTACAGAATCCGTATTAGGAAGAACTAAATCGCTAACGCCTCCGTTCATATCCCTGAGAGAGCTATTTATGACCGCATTATAGGGCCTCTTTATGTCTCCAGAGAGAAGAGATTGAAACTCTTCGGATAGGTAATTCTTTCCGACTAAAGAGGGCTCCCTTGCGTAGACGACGACTCCATCCCTGTCCATGAATCCCACGTTGCTTACTACTTCTGGTGACAAATCTCTCTGTAACATTTCACCCACGGTTTTAAGATTGATAGTTGCAACTATTACAGCTACCGGAGAATGTTTCACAGCGGGCGAATTAGGTGTCGCTGAATCTCCGTCTCCTGTTCTACTGGCCTCTTGAAAGACAGGGAAAGAAATTAAGAGTCTTGGTTGATTGTCTTGAAAGTTAAGAACATTGCTGTAATATGGTAGTGAGGTTTCGAGCGGAATTCGAACAAATTCCTCATCCTTCAAGTCCGACGACCCGAGTAATGTGAGATTCCCAGGGTTCAGACCGGCCCATGACTGGATTACCCCGTCCTCGTCAGCAAGATAATAGCCTTCAGTCAAATCCATTGTTGAATCCTGTGCAACATTGAGAAGTACTTCGTTCATACTCTGGTTTTCAGAATTCGTCACTAGACTGTTCGATAATACGTCTAGGTTATTCACGACTGGATTCACAGTGTGATAGAATATTCTTGAAAGATCAAATGCAGTTATCCTTGCGTTTGACCTAACATTATCAGAGGCCAATTCCTCCACCTTGTTCGCTGTCATAGAAGAGTATTGATGTGAAAGGAACGATGACGAAAAGCCCACAATGACTATAATCACTAAGATGGCAATATTCAGTCTTGATAGCATTCCTACCATGAGCTGAAAGGGCCACCTCCAATGTTCATCCGAGATAAATCATAATGCGTGAACGGCTTTTATACTTGTCAAATGCATAGGCGATGCGCTAGGAAATATGACAAAATAATAAAACCCTACAATCCCTTCCGACATTTGTGTCTTCGATAAACATTATTGACATGCAACGTTTATTGTTCCTGGGAATCTTTTCCAAAACAATAACTGAGCTTTCTTGACATGCGACATATATCCTATGTTAATAGATTTTCTCAGTAAGATTAACATTTATTCTTTTTCATAAAACCGATCATGATATAGATTTATTTCGATCTACGCATATTTGACAACAAAAAATGACAGATGAAATATTTATGTATGGAGCTGCTGCTGCTGGATTTGCTATTCTCACCGCAATACTATTTGCTTCAAGAGGTAAACGTAAGGCTGATGAACGAAAAATAACAGTTGGTTCAACTGGATCATCAGAAACCGGAAGAACTGGAGCGATATAATTAGTCATTTCGGATGTACCGGGTGATTAAGGCAGTATAAAACCTCTATTTAGGGCATTCGTCGAAATCAATGTCATTATATACACCATCAATCAATCTTGGTTTTGCCGCGATTTTTACTGCTGGTAACCTTCATCTCTCAGGGTGTTTTAAGTGTATCCCATGAATAGCGAGTGGTCAAAGACTCTTTTTTCTTTTATTAAGCTTGAGCAAAATCAATCCGGCAACCCCCCATAGCATAATCGCTACAAAGGTCTGTCTGAAAAACCACGCAATTCCACCAGCTACTGCGAAGATCATTCCCAAGATGCCTATAGCATGCTTACTCTTTACCATTAGCAACATCCTCAAATGGATCCATCTCAATTAATCCTTTCCCCATAGAGCGGCGACTGATTTCATTAACGTTTAAGGTTTCATACAGATAATGCGAATTTGAAGCACAAATGACGAATCACATATAGGCGAAAAGCATAAAGAGTATATACCTTACACTAAACGGAGACCTATGGCACTATTCGGAATATTTGGCTCTCACTCTGTTGACGTTTGCCCCCTGAACAACAAGACGAGTGCTAACACTATGATCCAAATCGCGGAGAAGAGCGCAGATGAAGAATATAACCATTCTGAGTATGGGATTAATAAGATCATTGGCAGGTATCACTCGGCGTTGGAACACACCTTTGTTTGGATCGTTGACGCAGAAAGTGCCCATCGACTGGAGAAGTTTCTAATTGATATAGGCTCTGCGAAATTTAATTCATTCAAAATAGTTCCGCTAATTAATTTTGAAGAAGTCGTACAGAAGGGGGTTGATGATCTTTAGAACTAATCGACCGCAATGAAAATTATTTCCATAAAGTTTTAGTTTAAGTACTCAGGAGCTATTCGATGCGAATTAGCAGCTGATAATAATATTCAGGCAAAAATAACTTGATGTGTTATCAGTACATTGTTGTCTCCCATGAACCATGTATATATTGCCTGAAGGTTTAGATAATTTATGACTACGCAAAGTGACTCGACTGACAGACAAGCGATGTCCAAAATTATTGCTGGGATTTACCGTAGATCTGAGAATAATATATCAAGATTTCAGACATTAATAAATAAACCGCTCACCTTGAGCGAAAAAATAATCATTGGACATTTGGACCTGGCCACGGCCAATCTAGAAGGCAATTTAGTGAGAGGTAAATCCTACGTGACATTAAGACCGGACAGAGTAGCGCTCCAGGATGTAACCGGCCAAATGACGTTGCTCCAGTTTATGCAGACGGGGTTGCAACGTACGAAGGTCCCTACTACCGTGCACTGCGATCACCTTATCCAAGCAAGGGTTGAAGGTGAGCAAGACACACGGGAAGCACTACATGAAAATAGTGAGGTCTACCAGTTTTTGGAATCTGCAAGTAGAAAATATGGAATAGGCTTTTGGAAGCCGGGCGCTGGCATTATTCACCAAGTTATCCTAGAGAACTACGCGTTTCCCAGTGGCCTAATGATCGGTACTGATTCACACACACCTAATGCAGGCGGTCTTGGTATGCTTGCTATAGGGGTTGGAGGTTTGGACGCAGCTGAAGTAATGGCAGGGCTGCCTTGGGAATTGTTGTATCCCAAGCGGATTGGAGTACTTCTCACAGGAACACTCAATGGATGGACATCGCCTAAAGATATTATCCTGCATGTGGCCTCAATCTTGACTGTAGCTGGGGGTACTAACGCGATAATCGAATATTTTGGTCCAGGTTGCTCAACCCTCAGCTGCACTGGTAAGGCAACTATTACTAACATGGGAGCTGAGATTGGGGCAACAACGTCAATTTTTCCTTATGACAAAAAGATGAGTGAGTACTTGGCGGCTACAGGAAGGAGTGAAATAGCTGGACTCGCTAACCAACATTTAGCTTTATTACAACAGGATCCAGAAATTGAGAGGGAGATACTACATTACCGGAAAAACAGCTCAAAATACTTTGATCAACTGATCGAGTTGAACCTTTCTGAATTAGAACCGTATATCGTAGGTCCTCATACACCAGATCGTGCTCGTCCGATCTCAAAAATGGCCTCCGATGTTAGCAGATATGGTTATGTAGATGAAATATCTGTTGCTCTAATAGGGAGTTGCACCAATTCGTCGTACGAAGATATGTCACGCGCTGCCGATGTCGCTGAACAGGCCAGTGCACATGGACTGAAAACGAGGATACCTTTACAGGTCACTCCTGGCTCCGAAATGATTAGATCAACAATTGATCGTGATGGACAGATGGATCTGCTTAGGAGGATCGGAGCTAATGTTCTTGCTAATGCTTGTGGACCATGTATAGGCCAATGGCGGAGATCAGAATCGAAAACTGGTGTTCCCAATTCTATTGTTACATCGTATAATCGCAATTTTCCAGGTAGAAATGATGGTAGCCGTGAGACCATGAATTTCATCACCAGTCCAGAAATGGTCATTGCATTTGCTTTGGGCGGAAGGCTGTCATTTAATCCTTTAAGTGATGAATTAGTGGCAAGTGATGGAAGCTCGTTTAAGCTTGAACCACCCAAGATTGCACCTGAGATTCCCCCTCGAGGCTTCGCGTTTACAGCAGATATATTTGTACCACCAGCTAGAGATCCTGATAACATCAGTGTTGCCATCAGAAGCGATAGTGATAGGCTTCAAAATCTTGAACCATTCCCAGCTTGGGACGAGACGGATTTTGAAGACCTTGTAATACTGGCCAAAGTAGCCGGAAAATGTACGACTGACCAGATATCTCCTGCAGGACCATGGCTTATGTATAGAGGACACCTTGATAAAATAAGCGATAATCTACTCCTAGGCGCTAGGAATTCCTTTAATGGAAAAATTGGCGTTGGAAAGAACGTGTTCAGCAATCAGATCACTGCATTTCCAGAAATTGCTAGAAGCTATAAAAATGAAGGGGTAAAATGGATAATAATAGGTGACAAGAACTACGGAGAAGGCAGTAGCAGGGAGCATGCTGCCATGTCTCCCAGATATTTGGGATGTGTTGCGGTAATCGCTCGAAGCTTCGCGAGAATCCACGAAACTAATCTGAAGAAGCAAGGGGTTCTGGCAGCCACATTTGCCGATGAGTTAGACTATGAAAAAATAGATGAAGATGACAGGGTAAGCATACGTGGATTAAATCGATTAGAACCCGGCAAACCTCTACGATGTATACTACATCACAGTAACCAAAGAGAAGAGACAATTTGGCTTGAGCATTCATACAATAAGGATCAAATAGGATGGTTCAAAATGGGCTCTGCGCTCAACATTATTAGGTTTGGAAGACCATGATTTACTCCATACCATTCCTTACTTTAACAGATTCATTTGAAGACGAATGAGTTATCTAGAATGGTGTGGTACGTGTACAGAGGGGGGAGTTGAAGGATTCTAATAGTTTTCAAGGCATTGAACACCACTCATTTTCCAAAAAACGTTATTCACTGCCTACGTTCCTCATTGTTGGAAAACATATGATTATGATTTTATCTATTAGAGGTGAGAAAGCTTAATAAACATTTATTCATTCATAAAATAACAAGGCTACAGAAGTATGACGTGTAAGGGAATATGTTCTAGGCATAAGGCTCAAAAGCCGGTGGGTATGGGAAGATATGCTAACGGCCAAAAAAGATGCCAGATATGTGAAATATTTTTGAAATGGGATGGATTATGGTGCCCATGCTGCGGATACAGGCTAAGAACTAAACCTAGAAATTTGAAGTACAAAGCGAAATTGCGACAACGTGAAACAGTTATCACGGTACAGGAGAGCCTGGTCGTTAAGAAAATAAGTGGCTAGTCTTAACTTACAGGCAGTAACAGGTATATGGGCCTCATCACTGGGGTGTAAATCAAGTCTCAATATTACCCAAACTCGCTAGATACGGTAATGTTGCTATTGAAAATTTCGGACAGATTGGTGACAGAATCGGCATAAATCACGGAATGAATAGAATAGTAATCCGACAACTTCAATTTCTGTTATACAGTTTCTGAATTAGATTAATCAAAATATTTCTGGAAGGGTATTGACTCTGGACTCCAAGTCAAGCATTAGAATGAGCCTTGACCGGGATTTGGACCCGGGACCTTTGCCTTACCAAGGCAACGCTCTGCCAGGCTGAGCTATCAAGGCACTAACATAACCCTTCAAGGCAAGAAGTAAGATTCGCTACAGCCACCTACATAAGCTTAACTACCATTTTCTAACCTTTGCTTTGTATTGATTTCGACCATTTGCTATTTCCTGTAAGATTTAAGTAAGGACTAGTTGAATCGACCTATAAAACAACAGCGGGGGTTGTAGAGCCTGGCCAAATTGTAACATTATGCTTGGAGACGCGGGACTTAAGATCACAGCTATAGGTGATCCCGTCTCTTAGGGGTTCGTGGGTTCGAATCCCACCCCCCGCATCAAACTGGCCCGATTTCTGAATTCAGCAGCGGATCTTATTAGGTGTAAGTGAAATCTACTGTCGGAGGAAAGTTCGGGATGAAAAGCTGTGGCAACAATATTACCTTGCTTTACTGCCACGACCTTGTCTTCAATCTTTGCAATCACTTCAACCCCCTCCCCTGCCTTCGACACAATAGGAGCTCGTATGAAAACACCTTTGAATGGCCTTTTTCCCATCATAGAGATTTCCAAATCTGCCTCAAAGGAATCCCTTTGCCTACCGAAAGCATTTCTTTCCACTACAATGTTCAACAACGATAATAACTTCTGGTTTGTCTGTCCAATTACTCTGTCATGGACTCTGGTAGAAAGAATAATCATACCTGCACAAGTGCCTAATACGGGCATCCCTTTAGTTATCGCCTCTGCAATGTTACGGAAAAGTTCTCCATTAACGGTAACTATGTTGCTCACCATGGTGCTTTCTCCTCCAGGCAAAATTAAACCGCTAATGCCTGCGATGTCACTGGATCGTCGAACGATCCTCACATTACCCTTCTTTCGAAGATAATCAAAAGCGGTCCAAGTCTGGGAAACGTTTTCCTCAATATCTCCTTGAATTCCCAGCACCCCGACAACAAGTCCTTCAGGCCTCACACTGATGGTCCCCTTTCCTGCATTCTCAGAGTCAAGTTTTGGGTATCAAGCCCCAACATAGACTTCTTTTCGTCAACCATCCTCTGTGATTCAAGAACAGTTGCAGGATCATCAAAATATGTGGTAGCAAGAACGATCGCCTGAGCACGCTGTGGAGCATCATCTGATTTAAAGATTCCTGAACCTACAAACACGCCATCACAGCCAAGGTTCATAAGGAGTGCGGCGTCAGCTGGCGTAGATATTCCTCCTGCAGCGAAATTTACAACAGGTAACTTTCCTAACTTGGCCGTCTCTTCAACCAAGGGTAGAGCCGATTGTAACTGTCTGGACGCCTTTAAGAGCTCCAGAGGATCATCCACCAATGAATTAAGCCTTCGTATACCATCATTGACAGCTTTTATGTGAGATACCGCCTCAGCTACGTTGCCAGTTCCTGGTTCACCTTTGGTTCTTATCATAGAGCATCCCTCTTCTATTCTACGAAGGGCCTCACCTAGATTCTTTGCTCCATTTACAAATGGTACTCTGAAATTCCATTTCCAGAGATGGTTTTCTTCATCTGCCGGCGTAAGTACCTCACTCTCATCAATCATATCAATGCCTATCTCTTCCAAAATTTGAGCTTCCCCAAGATGGCCTATCCTACACTTCGCCATAACAGGGATCGTGACTGCATCCATTATCTCTTGAACAACTTTCACACTAGCAGTCCTTGCTACACCACCAGCTGACCGGACATCTAATGGTAGTTTATCGAGAACCATGACAGCGACGGCTCCTGCATCCTCCGCAATGTGTGCCTGCTCAGTGTTCGTGACATCCATAATAACTCCGTGTTTCTGCATATGCGCGAATCCTCGCTTAACTAATGTTGTTCCCGTAGTAAACGATATTTTAGTGCGTCTTACAACACTTCTCTGCTCAAGTATTTCAGAAGGGACTAGAGATATCGTCATTCATCTGAGTCTACTTCCAACAGTTATTTAGAGATTAGTATCAGCTATAAATTTGAAATTGACAACCGATCTCGACGCTATTAAAAGTATAATAACTGACTCTTGTAACTGAATATTATAAGAGATGGCTGATGAGACTGAGATAGATTCTCCACCATGTGACGTATGCGGTAACGCCATGGAAGCATGTTTATGCGTTTGTCCATATTGTGGCGAACGGGATAAATGTGAATGCTGCCTCTATGATGCTGCTACTGGCGGCGGGTGAATTGTAAACCAATAAAAGCTGGCAAATTAGAAGCAATTACATAGATGTCAAGCAAGGTAAGTAATTCCCTCAACTGGCTTATAGGTGGTGCACAAGGTAGCGGCGTGGATTCAGCTGCGAACATTTTTTCGCGGGCATGTGCGGAGGGAGGATTGCAAGTATTCGGAAAACGCGAATATTACTCTAATATCAAAGGGGAACATAGCTATTTCACTGTGCGGGTCTCTGAGAGAGAAATTCGATCGCACGTGGATGAAATTAGTATGCTTGTATCATTTGACGCTGAAACTTTGCTTAGACATGCTGGTTCGGTGGTTAAAGGAGGCGGAATCATATACAACCCTGAACTCACTGACGTCAAGATCGGGGAGGTACCAACATTGGATGATGCTTTTAGGGATAGATTGGTTGGTCTTTTGGAGGAGGAAGGAAGACCACTAACCGTTCAGGGAATCCTTGAGCTGGCATCCGCCAGAGGTGCAAGACTTTTCAGCATTCCCTACTTCCAGTTGCTCGAAGAATTCTCGACTAAGATTAAGGATCATTCACTAAGCAAATTATCAAGAATGGTCAATGTTATGTCGTTGTCTTGCTCGATGGCGTTGCTGTCATTTAGATTTGAAACCCTAGAAAGCGCAATCAGATTTATCTTTAAATCCAAACCTAGGATAGCCGAACTGAATGTCGAGGCAGCTAACTATGCTTATGAATATACCAGGATACATCATGATGTGAACGCTCTTGCTTTTGATCTAATTGCTAAAATCCCGCATCCTAATGTGATACTTGTTCAGGGTAACCAATCATCAGCGTTAGGCAAATTGACTGCTGGATGCAGATTCCAGACCTATTACCCGATAACACCTGCCAGTGATGATAGTGAATTTCTCGAGGCTAATGAAATAGTGCCCCAAGTGGAAGGGACAGATGGTTCCATACTAGTCTTGCAGGCTGAAGATGAAATAGCCGCCATAACCATGGCAATAGGAGGAGCCCTTACCGGTGCACGTTCTGCGACTGCAACTTCGGGACCTGGATTCTCTCTCATGACTGAGGCGCTCGGATGGGCGGGTATGAACGAGGTCCCAGTGGTAGTTTCGCTGTACCAGAGGGCAGGGCCGGCTACCGGCTTGCCTACAAGACATGAGCAGGGTGATCTCCTTTTTGCCACAAAGGCCGGACACGGTGAGTTTCCAAGAATTGTATTTTCATCAGGAGATATCGAGGAGAGCTATTATGATACTATTAAAGTCTTCAATTTTGCAGAAAAGTTTCAGATGCCGGTAATTCATATGCTTGACAAAGCAATTGCAAATAGCATCACGACTTGTGAGAGATTTGATGAGCAAAAAATTTCGATTGATAGAGGCTTGCTCGTAGAAAAGGTATCTGACGAATATCACGATTTAGGGGACGCCAGTCACTATCGTAGGTTTAGGTTGATCCGCAATGACAACAGTTCTAGATACTCAATTTCTCCTCGAGTTTTACTCGGAACAGAGAATGGCATATTTTGGAATACAGGAGACGAACATACTGAAGAAGGCCATATAACAGAGGATCCAAAAATCAGAACAGCGATGATGGAAAAGCGAATGGACAAACTAATCGTTGCACTAGAACAAATAGATGATGAAGACAAGGCTACCCTTTATGGAATAGATGAGCCAAATTCTCTAACCGTTATAAGCTGGGGATCCACAAAAGGTGCTATTCTTGATGCAATGGACAGACTCATAGGCGAGGGTAAGAAGATCAGGTTTGTGCAAGTTCGCCTGTTGAACCCATTCCCATTTGAAAGAGTTCGTGCCTTAACTGGAGGTCACAAACAGCTAGTTGATATTGAAATGAATTACTCATCTCAGCTAGGTTTGCTAATTAGAGAAAGCATTGGCGTTGGTATGGATTACCATATTGTCAAGTATAATGGACGACCGATCTCATCTAGTGAGGTTTATAATGCGCTAGTGAGAATCATGTCAGGAGGGGCTCCTAGGAGGATCGTTTTGGAACATGGCGCTTAAGCTTAGTGATTATAAGACAGAGGTTCACAACGATTGGTGTCCAGGATGTGGTGACTTTGGTATCCTTAACGCAATTCAGATGGCGCTTGCAGAGTTGGGGATCCAGAAGCATAGAGCTGTTATTTTCTCAGGAATTGGATGTTCGGGCAAGACGCCTCATTTCATTAATACCTATGGAATACATACACTACACGGTAGAGTACTCCCTTTTTCCCAAGGGGCGAAACTTTGCAATCCGGACCTAGAAGTCATATCAGTTGGGGGTGATGGAGATGGCTTGGGAATTGGTGCCGGTCATTTCGTTAGTGCAGGTAGAAGAAACGTTGACATGCTGTACATCATTTTTGACAATGGAGTGTATGGATTAACAAAAGGTCAAGCCTCACCTACTTTGAAGTTAGGTTTGAAAACGAAATCCCTACCATTACCAAATTCTAATAATTCGGTCAATCCACTCGCTCTTGCTGCTGTCTCTGGCTTCACATTTATAGCTAGAGGTTACTCATATGATGTTCGACACCTTAAAGAGTTGATAATACGGGGTATCTCGCATAGGGGTTTAGCATTCTTGGACGTATTGCAGCCATGCCCCACTTACAACGACATCAATACTAGAGAGTGGTATCAGGGATCAGAGAACCTAGATCCAGAAACGGGAAAGCAAATTCCGAGAACGTACAAACTTGAGACATCAGGATACGATGGAACTGTCCGCTCAGAAAATGAGGCAGATAGCAAGATGTCCAGTGCGATCTTGAAATCATATGAATGGGGGAGTAAGATACCCATAGGAATATTCTACCAAAATGAGATGATCATGACTTATGAGGATAGGATTGCCACAAAGATCCCGAACTATTTTGAAAACCCACCTTCAAAACAAAGAGTCTTCTTAACCGATGGAAGATCTAGCTCAGACATCTCAAGGTTGCTTAATGTTCTGAGAGTAACTAACTAACTACCATAAGTTGTTAAATGTTGCCATTTGAATTAAGATTATAACTACAACTAATATAGCAGATTCTTATTGAAAAATAAAAAAGGTAAGGAGTGGTTTAGTCCCACTTACTCCAAGCGGCCATCCATCTGTAAGTCCACGTATTGAGTTTTGCACCCAAAGCGGCTATAGGCACAGATAGCACGGCCCCTGCGCCTGCTCCTAAGGCTACTGGACTATTGTAGAATTTACCTACTTGTGGTTCGATCGGTGTCATGTACGGAGGCAGTGTTGGCCTAGGATACTTGAATGCCATTTCCAGCGGATCCCGTATGGTCAGGAGGTTGATCATGTTAAACAACGGCAGTGAAAGTCCAACCAAAGAACCTCCTATCAGTATAGCAGCATGTTTGTTCCTTCTTGTTGCCCAGTAAGACAGGTCCAGCAACATTGCCGATGGAATCCAAACCGGAACCGCAATAAAGTCGTATGGATATCCAAGAGCAAACCAAGCCCCTTTTGCAACCCATGTGTATATCGTCATTATGGTGGCATAATAGGTTGCTGTCCCTGGCACCCCCGTAAACAACATGTAGTAGATGGCACCTACAACAAGCATCGTCGACTGCGCTATAGAGAACACGACGAATGAAGTCCAAGCCCAATCAGTGTAGAATATGTAGTCTCCCGAATTGATAGTCAGCAGCGTGCTGTTAACAGCTACGACAACTATGAACAGATAATGCGTTGTACGTCTTAGCCAGACCATTAACAACTTTCTCCTGGAGGTTATATATAAAATTTCTCTAGCCTGTAGAGTTCTAGCTGTGAATGTCTCTTCTAGAGTATATTGTTAGTCTTTCAAGGGAAGAGAACACATGCCTAATCATTGTACTTATATTTTCCAGAAGAAGATTATAAACACAACAAAAGCATTGGATCCGTTTAAGGAACAACACAAAATTGAATATGATCCGACACATGCAGGTAATTGGCTTAGTCTTCATGCATAATGCAGATGATGGTGAGGGCTTAATAGGGCCTTGTGATCGGTCATGTTAATTTAGCAAGATATAGCTACGAACGTTCTCTCATATTATATGGAGATCAGGGTGGCTAAGCTCCCTGGAGCCGACAGTCAAGGCATAGAAAATGTCCGTTAAATCACTTGAGAACACTAATTACAAAGGCTTGATAATATACGACTTTCCTCTAAAAAAGAGAGAATAAATCAGTATGGCCGAAGGGGTTTCTCTGTCGCTATTTTCCACATCCACATGAAGCCCAGCACTTCAATAACAGTAAGCACAGACAGGGCATATATACCGCTTGGCAGAGGATATGCCCATGGGTAAACGGTGATACCCACATAAACACCGCCAGCTGTCGCGGCCCAACACAATGCAAGGCCTAATGCAAATATGCCTTTCATGTTTTCAACTCTGCGCCCGATCATCCTTTCTATATCATCTCTGCTACCGCCACCTTCTGCTCTTCTTCCACCAGGTCCGAATCCCTTTGGTAAAGTCATCTTATACCTTACATAATCAGTACTTACCTTTTTAAATTTTGCTGTTCGAATTGAAAATCAAATTATAATTCAAAACTCAACACAGATCCTAAATTCAGAACCAAATTCTATGAAAACTAGAGATTCAGCTGGTCTTTTTTAATTACCCACACAAGATTAAAACGGAGTCCATTTTTGACAGCAAAATATATATCTTTGTTTCTTCTGATACCGCTTAGAAACGATATATGATCAACAAGGCGATAGTCTTGACAGGGTTGGCTGCAGTATTAGTAATGTCTAGTGCATTCGCATTTATGCCTGTGCCTGTGGAGGGTCATGGTGTTCAAGCCCAGCTCCAGAGTAGGTTTGTGAGAATTCAAGATGAATCTTTTTCGGGTCAGACACTTCAGACTGGTGATGAGCTAACAGTTACTGGCACACTACAAAGTTTGGTTAATAGACCACTTAGGGCTTGGTTGTCGCTTTTCAGTGAATCAACAAATGCAGGCAACAGGTGGGAGTTCTTAGCTCGAGATCCTCCTGGCAACGTATTTGACATTGAACCAGAATCTACAATTCCATACTCAATAACCGTTAGAGCGTTAGAGCCTGGTATCTATCATGTCCATACACAGCTCAATATTCAGACCATTGGCCCAGGGCTTGGTCCAGGACAAACTGTTCAGGTGACGGGTGACCCAATCTTCAAGCCAGTTCCGTGGTCTAATGTGATGTATCAAGTAATATTGATAGGATCAGGTTTAGGCATAACATTCGCCACTAGACCATGGCAAGTAATCTAGAACTACAAACACACACTAACCTCCCTCATTTTTGTATTTAAGTTTAGGATTATTGGAATGAAATCACGTCAGTTCCTACGAATTTCTTCAAGGGATCAGGTACCTCAACTGTTCCGTCTACGCGCTGAAAGTTTTCGATAATTGCAACTAATGTTCTTCCAGTCGCGACCAGAGTGCTATTTAGCGTGTGAACTAAGCGGGTCTCTTCGTCGCTGCGATCTCTAAACCTTATCCGTAGCCTTCTAGATTGATAGTCTAAACAGTTCGAGCTCGATACTATCTCTCGATAACAACCTTGACCCGGCATCCAAGCTTCTATATCATAAGTTTTTGAGGAAGTCTTACCCATGTCTCCTGTACACAGGAGGACGGTTCGAATTGGGATCCCTAACTTTTCATAAAATTTCTCGGCCAATTCCACCATGTTCTGATGCTCATTCTCTGAGTCCTCCGGACGTGTGAAAATAAATTGCTCTACCTTGTCAAAATGATGAACGCGGAAGATCCCTTTTGTATCCTTTCCGTGGGCCCCTGCTTCCTTTCTAAAACAGGGACTAATACCGGCATACCTCAATGGAAGAGAACGTCCTTCAAGAATTTCATCCATATGCATAGCAGCAATTGCATGCTCTGAAGTACCAATCATGTGTAAATCTTCTCCCTGGATTTTGTAAATGACGTGCTCAAAATCTTCCAATATCACAGCGCCTTCCATTGGCTCTCTTCTAATCATGTAAGGAGGCTGCACAGGCGTGTATCCTTGATCATTTAGATAATCTAGAGCAAATTGGAGAAGACCAATATTCAGCTTTACCAGCACATTCTTCAAGAAGTAAAATCGAGAACCAGAAATTTTGGCAGCACGCTCTAAATCAAACAGTTCCAACTTTGTTCCGAGATCAACGTGATCAAGAGGACGAAAATCGAACTTGCTAGGTGTTCCCATCGATCTAATTATTACATTGTCTTGCTGATCCGTACCTACAGGCACAGAGTTGCTGACCATATTGGGCAAACTCATAATCAAATGTTTGAAATTCGAATCTGTTTCTTCAAGATCTTTACCTAATTTGAGAATTTTATCTCCTAGGGATTTCATTTCGCTGAGCTCTTCTGAGCAGTCCAATTTGGTTTTCATCTTTCTCGCAACCGTTTGAGCGATCATGTTCTTCCTGTGTCTTGCCAAATCGGTCTGTGAAATTAGGGTTCGTCTCCTCTTATCCAGCAACAATAACTCATCTAACGGAAAAGACAGATTCCTTTGAAGAAGCATTTGCCGTATCCGTTCCGGATCGTCTCTTAGTAGCCGTGGATCAATCATCTTCTAACACCGTATAACCAATCGAAATGTGACTCAAGACTTCGTCCACTGTGCTGGCAATCGTTTCTATTGAAATATGACCATCGAAGCCTACTAAAAGCATGTTCTCCGAAACAGAATGTATTTCCATTTCTAAGCCCTGGGGAAAGTTAATGTTGTCTGCAATGAGTGATTTCATTATCGCATCTCTTTTTCCTTCGTTCTGTAAATCTAATTCCATATATATGGTGACTTTATCAATTAAAGGCTCTTGCATTTTCTCAGGCCCTAGGAGTAGCCTTTAGACATGAGACGAAATTTTCTAAATCGTTAGGTGGTACTTCACAACACAGCACATAAGGCTCAAATGGATGTGATAGTTCGTTAGTAACGCTAGAACATTTTCTGATCGCTGAGGCTAGCTCTTTGTATTTTGGCATATCATACACCCAGCAACAGTACTTGTACAAACCTTTTTGTGTGACAGTTCTGCCGATAAGGATCTTATGGTAGAATTGTGGGGAGGATTCAAGAAGAGCCATGACATCCTCGAGGGCATTCTCTGCCACGGCCCCTTCCCCGTTCACGAAGGTCATATCTTTGTCAGCCCAAATTCTCCATTTTTCTCCGAATATAGCGCTTAATGATCTTCTCTGAATGTCAAGATAATGATTGACGTTTTCTTCAGCTTTTCCTAACATCTTGAATCGATCACCAAGGCAAACGGATACTGCTACTCCTGGTTCTTGTAATTTGCCACAAATTCCAAGAAGATCGGAGTACTCCCTTGCGTCGCGAAGTCGAGTTCCTCTGTCTTCCTTAAGCAAGGTGTAGCTCATGCCACGTATGGCTTCTAAAGTTGGCGCCTCAGTTCCAGATGTGGTAGCAATAAATTTTGCTATCCCCTCATAGATTGACCATTTCTCTTGATCCAGAAGATCAGTAAAGACTCGCCATTTTCCATTTTCCTTCAGCTTCACGCCAGTATTTTCTACTACTGACCTAGCTCTCTGTAAATTCCACGTTAATCCCTCAATATATGGGAAACGAGTCAGGGCAATTGCCTCGTGTACGGGCCTCCAATCACGTCCTATAATCATAAGGTCATTTGCTTGGCTTCGCAACAGGCCTTGAGATTCACCGATCTTGACTATTTCGGCATTTATTCCCAAAAGTGATCTTCCTCCTCCACGATCCTGTCTTTCACCAAGTGCTGAGAGTATTGCCAATACAGAAAGATCTGTATTCTTAGTATCTAACGTTCTTGACAAGAGATAACAGACCCCTGCAGAGGTTATTTCGGACCAGCCATCAAGCATGTACCTGTTGGTATTCAGAACTTGCTGGTCGTATGCTTTGCCAGGAGTTACCTCATTTGAGTGATGTTGGATCACCAACAATTTGTTTTGAAGGCTCTTGTCAAGCTTTTCAACTGCTACATGTTCAAAATCTAACAGAAAAAATAAGTCATAACTATTGGAAATTGAGCTTCCAAAATACAGGGAATCTCTTAAACTAGATGTACTTCTCAATATACATTTGGCGTTTAATCTTTCAAGAGTTTGGAATAATATGCTACTTGCAGCTATTCCATCTGGAGTCGGACCCGATAGAACGAGGAACGTGCCCTCTTTTCTTATAAGGTCTCTAATGTTATCTGAAATAGACTTAAGATCATCATCTAGTCTATTGCGTGGATTCATTGAGAAGTCGTAAGTCTATTGCGCCTGTGCTATAACCGCTGCATACTTCCAATTCTTGTCGATTTTGTCCTTTTTCTTGTAATACCTTGATAGACGATGTATCTTAGATTCGATGAGTTCCAGAGAGCGAACGTTCCTTCTATCGCTATTATGTGTTCTGAGATGCCTTTGCAGGCCAAGGGCCTTTTTCACTAGCCTCTCCAAATCCTCGGGCATATCCTGCCTTACACCATTTTCTCTCAGAACGTCAACTATGGTTTTTCCAAGGATCGGTTTAACTAACGGTATACCATACTCATCTCTAAGAGCAGTACCAATCTGGGAGGCAGCTAAGCCACCCTCTTTGTACATTTTGATTATATCGGATTCTAGGTCTGAACGACTTATGTTAACCCAAGTGGGCACACTCCTTGAAGTGGGGCGTGTTGAATGGGATTCGCCGCGAGTATGTGCATGCATCCTTGCCATTGGTACACAACGTTAAGGGGGTCGACATCTAAATGTTACGGGTATAGTGACTGACACACAGACTTCACAATAAAAGTTAAATAATCGAGTTTCGAAAAATGGACATATGAATAAAGCCTACGTACCGGTTCTATCCATTATGGCATTGCTCATGGCGGCTGCGTTTATATTGCCTGGTCTTCAGACAGCAAATGCTCAGTACACTGGCCAAGGATCGACACCGGGAAGTATTGAGGAACAGCTGCAACTTGCCAGGGAGAAAACAACACTAGCTGAGCAACAGGGTGCATACGGGTCCGGAACTTCTATGGTTAGCGCTAACATTGACAGCACTGTGCTGTTTATTATAATACTTGTAGTGATATTCGGAGGAGTGGCTGGAGCGTTCTTTGCTCGTTCAAGAGGAGCAAGAAAAGCGGCCGCGGCGCAGTCTACATACCAGAGTGAACCTGACTGGAAACGGGAAGCCCAGAGATACAAAGAAGAACTTGATGCGATGAAAAGGAATCAGAATAGATAGCTGCTGCAACAATTCCTTTCTTTCTTTTTGAATAGCGTATACGTCATCTAAGTTCAGTAATAGCTTGTTTTTGTAGGAATTCTTGACCATTGGTTTGGAACAGATCTGATGTACTAAGTGAAGGTCTTGAGGTAAGGACCAAAATGTATATATCATAGATTTAAGTTGGATTATAACGTAATATGAGCGCCATTCTAAGCCTTGTAGGAATGTTCAGCACGGGATTGGAGAGTCTTCTGAAGCAGGTCGGACCCGCGTATGACCCATTGTTCTTTGATGTAATGGTATACATATTCGGGACTATGCTTTTCGCAGTTTTCCTCCTGAGCGTCATCGCGTTTTGGCTCAGACGAAAGGGACTTGGAGGAGGTTCAGCTAAGGAAAAATGGACTCAAGAACTGGAGACTTACTTCGAACGTGAGCAGATAGGACTTATTCCAGACGAAAAGCACCACTGGTAATGCGGATACATTAACGTTAGAAATATTTCTTTTATTTGTTTTTATTAACTGGCTGTGCGATCGTATTTTAGCAGAATAACAGGTCAGAATCTTCGGACAACTCTAGGTCTCAACATTTCAGGGTGACCCTTCAATCCGTGAATTAATCTCTGAAGCTTTAATTTTTCATATGGCAGAGTTGCGCCAATACTGTATACATTCGATGCATGATTTGCTCTAAAGACTACTTCTCTAGTCGGAGCGAAAAGCGATATGAGCCTTTCCAGCTCATCCAAGATCTCTAAATCAGTCAGGAAAGAAAATGTCTCATTAAACTTGGACATGAACTCAGCATGAACAGTTTCGTCTAGCTGGAGGTTGAGAGCAGCAAGATAATGCGGACTAATTTCGCTCACAACCCTAGCGGTATCAGTTATGTGCCCATCGGTATATGTTCTACCCCCGAGGCCAAGAATGACCATGCATGAGAGTGTGAATTTAAGGTTGATCGCCTTCCTGCAACTCTCAATAATCATTGAAGAAGATGCACCCTTTGTGACCTTTCGCAGCAGTACGTCATTACCGCTCTCTATGCCAACATATAACATGCGTAGTCCTCGATCCCTCAGCTGTTCAAGTTCTACCTCCTTTTTCTGGTTTAGATTCTTTGGCATGGCATAGCATGATATTCGCTTAAGACTCTTGAATTTCAGATTCAAATAGTCCAATATTTCGACCAACTTTTCAGTTTCGACATTTAGCGCATCGCCATCGGCAAGAAAGATTCTCTCGGTTAGCGGCTGGTATTTGGAAGCTAAATCTATTTCGAATTTGATTTCCTCCAATGGCCTCTCTTGATACAACTTTGTTCGATACATACTGCAGAATGAGCATCGATTAAATGAGCACCCTAACGTGACCTGAAAGATCGTTGAGTTTGCCTCTGATGGCGGCCTGTACAGAGGATAATCATAAACCAATTCTTCCATAGATATTGTAAAACTGTTGTAGTATGAATAATGTATATGTTGTGGCTAGGAAAGAATCTTTGCTTTATAATCAGCAACCCATTGAAAGAACTTCTAAACATGCTTGCTGTGGAATTTATTGGGGTCTGTTCGTCGCGAGGTCATCATAGCTTTTGGCTCTGTCTGGAGCAGCGATTTTTCACATCATCCCCTGTAAGTCTTGTTGTATTCCAGTTATAAATTTGTAAGAAAATAATCGCAATACCAAGCTACAAGTCTCTACTCTCTCGGGATCATTGACGATATGGGATGCATATAATCTTTAGGTCATGTGCGTCTTCTACATTCTCATGAATGAGACGTGCTTCTGCGAGCAATTGGCTACTCTGCCTATATCGCGTGCTAAAATGGGTTAAAACGAGCTTCTTTGCTCTAGACTGCTTTGCTAACCTAGCAGCTTCAGCAGCAGTAGCATGAAAGTTTTCAACCGCCTTATGTTGAAGCTCATCGCCATATGTTGACTCAAAGATGAGTAAATCGCAATCCTTGAAAAATTCGCTGAGCTTTTTGGTCGGTCGTGTATCACCTGAGATTCCAATCTTCCTTCCAGGTCGCCTGGGACCAACCACACCAGATGATCTCACGATAGTTCCATTAACTACAATATCCATCCCTGATTGAAGCTGTTTATACAATCTTCCTTTCGGTATACCTAGTTGCACAGCTTTTTTAACATCAAAAACCCCAGGTCTGTCCATTTCAGTCAGGCAGAATGAGTAGGCGGTTACATTATGGTCCGCTTCGCAACAAATCACCTCGTAATCGACTTCATGTACTAACAGCCCCTCGCTCTCTATATTATGAAGATTTACATCAAAGGAAAGTCCGAAACCTATCTGTCTTATATTAAATTTTATGAATTCGGCTACTCTTGGTTCACCATAGATATCAATAGGTAAGGTCCTGCCATTAATGGACAGTGTCTGGAGTAATCCAAGGATTCCCAATGAGTGGTCAGCATGCATGTGCGAGATAAAGACTTTCATCTTGCAATTCATCCGTAGACTTGATCTTACGTAGTTTCTTTGCATGCCTTCCCCAGCATCGAATAGCAGTATCTCATTTCCTCGAGCGATTGCGATTGAAGATAGTCCTCGTACATCAGTTGGGGTGGCTGCTGAGGTGCCCAAAAAAATGATTCTCAGATCCATATAGGGCTAATAAGTTCTAGTATAAGGTAAATCTACCTAATACTCCCACGTGTGTTTGATTACTCGGTTCAGTCAGCTAGTATTTTTGATGGACTAGGAATATTTCTTTTGCCGGCTCTCTTATACCCAGCTTTCTAATTATCGTTTCAAATCTTGATTTATTTGATGTGATTAGAATTTCTGTTCGCCCCACCCCCGTCTTTCTGGCCATATGTTTCAAAAACAGGTACTTCTTGACATCATTCACCAGAAGTTTGACAGGATCTACCAACCTAACGGTTGGCAATAAGGAACCAAGATAATTTGAAACAAAGGGTAAGTGAGTGCTAGCCAAAACCATCACATCTATGTATGATCCAAGATCCTCACGATATTCTATTGCCTTAGAAATTGCATCAAATGTCTTTCGTTCATTGGTAAGGTATTCACCATTCTCGACCAAGCTTACGATTTCTGACGCGTCAAATCTGGTTACAAGTATATTCTGTGGAACATGAGACCTAATCAGGCCACCTAATTCTCTGCTCTTGATTGTACCTGCGGTTGCCAATATTCCGATATGCTTTTTCTTCGTCAGCTTACAAGCCGTCTTGAGTGGAGGGGTAATTCCCAACACATCCATCCTAGACGAGCGCTTGACTTCATCAAGAATCTGTACTGAGGGGGTAATTGAAGCAATAACTACTAACTTTGGTTTATATCTCTCAAGATAATGTAGAATGTCAAGGATAATTGTCAGAAGTTCTTGCCTTGTCTTGTTACCATATGGAAAGTTCTGTTCATCTGCAAGGTACAGTAGATTTTCACTTGGTAAATGCCTGCGCAATTGTTTTATTACCGACAATGAACCTAGGCCAGAATCAAAAACTGCAATAGGATTATCTACCAAATGCAAAAACACCAGGTCAAGCTCGATAGTTAGTATTAGTAATCAGACGGTCTCGATTTCGATGCTCACAAACGTAAAGTCCAACGCCATGAATTAGCCTAACAATTGCTAAGAAACAAAAACCAATTTTCAAATCTAGATCAAACTTTGCAATCAGTTCTGTCAAGGACCCAATTTCAAAAAATTGCTTTTATGGACTTCCAATTACTTGTTCTCGACGCTTGTTTCTCTGAACCTCTAAACGCTTATGGTCCAAGCTATGATCAATAGCCCTCGTATGCCATACAAACCTGGAATAGAGCATCTTGGGGACTAGACGTTTGAAGTCACTTCCTTCGCCAATATACCATTTAGGAAACCATTCGTAAAGGTGTAACCTAATCGTCTGAATGTATACTATTAATCCTTCAATCAGCATTATGCCAATATTTCCGCCGATAAGGACAGCATATCCTCCAGCTGTGCCACCCAACGATTCGAACGAATCGATAACGGTTACTAGGAGTGCGGCATGAACCAGCAGCATTATTCCAAGTCTAGAGTAGCTTATTGTATTTGAAAGCATTTCAATGATTCTTACCATTATTACTTCCACCACAATACCTACCAATCCCCCACCTTCGTCCTTCCCAAGTTTCTTAAGGTGCTTCTCTTCCTTCATGCCGCCGATAATCATAGTTATCACGGCACCAATAATTACAAGTGGCGCTACCTTTGCAACCAACTCTACTGTAACCCAGTCTCCGAAAACTACCGTCAACCAAGGTACCGGCTCATCATGAGTTACTCCTGTAATACCAAACATCCCGATGATATCATATCCAGAACCTATTGCTGCTAGGATAAGGCTCACCACAGCAAAGTACTGCACTATGGTTGGAATATCATGATAAAAAACCAGAAGTTTGTCATGCCTTTTGATATCTGCCGACAGCCTCAGGAAGTAAGCAAGTAAGAGATGAACTACCCCTATCGCAATAGATATTTCTAAAATCTTTACTACCTCTTCAAAGGTTAGCTCTGAGACACTTAACATACCCACAAAACCTAACTGTTCAGCAATAGGTGCCAAAATAGGCAACTCTATAGCGTGGAAACCAAAGAGCTCTCCCGTACCGAGGCCGGCAATGGCTGCAGCTGCTCCGCTCGCAGCTATTAAAGTTCCCCACGTAACCAGAGATCCATTGCCTCGATATCTAAACAGCATCCCGAGACCAAAAAGCAGTATCCCGTGCCCCAAGTCTGCAAACATCAATCCATAAAAGATGGGCCACACAAAGGCAATGATAGGCGTAGGGTCTCTTTCGTCATAATTTGGTAACCCTTGTGTTTCAGTGATGATTTCAAACGTACGAATATACTTCTTGTTCCTTAGGAGTGTAGGAAATTTCTCGTGATGATCTTCAGAATGACTTTCAAGAGTAGTCGAAGGTTGAGAATCATCTAATACCGAGTAATAATCGCTTGTCAAACTCTTGAATTTATCCTCCATTTGCTGAGGAATAAAGCCTTGAATCGTAGCAAAATTCTTTGTACCGCCTGGCTTCCTAGTTGCTTCTAAGACGTCTTTTGCCACCTGAGCAGATTCATGTAATGACAATAGTTTCGTAGTTAGTGATAACCTCAATTTCTCAATTTTCTTGCTAAGTTCTGCACTTTGCTTCTCCAGTTCCTTTATTTTAGCCTTAGATTCAGCATATGCCAAATGAGGATTCTGAGGCATGTTCTGAGGTACTTGCAAAGGATGTACGCCAAAGCTTCGCAGAACTTTGATAATCCTATCAGCATCATTGTCAGATGAGCCCAAGACGATCAAGGCAGATTTGTGCTCATTGAGTTTAACAATCTGCATATACAGATCTCCTAAGCTTTTCTTGATCTCATCTTGGTCATTATTTTCAATAATGAAAGTTGCGGCATAGAATATTTTCAGTTTCGAAAAAATTCGGAGGTCTAAATTTAAATCGCCTGCCATCTCAAGAGTCAAAGCTATTGTATTATATTCCTCCAACTGCTTTGAAACTTGGGCTTGTTCCAAGAGGACTCTCTTAGGCTCACCTAAGTGTGTAGCACTTCTGCCCTCCAGATCAAATATGAAGCTTTGAATATCTTCAATCTCGTAGGATGTCTGTTCCTTTGGAGCACCCTTAAACATAGTATCCATCACGCCCGTTTCGAGAGGTACGCCCAACGCCTTGACTACGTCGTCGATTTCCTGGAAAAGCCTCTGCGCTTTCAGTAATAAGTCATCATAATAGGGATTTATGTACTCGGATGCATGTTGTAAAGGGTGAAACCATTCAAATTGAGCAAGTCGACTTACAACCTCCTGCGTCTCGGTCCTTGGTAGGACGAGAGTGGTCTTAAGTAATTTTGCAGTTCCCATTTAGCCGTCCATCCGTTTTCCTCTCAGTTGGATGTGCCTGATCAGGAATCTCCTGATTGAGGTCACGCTTGACCGAGTATAATAAACATCATGACGATACCGTAAATTGCAATTGATTCTACCATGCCTACGATGATGAAAACTCTGGACTGCATCTTAGGATTATCACTAATTGCGGCTAAGCCGGCAGCTCCTACATAACCAAGCCCGATACCCGCGCCAAGAGCGGCCAACCCAAATGCCATTCCTGCACCTATCAATTTGAACGAGCTCGCATCACCCGCAGCCTGCTCCTGGGCATATGCTGTAGACACCATGGAACCTACGGTTATGAAAGTTATTGTGACTACTGTCACGATAACCGGGATAAAAATATGTCCCCCCTTTCCTTTCCTCATAGGGGTTCGAACTGAGATGCCCTATTTAATGATATCTCGGAAAACAGACAGTTCTGTATATTAAAATCCAATTCTGTATATTAAAAGATATGAATTGTTACCAAGCGCTAAAATAGTATAAGAAACTAGATTTTGGAGAGCGCCTTGCGTTTACATTCAGCAAGCATATCTTGCATTTCATGTACCATAATTTCATATTCTTTTCTGAGTACATCTTTTGATTTCTCTGAAAGGCTCGTAATGATATTCTCACTCATATCTCGATTAGTTACAAGAAAAATCCAGGCATTATTAAAGCTTTTTCCTTTCGAGTACTGCTTTAACTTTTTTAAGTCTTACAAATTCTTCGCGTTCTCGTTCTTCCAGTGTAGCACGTATAAATGCTATTGCGTTCTCGTATTGCGGGATTATGACATACTCCAGCGCATTAATCAACTTTTGAGTCCTCTCGAGTTCTTTTGCCAAACTAAAGATTGCATTCTCGTATTCGGCTGCTTTGCAGATCTGTGGGAGTATATTCTTTATCAATTTCGCGCCTTTATCTACTGAGGCGTTGGTTTCTACGAAACCGTATGACAACTCTTGCCCCCCCTGTTTGCTGCTAACATGAAGACTCGGGATCCTTACGTCGACCACTCTCCTTACGTTTACATCAACCTCCATTATACTGGGAGTGGAATCTGCGATCGATTCCAGTGTTGTTGTACCAAGAGACATATATGAATCGTATACGGATGAATAAATCTCTGCTAAAGGTGACCAGATATCACCTCTGGCCTTGTTTGCCTCCTCAATCATTTCGTCTATCTTTTTTAGCAGGACCTCCCGTTTATCATCTAGGATCTTGTGAACCATCTTTCCTACTTGCATGGAACGACGGATCTTGATTAGTTCAATCTTTGTAGCAGTAACCCTTCCCCCAAACGACATGGCTAAAGATTATTTAGACTCCTTGTAGTATTGTCTTACATGTTTTTCTTTTATCTTGGTTAGCTCACCCTCAGGTAAAGTTGAGAGTACGTCCCAAGCTCTTGAAAGTGTTTCTTCTAAACCCCTGTTTTCATCTTGTCCCTGCTTCAAAAAGTGGTTTTCAAACAAATCACCTGCATCCAGGTACTTGAGGTCTACTCCCGTCAATCCTGATCTTCCTACGATTTCAGCAAGAGCTCTTACTTCTTGAGCTCGAGAGTAGGCGTCATAAAGCTGGTTGCCAACTTCCATGTGATCTGATCTCGTTTTCCCTTCCCCTACACCATCTTTCATTAGTCTTGACAAGGACATAAGTACGTTAACGGGTGGATAAACACCTTTCCGGAACAGATCTCTTCCCAATACTATCTGACCTTCAGTAATGTAACCTGTGAGATCCGGAATGGGGTGAGTTATGTCATCAGCAGGCATTGAAAGTATAGGTACTTGAGTTACACTGCCATTCTTGCCTCTAACTCGTCCAGCACGCTCGTAGTTGTTTGCCAGGTCGGTGTACAGATAGCCAGGGTAGCCCTTCCTTCCTGGCACTTCTTCTCTTGCGGCGCTAATCTCACGTAAGGCCTCGGCGTAGTTAGTCATATCTGTCAGTATAGCTAACACATGCATGCCCAGATCAAAGGCCAGATACTCGGCTACCGTAAGTGCTACCCTAGGAGTAATAATTCGTTCAATGGCAGGATCGTCTGCCAAGTTAAGAAATAATACGCTCCGTCTTAGGGCCCCAGACTCCTCCAGGCTTCGTTTAAAGTACTGTGCCTCGGAATATTGAACTCCAATGGCCGCGAAGACGACAGCAAAATCTTCCTTTGTTCCTACTACTGTTGACTGCCTGGCTATCTGGGCTGCCAAAATGTTATGTGGCATTCCTGACCCAGAGAATATCGGAAGTTTCTGACCACGTACGAGCGTGAGCATCCCGTCAATCACAGACACACCTGTTTGTATGAATGAAGTAGGATATTCTCTTCTTTCAGGGTTCATTGGTTCTCCATTCACATCAAGGAATCTCTCTGCAATGGGATCAGGCAGGCCATCACTGGGTCGGCCTAGTCCATCGAATACCCTCCCCAACAGTTCAGGAGAAACCGGCATAGCCATAGTCTTACCCAAGAATTTAGCTTTTGTTCCACTTATAGCCAGCCCCGTAGTACCTTCAAAAACCTGCACTACCGCCTTTCCATATCCTACTTCTAGTACCCTGCCGAGTCTTCTTGTCGAATCCGTTGTCTCGATCTCGACTAGTTCATCGAATGACGCCTTTGTAATTCCATCGATGATCATTAGAGGACCTTTAATTTCTGCTACTTTAGTATACTCAATGGCTGCAGATTCAGACAACCACTTTCACCTCTTCTTTACTCAGAAGCTTTCTAAACTGCTCATTCATTTCGATTTCAAGGCCATCAAGCCGCTGGATCTCTTCATCTGGTATCTCAAATTTTGCCTTCAGTAAGGAGCTAATGACAGGCATTGCCCTTATATCAGCTAAGGGAGCGCCTTCTCTTAAGGCTTTAAGTGCTTCCTTGTAGAATCTGACCATGAGTTTGACTAACTTCACCTGTTTTTGTGGACTGCAATAAGTATCGACCTTATCGAAAGAATTCTGCTGTAAAATTCCTATCTTAATCATTCGGGCAACTTCTAGGACGAGTTTTTCTTCGTCAGGAAGCGCTTCGGGTCCAAGGAGTCTCACGATTTCTTTCAGCGTATCTTCCCTCTGCAAGATGTGATATGACTCTCCTCTCAATTCAAACCATTCACCGGTCACATTTTCCTTCCACCACTTGGCGACATCCTCCAAGTACCCTGAATATGACTGCATCCAGTTAATAGAGGGGTAGTGTCTAGAATATGCGAGCCTAGTATCTAGAGCCCAGAAGGTCTTGATAAACCTGATAGTGTGCGTAGTAACAGGCTCCGTGAAATCGGCTCCTGAAGGGGACACAGCTCCTATCAGAGTAACGGATCCGCTTCTTTCAGGTGAACCCAACGACCTAACCCGCCCAGCACGCTCATAAAACTCTGCCAATCTCGAGGCAAGATAAGAAGGATAACCCTCTTCAGCAGGCATTTCTTCAAGCCTTCCCGACATTTCTCTCAAAGCCTCAGCCCATCTACTCGTGGAGTCAGCAACTAAGACAGTATCAAAACCCATGTCTCTATAATACTCTGCAATAGTCACACCTGTGTAAATAGAAGCTTCTCGGGCAGCCACGGGCATATTACTAGTGTTTGCTACAAGAACTGTTCTTTCCATCAACGGTCTACCTGAGCGCGGATCAAGAAGGTGAGGAAACTCCACCAGTACCTCGGTCATTTCATTTCCACGTTCTCCACATCCAATATATACTACAACTTTTGAATCAGCCCATTTTGCTATTTGATGTAATGTCACAGTCTTACCCGTCCCAAATCCACCGGGAATGGCCCCTGTGCCCCCCTTTGCGATTGGGAAGTATGTGTCGATAATACGCTGACCGGTGACGAGAGGCACTGTAGGATCATATCTTTCAGCGTAAGGTCTTGGATGTCTAACTGGCCATCTGTGGAACATCTTAAGCTCCGTAGAATAACCTCCATCTTTTTGTGTCTCGCCCAATACTTGTTCTAACTCATATTCGCCTTCACTAACCAAGTTAGTTATCACGCCTCCACGATGATTGGGAGGCACAAGAATGCTATGGGTAAGCAACGGGGTTTCTTCCACCTTGCCTATTATCGAACCGCCAGTAATATGATCCCCTTTCTTTACTGTCGGAACAAACTTGTACTTCTTCTTGAGATCAATTGGCGTAGTAGCTATTCCTCTCCCGATGAAATCGCCCGATTTCCTCGCCATTTCGCTCAACGGTCTTTGTATCCCATCATAAATCTGCCCGATTATCCCTGGGCCCAGTGCTACGGAAAGAGGCTGACCTGTCCCAACCACAGGTTCTCCCGGTTTGAGCCCTGACGTCGTCTCATAAACCTGAATAAATGCAATATCTCCAGTAAGCCTAATGACTTCACCAATTAGTTTAGATTCACCTACCTCAACAGTTTCGTACATCTTTGCGGATGACATACCGTCGGCCCTGACGGCTGGACCGCTAACCCAGACTATTCTGCCTTTTGCGACCAACTTTCTCTTTCACTACCTCTTAAGATTTGGACAATGTTTTTCCTTATTAAAGGTTTGAGCCGTTCAATTCTAGAATCGATGGAATCATCAAAGGTCAGTGTTCCATCCGATGAGGTGGCACGTATGCCTCCCAAAATATCAATATTCTTATCTGCTACAACCATCTTTGTTCCCTTCTCTTCGTTAATATCCTCTACAACTTTTCGTATCATATTGGAATCAGTTTTGTTACACTCAATAAAAAGGTCATTTTTTCCAATTTCAGCGAGGCTATTCAATAAGGCATTCTTAATCAATCTTTCATAATCCAGTTCCTTATGTATTGATAACAATCGTTTCCTTGCCATATCGAAAACAGTTTTTACTGAATCCTCTACTAGAATAAGCTGATTATTCCTTGCAGATAGCTTACTTGAGCCACCTATTTGTCGCTTGAGATTTTCAGCCTGCTTCTTCGCATTTTCAATTATTGCCATGTATTCAGAGTTGAGGTTACTCTTTGAGGAATCCAGATTCCTACGTGATTCCTGGTAAGCGGAGTCTATCTTTGAGATTAATTCACTCTCCTTTTGTGTTAAAACCTTATCTATGGTCCTCTCTAAAGGCGAGGATGAACTCATTATGCTCTGAAGAAGTTCATACGTGATTTTAAACCTTTGCTAATTCTAAAAATCCGGATACTCTGCGCAGTTCTTGATTAACCGATTCGGCTAGAGAAACTAGGGCTGGCTTATGGCTCCCTTCCCAGTACATTTTTCTGCATCTACCACACTGATAAAAGTTGGTATAATGGAGGGATTTCGGAGGGATTGAGTTATTCACATCATCTATGTCATCTTTCATTTTCTCTTCGAGTTTAATATTGCACTTGGGACATCTTGCATGCGCGGAATCAAACTGTATCTTCCTGATTTTGTATTTTCCTAAGAGCTTGATCATATTCTCCTTATCCGAATGACCATTCAAAAGTACGCTGCCGATTCTTTCATTCAGGGATCTCCTGAACAACTCTTTGTCCGATGTTAAAAGGATTCGTCCTTGCTCATCACATTCCTTGAGTAGATGTTCATCTGAAATTGAACTGCTATAAGCAGTATCAATCCCAAATATTCTAAGCTTCCGGGCCAGACTTCCATGCATCGAGTCGGCGAAAAAAGCTAGATTTCTATACGGTTGCTGCTTCTCCCCTACACTCTTCACACGTAAATGCTCCTTGAACGTACTGTAACAAGTCAGACCATTCACCGCATTCATCGCAATATCCAGACACATTACCGATAGGTCGACCAATCTCACCTCTGATCAATGAAGCCTTCTCGGATATGACATCTACCAACTCTGGAGTTACGGCAATAACGTCTGATGCAGAAATAATGCCGACAAGTCTTCCTTTATAGATCACACCCAATCTCTTGATATTTTTCTGCCTCAGCTGCCGAGCCGCTTCTGTAACACTTTCTTCTCCTTCAATAGTATAAAGCTGCTTCATAATATCAGCCCCTTTCATCATACTAGGTTTGACATCCTGTACTACCGTGTTGGTAACTATGTCCCAATCTGTAACTATCCCCACTGGAGTTTCATCTCTCATTATCACTATGCTACCTATTTTCTCATCCTTCATTTTCTTAGCAATTTCATTCACTGAATCGTCAGGATGACAAGAAACAACTGTACTATTCATAATATCCCTCACAAGTACCCTAGTAGTCATGCTTGCGTCTCTGTGCCTGCTTATGGAATCTTTTTCGGCCACAATAGATGGAGGCTATGTTTCACTTAATTACTTTGCTGGAAACTGATAACAACGCAGCTCGTACTTCGTATCACCTTTAATTATGAATGCACCTCTCCTAATGATCGAACCAGGAGATCGCCCCTTTTTGTAATCAATATTTTTGAAGGTCCATGAGGAATACTCCTAACTATCTCGTCAATTGAAATCGCTTTGAGATACTCGACAATGTCCTTGAACTCTTCAGAAATGTCAGTGCATACTCTCACCATTTCCTGTTTGAATTTCTTGGCTATATTAGTTGGATCATTTCCCCCTGGGAGAAGCACACAATATGCGATTGATTTCATTTTCACTGCTTCCTGAGGACCACACATTACGGCGTATTTTTTTCCCAAGATAATAACGCCCAGAGCCAATCTAATTTCAACACCCTTAACATAGTTTCTCTTTCCCTCGATGACAAAGGATCCCTTAGGCAGAAACTGGCCTGTAGGAGCTCCTTTTTTCACCTGATCTGGAATAACCCAGTAGGCGTCAGCGACAGACAATCCATCCTTCCAAGCTCTGCTAAACGATACGGTGGCCTGAGCAGCTTCCAACAGACTAATTCGTATTTGCTCAACGCCATTGCTTGGTACATTCTTGACAATGAAAAAAGGAGAGCCATGGATTTCCGCATGAAATACCAAGTCTTGGTCCGTTAAGTGCTTACGTATAATTGCAGAATTAGACGATGCATCTCTTCCTCCGATGCACAAAAGCCCCTCACTACCTATAAACCACCTATATCTTTCAAACCATTCTTTTTCAACTTGGGGTTTTACTGCAGCTTTCTTTTGGAGGAGATTAGCCTTTCGCCTTAGCTCTTCCATTTGGTCGACTATTCTGGATTTGGCATTTCTAATCGATTGACATCCCCTTTCCAGTTCCTTTGCCCTATCAAACAGTAAGGAAGAGGTTCTAGGTAAGTGTGGGTCGAATGGTATAGATTCATTTAGTACCTGGAGAAGTTCTCTGCCGGCAACTTTCACGATCTCTGAGGAGTGTTTCTCTAGAATTGAAGTTAGTGACTTGTCTTGAGTGTCAGTCACAATGGTAGGCAGCGTCATAAGTTCCTGTGCCAATTTCCTAATCGCATTAGATTTCTCTATAACTTCTGACTCGGCTTGATTCTGTTGGCTGTAGTCATGCTCAAGATCTGCGATTTTGTTATCTAACTCAACCGTACGCTTGCTTGAACCCTCTTCTATCAATAAATCACTAAATGCGGCATCCACGGCCCCCATCAGAGTCTCGTAGGGAACAAAAGCTGGTGCCTTTGATATCGATTCTAAATGGAAAGGTATGACATTTGTTGGCCGACCTGCATCGTCCAATACCACTAATGGTTTATGAATTGTTGTATCACAAATGTCAGATACAAGCTCCATAGTCAGTTTAAAGACTGTTTCTATGTCTGCCTTGGTTGCATCGGTTAGTTTCATGTGTTTCATTTTGGCCCTAGTAATTATTTCCTCAACATATTTTTTAGATAGCGAAACATTCCTGCCAAGCCATTTTTCAACCTCTATGTCGGGATCTCTCTCCTTTTCTCGCAGCTCCATTAAATCGCGAATTGAAAGATCATACATGTTGAGGCCTCTCGGAGGCGGTGGCTGATATATCGTACCCACTCTAAGTGTCCTATGCCTAACCTCAACCGGATTCAGAACTGTTATTATCACTTTGCTTCCGTCGCATACGATTATGTTGCCCTTACGAAAGATCTCGACAACTAGGATTCTCCAACTGCCATCAAGATGCCTAAACTTGAGATAAGCCACGCGCTCATCCCCTATTTGTTCGATATTCTCGAATTTTGCTCTCTCCAATTCCGTTCTCATACTACTGATTATCGGACTATCCTCAAAAGTCCGGAAGTTCATCCTTGTGATCCATATTCCTCTTGTAGAAAGTACCAAGATCACATCAGAAAAATTAGGATGGTGCATTTTCAGGGAAAATGAATCTCTTGAAATACTCGATATGGTGCTTACGTAATAACCTTGACTTAGCTTCTGTCTGATATCTTCAATCAGGCAATGCAATTCTAGACCAGATAGTTCCATGACCTTCATTATCAAGCTTCCAATAATCAATTTATAATATTTTTCAATGCTAACCGTAAGGAATTAAACCGGGATGCTTCAAGACTGTAGCAAGCGTATTGTACCTAGTCGATAGATTGGACATTTTCGATAAAATATACTTTATGCGTGCAGTACTTGGCGTCATTGGAGGCATTATTACTGGACTGGTCATAACACCAGGTACAGACCAAGGGACAATAGTAGGCATTGTCATACTCATCGGATTGTTCTTCTATTTAATATCGTACGGTATATCTAAAAAAATTGGCCGAACAGTACAGAAGTCGCAAAGGAGGAAGCTGGCGACAAACGGCATTTTTCCTTTTATTTTCCTTCTTCTAATGTTCATGATTTTTATCTACACTGGATTACATCAAGATCTCGCACATTAAAATAGGGGAAGTCGCCAAAATTTCGGCAAATTGCGCTGGAAATATGATACACCGGGTATCCCAGATGATATGTTTGTGCGATCCGAACATGTGCCTATAACGAAAGAAGAGATAAGGGCAATAACAATAAGCAAGTTGAGACTGAAGGAAGGCTTCAGTGCAATTGATGTTGGTTGTGGTAGCGGTAGCTTGACTGTTGAAATCTGCAAACAGATCAGAGGAGGTGCAGCTTATGCAATTGATTTTGATGAAAAGGCAGTAGAATTAACAAGGCTGAATCTGAATCGTTTCGGATTTAGGGCTGAGGTCATTCTATCCGATGCGCTAAATGTTCTTCCCTGTCTCCCAGAAGTAAATTCCATATTTATCGGCGGAACTTGGAATGATACAAGAAAGATTGTAGAACTTGGAATCTCTAAATTACAAAATAATGGTCGGCTAGTCATAAACACCATACTAATAGAATCAGCTTATGATGCCCTGTCCACAATTTATAGCGCTAACCTTGAAGATGTAGATGTAACACAAGTCATAGTTTCAAAATCTAGGAAAGTCAAGACTGGGACCATGATGCTGGCGAGGAATCCCGTTCAGATAATCTCGGCAACTAAACCCTGAATTTTCAAGGCGTAACTTAAATTACTGTCAAGGTTCAATGTCGAGAAATGGGGCTGTCTTGTATTGGATGCGGGCCGGGAGATCCTGAGCTACTTACGATTAAGGCGTTAGATAGATTAAAAGCGGCAGACGTTATCTTCGGGCCAACTTCAAGGGAGGGAAAACCGAGCATAGCTATTGGTGTGGTTGAAAGGTATATCGACAGGAGACGCCAGGTCGTTAGCACCTTGGTTTTTCCGATGAAAAAGGAAAAAGAGTTATTAGTAGATTATTGGAAAAAGAATGCCTCTGATATCGCCAAGTCAATTTACTTAGGGAAGAACGTCGTTTACCTCACTGTGGGGGATCCATCTTTGTACAGTACATGGGCTTATGTATTTAAGGAGTTGAGAGAGAATTTCCCCGACATTGAGATCGAAATCATTCCGGGTATTACTTCTATTTTCTCTTTTGCAGCCGAAGCGAAACTGAGCTTGGCTGAGGGGGAGCAGACGGTGGGCATAGTCCCGGCATGCTATGACATCGAGAAAGTAAAGGAGACGGCGAGAACATGCGATACTGTAATTTTTCTGAAGGACGGGAGATATTTTGGCAAAGTAATATCCATGTTGCCGGACGCCGGATTTAGTAATGATTCGATGGTAACTATAGCTCGAGATGTCTCAGTCAATGAACAAATAATCGCGACCTCTCAACTTCAGGAAGTGCAGCAGGCGACCGAGACAGGAGATAAGTATTTTTCTATAATGATCGTGAAGAAGAAATGACTCAACGGAAGGCGAACCATCCTGTCGTTTACTTCGCCGGTTCAGGTCCCGGCGATCCTGACCTTATTACGGTGAAGGCAAAGAAATTACTGACGAAGGCGGACACAATTGTCTACTCTGGTTCTTTGATAAATCCAAAGTTACTGAAATATGCGAAAAAGAATGCACATTTGTATGACGCATCTTTAATAGATAGGGAAAAAATCTATGAGATATTAAGAGACGCATCTTGGGAAGGTCACCTCGTTATGAGACTGCACGATGGTGATCCTAATATATATGGAGCCACTAAAGAACAGATTGATAAGCTGCAGACAGATGGGATAACTTGCAAAATGATTCCAGGGGTCACCTCCCTTTTGGGGGCTGCTGCATCATTGAATATGGAATTAACTCTACCAGGGAATACTCAGACCATAATTATTACCAGAGCAGAGCTAAGAACCCCTGTTCCTGAAAAAGAAAAAATTTCCAAACTTGCGTCCCATAGCTCAACTATGGCCTTTTATCTAAGCATTCACTTGATTAAAGAGATTGTAAAGCAGTTGTTGGAAGGAGGATCATACACAGATGATACTCCTGCTGCCGTAGTATACAGAGCTACTTGGGAGGATGAGGTCATTATTAGGGGGAATTTAGCAGATATCGCTGAAAAGACTCAGGACGCACGTATAACTAAGACTGCACTGTTTATTGTTGGGAACGCAGTCAGACCAAGAGATTACAAATTTTCGAAGGTGTATGATCCAGACTTTAGCCATGGCTACAGAAGAGCATCCCTTCTAACCAAGCTTGACCATTGAATGATCCAAATCAATGGGCCGACCCTACATCATATCTCTATTCTAGAAATTTCTTTCTGACCGACTTTGGACCAAGCACCCATGGCCATTGCGGTAGCTGGCTGTTTTTGATCAGATGGCTCTGGCAAATTAGTGATCTCGCTTAAGATAATTTCTTTAGGATCCCATGGAGGCCACAACATGGCTACGTATTCACCTGTTTTTCCTGCCTCCTCCAGACTTGCCAGCCTCATTTTGCGGGCATCAAAACCTTTCTTTTCCAGCAGATCTCTAACTTTGTCAAGTAGGGCCATTCTTCCGTGTACTATGATATGAACGGTAGCATTTTCCGGACTTGCTGCAGACATGATTCTACCTCCATTTATTTGATGGGCAATGTATAAACGTGTTTACAAAGTAACGTACACGTTGACTGGATTTGCCAATTCCTATATGGGGCTGCTCTTTCCAGAAGATCTTCCCGAAAGAATTAAAGCCTTTCTGGCAGGTGAGCGAGATTTTCCTTATATCTCCGCGCATGAGATCATCGGGCTGTTTTACATTTTTGGAAATCAGAAAGAGAATTCTGGCTTAGCGACAGCACAAATACTTCAAATTTGCAGCAAAACCGTCCGCGATTTCGGCAAGGGAATCTCTCAGTATAGAATGGATATTAGCATAGATTCTAATTTTACCAGAAACAGATACCTGAAACGACAGCTACAAATCACCGCTGAAATGAAAGGAAGATCGACATCAGAAAGACTGTACAAAGACCCAATTATTGTCACTGACTCGATCATACAGCATGTTTCATTTCATAACGAGAAGTACTTCTTTCAGGTCTACGGACCACTGAAAGAACATGAGATCGTAAGAGATCTCCACACGTCCTTGTTGGGCCGAGTGGTGATGGTAGGATTTAATCGAGAAGACGAAAAAAGCATCCCCTTTGCTCATCCACTTATACCCTTATTTGCTCGTTTGCGCCAGTGACGGAACGGTTGTCAGGAAGCACGAAAAACAAATGAGACAAACACGGCTCAGTCTGGAGTTACTAGTCTAGAAACTATTACATCATGAGAAACTTTCTGTTCCACGCCCGAAATAATTGCTGAAAGATTCCTTATCTCTATCATTATGAGCTTTAAGGCCGCAAGCATGATGGCCACGCTGAAAACCGATCTAAAGGCACTAAAGACACGTTTCAAACCTATCCCTTCAAAACCAGCCTCTAACTGCATAATGATATCAATGTCATCAGACACATTCTGCGGGATGATCTCTCTATAGACGGTATCTCCTAATTCTGATGCTGCCTCCGATATCTTTTCAGCGTTTATAAGTTTCTGCAGAGTCTCTCTAGTGACCTTTGGAGTCGCAGTAACTATTAAATCATTTATGTCTGCCGGGCTTAATTTCCAATACTTGCCTCTAAGCACAGCTAAAACGTTATACGAATCTATATCTACTGAGACTACCCTCTTGATGTCTGGATCTTGCGCTTCAGATTTCATTGCTTTATCAAGAGTCTTGTAAAAGACTTGGTCTAGATATACATCGAAGACTCTCAGGTCCTTTTTCTCCTTATAAGCTGCTGCTGCTTTGGATGCCTGTTCAAAAAATTCGCTCCCTGAGAGTGCTGAAACTGCTTCGTCAAAGTCCTGAGCAACTAATGACTTTACGACCAAATCTCTCCTGCCGACTAACTCTTCGGCACGAAGGTTAATTTTTGGTAGAAGCTCTTCGTACGATTTGCCCAATGCCTTCCCCTTTAAAATTAATTTGAGATCCCAAGTGATATATTTAGTGAAGTAGGCGTAAAGTATCCCAGAGCCTCCAGAGATATTTACCAATTTTGCATGTACGTTTACAAGGTACTCCCGAAGTGCACTCTCCGCATTCTCTGCAGTGTAGGGCTTTGGAAGTTTTGCTAACGCATCAAGATACACGGTGTTCTTCATCCGAGTAACAAGCTCTTCGATATCCCTTGATTCTGCAAGTGTGTGGAGCTCGTTCTTTGACAGCATACGTCCTCTCAATCCGTGTGATAACACTGTGCCAAAGATCTTACTTGGCATACTAACGGTACTCATTCTATCTCGAGATTCTCCGTGAATATTGGTGTCAAGACAAGCATTTTAACATTTACCGAGGTTCCATCCTGAATATAGCGGAGCTGCTGAGAAGTTCGATTGAGGAACTCAATCGTTGAAAAGTCTCTCCAACTGCGAACAAATTCTGACAGAAAACGCAAGAATCACAAAGTGGATGCTGAAACCAACAAGCGCAGCAGTCAAGATATCCTCCATGGTATGATGTATGCTGAGGAAAATTGCCAGCGGTGGCATAACAAGAACTAGGGCCATAGCTGTGCTCAGCCAAAACGATTTCATTAAATCGTCGGGTGAGAGGTCATTACTGCTCTTGTGGGAAAAAACAATCCTTGTAGGAGGGTTTCGCATAAGATTTCTATCATTATTTACAACTTAGTTACGAAATATAAACATTGATTATAGAGGTCCTTCATCTTTCCACTCCGGTCTTTGTAATATAATTATACCTAAGAGGTGATAAGTGAGGATAATTTAGCTACAGGGCTCCCAAAACATAATGTAGAACCGTGTCTCTTTCAAAAAGACCACCCCTCTGAAAAAAATGGTGGTGGTGTAACGTAAATCACAGGATATGAACAAATAAATGTTCATTACGGAAAAGAATAGGAAGGATTTTGTTGATTATGAAAAGTGGGAAAGATGGAGCCAGTCCGTTGAGCAAGACAAGATTATTCGGAGTAAGTAGCCTCATTGCATTGATTATCGCGGTCCCGGCAATACTCGTGACCTTCCTGATGCATTATTATTTTCAAACTGACCTAATAATTACAATTTCACTTGGTCTTTTGACTCTTTTTATCGGAATGGGAGTAGGATATCGGATCTCAAAGAAATTCGTTTCGATAAATTAGATTATTTGAAACATTATCTTTCTTTAGCATACCATTAGCAAGCTTAAGGCGAATATAGACGGGTTAGTTGGCACTCTCCCCATCCTCCAGACATAAACGCTTAAAAAGCCAGGATTTATTATTATTCAAGATATGACATTACCAAAAGGATTTGGTCAGCAACCCAAGAGTGGAGCGAAGAGGACCTATGATGAATGGTGGGCCACTGTTCCTAGTGATTTGAAGACAAAAACCAGAAAAGGGGATGAAAATAACAAACCATTGTTGAATCAGGTTAATTATGTACTACTGCATCTCCATCTGGCAGGAAAGCATGATGCAAAGCCGAGTCATGAGGAGCTGAAGGATTGGCTACATAGCGGACAAGTAGATGTTCTAAGAATGAATAAATAGCGGGAAAAGTTGTAACACTGATTCCGATTACCTTTTTTTATTTTAGGTCTGTTCGAGGTTAGTTGGATCATTGGATCGTTGTATCTATTATCAATCTGTGCTTAAAAATACAGTTAGAGATCCCCAATAAGATACTACCCTACTAGTTCATCGATTCCAATCACCCGAGCACAATATCTGCATTTCAGGACGATATTTTGTTTATCGATAATGTCAATAGATGGCCTAATGTAATCATCGCTATTGGTAACACATTTGAGGTTCGGACAACGAAATATCCCAATTATTGCATCAGGAAGCTGAATTTTCCTCTTTTCCACGACTTTGTAATCACTTATGATATTAATTGTGGCCGTTGGAGCAATAAGTGCAAGTTTGTCAGTTTCATCCTTCTTCAGAAGTCTATCCTCAACTTTAATAATATCTTTTTTAGCGTGCTTACTGCTTGGTACATTCAGAGCAACTGTGATCACATTCCCTTCTCTACCTGTAATATTCAATATACGAAGGACCGTTAGTGCTTTTCCGGACTCAATATGATCTATGACGGTCCCCTCTTTGATTCTTCTCACGAGGAGCTGGCTAGAATCGGACATATGCATTAAAGGCCTTATGTGAATAAAAACTATATGCGAGGAACATGCAAATAATTTAGCCTTCCACCCACAAATCTTGATTCAGGATAATGGTGGAATAGATAGGCAGAAATCAATGTTAACCTTGAATGATTATCTAATTTACTTCTGTAGATTTTGCAATATTGTTGTGCAGTTCAGCTGGCTCAAATGGTTGATCTCGGCGGAACAAAGTATTAGCGGGTAGCCTATTACCCAGTCGATATACCCATTCTTTCCCTTTCTTTATCCTGGTGAGTTTACCTTTCTCTGAATATCTCGAGAGATACGTGGAAATAATGCTCAGTTGGATCGGCTCAACATACTCTGCTTCAAACATTTCCTGAATATCTGATGAAGTGAAAGCGTTAGAATTAAACTTGTTTGCAACTACACTCCAGATCTTGTCCCCTACCGAAATAGGTCGATTTTCAGCCATCCTTGCATTTTGACTGACAAAGTAATCACCTTCTCCACGACCGTCTGCGTTGTAATTCCTGTTCTTTCCATCTATCGTACTCATAAATTCATAAAGCTTCAGAATCTTTGTTTTTGATATGCTGCCTTCTAATGAAAGGTTATATTTGCCTCCTTCCTCGTCCTCCATTTCTATCTTTATCTTCTTTTTTCCTAGGTTCAATTTAGGGAATAGACTACAAATTCTAGGTTCGAGTCAAGTACTTAAGACAAGAAGTAACAGAATTAGTGACCAAAAGATTAGCTTTTGCTAGCTAAAGCGTTTAGATCGCTTACTGAGGCCAAATGAACATAGATCTCCAAAATATTGCCAGATCTATTAAGTAACGAAAAGCAGCCTATATAAGACAAAAAAATTTTATTTTCCCAGGAATCATCATGGTTAAGAATAAGATCTTGTCCACTGAAGCTACTATTATTATTTCGACGTTTGCAGACGAAAAATCTTTGCGTGATTTTGGTCAGGATATGATCGTGAACGCAAAATTATGTGCCTGCGTAAGTTACACAAAAGTACGATCGTTGTATTGGTGGAAGGATAATCTAAACGATGAGGAGGAGTTCATCGCAATTTTCAAAACGACCAAAAATAAGGCGAGAGAGCTAAGAAGTAGAATTGAAAAACAGCATCCCTATGATATTCCTGAAATCCTCGAGATATCTGTAGCCAGATCTTCCAAACCCTATCTAGAATGGTTGATCGAGTCTACGTCCGATGCTACAGGCTGAAGTAAGACCCTGATTCACATAGATTGATAAAAGACAGAATTGTAGATAACACCAAAAAGGTTTCATGTTTACCATCCATATCATGTACTAATTTGATATCTCAGAACTGAAACAATTCCTCCAAGTGAAGAGACTCTCATTCCTATATCGGTGGAAGAGTCTATTGCAAACGTTGCACCGCCTTGGCTTTCTACAGAGTTAAGCAATTTAACCAATTCATCTTCTTCGACGGTTCCAAATATCGAGCTGGAAAAAATTACTGATTCTACAGCTCGCGCAGCAGCAGCTTTTGCAACATCGTCGAAGCCCATTGCAAAGCGATTCTCACCTCTACTTACAAACACCATAATATTGTCTAACAAGGTTAGAACAGTCGAGATCTTGCTATTTTCCATGACTTCCTTCATCTTAGGTGAACGAACGAATAGCAATATCCCATCTTCACCTGCCACATCTATTCCCTCGATAACAGAGATCAGGTTTTTCAGGTTTTTGTCCTTTCGTACAATGAAGTTATACAATCGTTTTTTTGTTTCGCCTGGTCCGAAAATGATAACTTTACCAGTCGTGTGTTCTATATCTTCTGCACTTAACTGTGATTTTACGACTTTAGTTATTTCATCGAAAAACTGCTCCGATTCGCTAGTCTTAGAGGACTGAACATGGTATCTCTTTCCACTTTGCCCCGAATAAATATTTGGAACTATTCCAAGATGTGTTCCGTTCAATTTGGCTACTGCGCATTCCTGAAGATCCACAGCCACAAGAAGATAGAAAGAGGCATCAGAGAACCTCTGAACAATATTCTTCTCGTAAGGCAGCCAGTTTCTTCTCTTTTCAATGGTAAGGTTGTCCCCTATTCCAATAGTAAGTGAATGATGAGAACCTCGAGGCACTAGTTCACTACTCGCACTAGAGATTATTCCCCTAATTCTTAATCTATCAACTGTTTTATCGAATCCTAAACTGTCGACCCGAAGCCATACTTTGACACTGATTCGGTCTCCTCTGTCTGGGCGAGAATATTCTTTCTCTTGTCTAATCACCCTAGTGGTGCTTGCAGCTACCAGGTCCTCGCATGACAATACCCTTCTTATACTAAACAGGTCATCTGCATCTTGAGGTATTAGAAAGTACGCCTTCCCTTGTGATCCCTTCACTTCCTTGACTATCATATAACAGAGGGATGGAATACTGTCAGCTTACCTGTTGACTACTAGAAGCTGGAGTAGTAGAAGGTGAGGGTGGTGGAGGCGAATGAGGCTGCGAACCCGATGATGTAGAATGATTACTGCCATGTTCTGGATGGGCTTGTTGCAAAGGCCGATCGATAGTCCTTGAGGTTTTTCGTGAATGCGAAGCCTTCAGGTAATTGTCTACCCACTCTTGGGTTAATACTCCTGACTCAACCATATTTACGAGCGCATTCGAAGAAGCATCTCCTTGCACCTTGCCTATTTTCTTTCTTGTTTGTCTCCACTTCAGTCTGGTATTGCCGCTCTTTGATGAATAGATAATACCCAGAATTTCTTTAGCATTAACGAATGTCATCTCTCTTATCCTTTTCAGTGTTACCTTATCAGCGGCCTCGATATAGATCGCTCCAGGACCCTCTTCTCTTTCAGGAAACACCTCGAAATCCTTAAGATAGCTTTCTGGGATGAATGATCTACAGGTGCTAACAATTATGAATTTTCTAAAAGCCTCAAGAGAAGAGGTAGTTTCTATAACGACCAATTGATATTATAAGATGAGTTCAGCTCCTTATCAAGTTTATGAACAGCATATCACAACCCAAATTGATCCCAATATTTAGGCATGACAAACTCCAAACTCAAGATCTTCGTCACAGCGGCTATCGGAAGGTTTTTCATGTCATCGTTTGTCAAAGAAGAACTGGACTAAACATAATTTAAATGTCATCCATGTTCGCAGGAACAGTGTCTTCCAGTATGGTGCTTCTTAAAAAGGAATGTTTTAAAAATGAAAAAGCTACGAGCTACGCTCCGGCCATTCCGTTTCTCAGTTCCACTCCCCTGTGATCCTCGTTGGCTGCGGCCTTATGCATCTCTGACATTGCACAACCCATCTGTGCCTGTGATTTTCCTCTTCTCATAGTCCCTCGATAAAGACCGGCTTCAAGGGTCTGCCCGTGCGCCTTTTCCCAATCTTCGACTGGGATACTATATTTTTTCTGTATTCTATCCCTGTACCATTCTGGTATTACGTTAAACGCACAGAAAGGTATTATCCTAAGATCCGGTGTCAAATAGTGTATGTCACATCTCTGCAGACGCTCCAAGTCTTCATTGTATTTATCTTGGAAATGCATCATTCCAAGGAAAAGAGACCTGCCGTGCCAAGAACCTACTGAGTCGAAATTTTGTTTCAGTAAAATGCTGGAAAACATTTTGGCCAGATCTAATCCTCTCGGTTGTTTGCTTCTGTCAACGAATTGGCCTATCTTTCTCAAAACCTCAAGCATTTTCCAGTACCTATTGGAGCCAGACTTGATTTCGTCTACCTTCTCTTCAAAGTATTCTAACAGACCTTTAAGGTCAACAAATGATGGTAAAGGTACCAGTTTCTTGTTCTCACTGTCTTCAAAGACGTATGTTCCTGCTCCACACGCGAAATGAATTGACAGCTCATACTTCGGCTTCTTGGAAAAGGCCTCAATGACATTTGTCATAGGCATGCATGACGGCACCGGGAACCAACCGTCTGAAGGAATTTCGCCATTGGTCTGCTCTTCTATCCTCTCAATACAATCTGGAATAGTTATTCTGTACTTTTCCCTCTCCTTCTTTGACATTCGGCCAGTTAACGAAACTGGCTGGAAATTGACAGCATGCACCACATCCATATTCTTTTGAGCATATCGGATAATGCCTCCGAGTTCGTGATCATTGATTGACTTTATTACGGTTGGAACAAATACAACAGTCATTCCACACTTTCGTGCAGATTCCAATGCATATGGCACTTCCCAGTGATTCTTTGGATTAGTCCGTGGCGTTACTCCGTCAAAAGAAAGATACAGATTGCTCACACCTGCACTTCTAACCTGGCGCATTGTTTCAGGTGATAGTGCCAGCTTTATGCCATTTGTGTTAAGTTGGACATGATCTACTCCTTCTTCCTTGATGATCTTTACTACTTCAGTAATATCATCCCGGAGCATCGGCTCTCCACCGGTCAGCTGTATGGAATTGCCAGCTATAGGCCTTTCAGCCTTTAATGTCTTCATCATTGCTCTTACTTGTTCATGAGAGGGTTCGTAGAGATATGCTCCTTCCAGCCCCTTCTTGACATAAAAGAAGCAATACCAACAAGTAAGGTCGCATCTATTTGTGATAATCATGTTTGCAAGTCCGGAATGAGATAAGTGGTTTGTACAAAGTCCACAGTTATTGGGACAAGCACACTTGTCAACCATCACATTTGGAGCATGTGCCCCTTTTCCGTCCATCCAATAGGTACTGAATTTCTGGTACATCTTATACGAGCCAAAATAAAGTTCTTCGCACTCTCCGTGAGTCGGACAAGTCTTGGTCATGTATACCTTGCCTTCCCTCTCGAAGACTTCAGCATCCAATATCATGTTACAGTCAGGACAAATACTTTGTGTATACCTAATCGTTTTCTTGTCTGCAGTACTCTTGCTCGAAAGATTTGATATTTGAATTAAATCCATCTTTATCCACCCTTATCCTAGTAGCGATCGCCATCAGCTCTTGATAATATATAAACATAACCTTACGATTCCTAAGGTGATTAGGATATATTGTGCACTGATCATTGATGACTTTCAAAAGCCCGAAGTACGTCTGAGGAATGAATATATTAGAATTGCAGTATCATTTTCAAGGTTTTAATGATTATTAGCGACAAGTCAAGGAAAGCGATGGAGAACCTTGGCTTGACTGGCTATGAAATCAAAGTATACCTTTCTATCCTAGAAGATGGACCAGCTATTGCGTCAGAAATAAGCAAGATCTCAAGAGTCCCATATTCTAAAATATATGAGGTTGTTAATTCTCTGGAAGATAAAGGCTGGCTTGAATCAAGTAGCTCAAGGCCGCAAAAATTCTTTCCTAAATCTCCACAGAGTGCATTAGCTGCAACGAGAATCCGCATGGAAAATCGGATCAAAGATAATGAAAATTTGATCATGAGTGAGTTAATGCCTGTATACCAAAAGAGAGGAATCAAGGAACGGCCAGAAATATGGGTTGTTAGGGGAATACATAACATAGTCGGAAAAGTGAGTGAAATAATACTCAATTGCCAAGCTGAATTGCTGATTGCACTCCCGGAGGTCGCCGAAAATATCGCGAAACCGGCTCAACCTCTGTTACGTTCACTCCACGAAAAGGGTGTCAACATTTCGGTACTCGCTTCGGGGAGGACTAGCTCTGACACGCTTAGAGCGATATCCAGGATCGCTCAGGTTAGAGTAAAAGATCATATGTTTGGCGGAGGAGTTATTGGAGATAGCAGACAGGTGATGCTTCTTCTTGGAGAAGGTGGTGTTATGGATAGTAATGGTCGATTCGAAACCATTGCGATTTGGGCCGAGCATTCAGGATTAGCTGGCTTGGCGAAGGATTATTTTGAATACCTATGGGCTGATGCTGAAGATAGGTAGTGTCGCGCCACAGCTATTCTAACCATTCCCCGAGGGTAATAGCAATTAAATTTTACATAAGATTTAAGTTGATCAACCTTTTGCTGTACGATAATGTCCACGATGAAATATATTCAGATCGAGCCGCTAGGAGATGTATGTTTATTACGTATTAATAGACCTGAGGCGTTGAACGCCATGAACACGGCTGTCATAGACGAACTATCAAGATCTATAGATATAGTGGGGTTTGATGATTCAATCAAGGTCGTCGTCATTACGGGTTCCGGTGAGAAAGCATTCTGTGCTGGCGCCGATATTGCTTACATGGTAAACATTGATCCTATGAGTGCGGAGAAATATGCTGCAACCGCACAGGGCGTCCTCAACAAAATTGAGAAGCTCGGTAAGCCCGTCATAGCAGCTGTCAACGGATTTGCATTGGGAGGAGGGTGTGAACTTTCGATGGTCTGCGATATTAGAATTGCATCGAGCAATGCAAAAATTGGCCAGCCAGAGGTTACCATTGGGATACCGCCAGGTTGGGGGGGCACTCAGCGTCTAGTAAGATTAGTGGGACCAGCCAAAGCTAAAGAACTAATCTTCACCGGAAAGATGATCTCTGCACAAGAGGCGTATGAAATTGGCCTAGTAAATAAAGTAGTGAGCTTGGGTAGTGAGGACCAGTTG
>DASQQK010000082.1:0-3835 GCA_035643435.1 Nitrososphaeraceae archaeon | reverse complement strand
CTCAAACCTTATGGATGGCAACTTGCTAGCAGGGGTAACATTTGTCAATACACAACAGTCAGAGATAGGAATGAACAACATAGTTGGAAGCCAGAACGGAGTATTTCTTGATGGACAGAGCAAACAGAATACAGTATCAGCCAACAACGCACACCAGAACGTAATTGACCTTAATAATGCAAATGGACTACCAACAAACATCAATGCAAATCAGTATGTAGACAACAGCTGTGAGACAAGCAATCCAAGTGGTCTGTGTATAGGAAAGTAACAGGAAGTAATAAAATCAACTTCCCTTTTTTTGTACTACTCAGTTACTGTTTACTAACATTCAAATAGCTGTTTACTAACAGGAGAAACGTCCACCTGACACTCTCGGAGACTATCACACAAGATAGTTGTTTTTGACGACATCATCTAAACTATAACTCCCTTCTTAGTTTAGATGATTGCATTACACTGTCAACCTGAATGTCCTCACTTCTGGTTATAATTCGGGAAAGAGTGGGTTTAGCTTCTTCTCCCAATGTTAAGGCGTCCTTTCCGTTACGTAGCACGGAGAGGGTCAAACCGTTCTTCGTTAATTTATGAGCGAACTCCTTTGCGATCTTTAACTTGTCAAAAATGCTAATATTCTCGTTATTCTCATCCCTTAGCGTTATAAGGAGATTGGGTTCGCTTATATCCAAGGAAATCTTTTTCCCGTGCTTCTCAACATAAATAGCAATAGCTGTCGAATTATCAACATCAATCTTAACTGAACCACAAGGAACTACGCGTGATACTTCAGAGAGAAGATTCGCTGAAATATCGGTAATGTCAGCGTATCCTTCCTTTGAGTGACTCCTCCTCATTTGTGACTATATCTGTTAAATGAATCTATATTCCTTGCTAATCTAAACACATCTTCCTTAGTGCCTCTTCGAATATATCAGGACCTAGGTCTTCCACAATTTAGAGCTTAAGGATATCTTTCGACTCAGACTCGCCTGAATCTCTTTTTCCTCCTTCTCCTTTTCCATCTCCTCCTTTGCGGTTGATCCCAGCAACCCAACAAAGGTCCAGAAAACCAATGGCCGCAAACATCTTTGCCCCTAGAGCACCAAAAATGATACTGATACTATAGAGGGTCGCTAATATGAGTAATTCTACCATTTATGTATGTCCAAAGGTTGTAAAGCCGGATGATTCTGAATACTGCTATGAATCTCATATAAATGAAAAGTTCTCCTGTTGGAATCTCTGCTGATGCCGTAATGAAAAGCGGCATCATTGCAGGTAGCTCATACCAATATTTGATTATGAAGTTTCCATATTTAGAAAAATGTAATCGCTTGGTGTAGTCGTATATGAGAACAGATATAGATAGGAGGTTGATAATTCTGAGGAACATTTTCTCTAGTTTGACCTTACATTGCCTTTTTTAGTTTGGTATAAAGCTCTTTTTGGCATTAGCTATAGGGTGGGTAAAGAGTCTCTATTCTCGATAATGTTATGATCCTGAGGAGTTGGATGAGATCCAGCACCAATGACGTTGGCTGACTGATGGACCGGTATTGACTCGAGAGAGCTGATCTCTAATTACGAAACGGGCTAGGACATAAGCCATATAGTCGACGTAATCCTCACGTACAGTCACACAGCTGACCGTTCTTCCGTGCAGTTGCAAATATTGGCCACGATCAAGACATCCACTCGCACGAATGTTCACGGGAGTGAAGAAGGTTGTCATCTTCATTTATATGACATCTCAGGAATTAACAGGGTATGAAGAGATCGGCAGTCTTCAGTGTTTCATCCGTGGTGGGCTTAATATTTCTAGGCTTGATTTCTGGCCTTAATAGTTTCACAGGTTCGAACTTTGCAGCTGATCAGTCTATGTTCCCATCGCCAGACCTCATCCAACCTCAGCTTCAGTTAGTATCACAATCCAATTCAAGCGCCAGCTCAATTCAGACACAAACAATTATCAACGAAACGGTTGTTAACTCAAGCAGTACTGCTGTTAATGATACAGTATCAGCTGAGAAGCCATCTGACGTCTTCGGTATAACCGAGATTTATCCAACTAAGAATGGAGGAAGAGAGTGGTTCGTAAATATGAGCAATCCAGTTAATAGCTCAAACTTTTCGATCACAGATGGCGGTAATCTGACAAAGCTTCCAGATGATGCTTGGAGGATAAACAATCCGCACGTAAGGATGGTTGTGAACACGACAGGATCCCAGGAGAATTGGAGGGATGTTGAAATCACAGGATATATCCGTTTATCGTACTTAGATACGACCCAGACTGGAGCCTTAAGCAACAGTACTAACCAGACTGGAGCCTTAGGTAATAATGCAAATACTGGTGTTTTATCGAGGCCCCCGGATGAAGAAGAAGTAGATGACCTTGTATTTATATCCAGGAGTGGACGACATAGCTCTGCAGTACCATGCGAAGGTACTGCGTATAACGGCGGTTTCCATACTGATGGTTCTGTTGGCTGGAAGAAAGAGATATGGCACACTGGCGGGTACACGAATGAGAGATCTAATATGAAGATTGCAGACTCTTTCCTAAATAAGTGGATAGGCTGGAAGACTGTAGTGTATAATACAGCAATCGATAATAGAACTGGAGTTGTATTAGAGTCATACATTGATGATTCAAACTCTAATAATTGGACTAAAGTATCAGATTTTATCGATAGCGGAGGATGGTACACGAAATCCAATAATACCTATTTCTTTAGTGCTGGGTGCGAGCGGCATAGAGATCATGTAATCCTTGAAGGAAAACCGAACATTATATTCAGAACAGATAATATCAGATTGGATTTTAGAGACCTTAGCGTAAGGGAGATTCAACCTTTCAACAATAATCTGACAAGTGTCCTAGATTTAGGAGTATAACTTCAACATCCTACATCCAAATTAAGTAATCACCGCACCTGTCTAATGATGGATGAGGATGAGTTTATTTTTTCATTTTCATTTTATTTGCATTTCCAGATGGCCTTGGGATCGGTTGTACTTGAACAATATTAGCCTAGTTCATGTATTAGCTTAATCTAGCTTAGCTTGTTTCTTGCTTTCGATTTTCATGTGGGTACGCCTCCAGCCAGTAGCAGAACTGTAACTCACACAGGTAAGCTAACCTACCCACGTCCTTTACCTAGGGCCAGTAACAATAGACGTTCGAGCCCATCTTAATCAATCGTCCCTTACGTCTTGCCAGGTCATGCGTTTTAACTAATTCTTTCCTTGACTTGTGCCTCTAGGCCTATACGTAACATTTCGCATCCAAAGTGCTAAGTATTGAGTTACCTCAAGCTAACTCGGGCGCTCGCGTTTCATCTGTATTTTGCTCGCTTTCAACCAACATCTTCTCAGCGCTCAGAAGGCTGTTCCATTGTCCGAATGGGTACGCAGAATGAAATGTGGTTACTATTGGACCCTGCAGCGATAGTAGAAGGTGTCAATATTTGTGCTAGACTTTCGAGGGTTTAGTGTATCAAGTTTCAAGCCGTACTGTTCATATTGAACATGGACGAGATCAGGACTTAACCTATCACCCAGTTCCAAAAGCATTCCTGAATTTCCCGGATTGTGCTGGGATATTCCAGAATATTCACCATCCCCCCGCTCATCACAGACTACGCCCACCGTAAAGTTTCGTCCAAATTCTTCTTCAGGTTGGTAGTATTGAGTTACCTCAGGCTAACTCGGGCGCTCGCGTTTCATCTGTATTTTGCTCGCTTTCAACCAACATCTTCTCAGCGCTCAGAAGGCTGTTCCATTGTCCGAATGGGTACGCAGAATGAAATGTGGTTACTATTGGACCCTGCAG
>DASQQK010000081.1:0-2305 GCA_035643435.1 Nitrososphaeraceae archaeon | reverse complement strand
AAGGCATTGCATCCTGGTATATGGGGATTCTTACAGCTTGCCACAGGTCCACTCAGTGATAGTGTAGGTCGAAAGAGGCTCATTTATCCTGGGATGATTGTTCAAGCAATTGGAATCTGGGTGGTATTAGCTTCTGGAAATACCCTATTTGGATTGATTATGGGAATGGTCTTGTTAGGTGTAGGAACTGCACTAGTCTATCCTACCCTGATGGCTGTTATAAGTGATATTGCCAACCCACGTTGGAGAGCAACTTCTTTAGGTGTTTACAGATTTTGGAGGGATTTAGGATTTGTTTTTGGAGCTGTTGGTATTGGTTTTATTGCAGATATCTCTAGTTTAAATACTGCGATTCAGATGGTTGCATGGATTTCCTTAGGTTCTGGGATATTCGTACTTGTATTCATGCGGGAGACTATAAAAATGTCCAATGTCAACTACAAAAGATAATGATTGTTAGATTCTTATTAGCCCTTATTTGAGTTACGGTGCTTCTGAGGGAATTCCTTCGTAACAATATGCTATAGAATGTTTTGTAATTTTCCCAACTGTCCTAAAGTAACAATATATGAAGCAAGTGAACTAGATTTCAGGAGGACGAGCAGTCCTCTTGTCAATTCGACACTTACTCCAGTTAGCAGCAGGTGGACCACTTCCTGGCAATCTTTCACTGATAGAGGAAGAGAAAAAAATGCACAGCATTCGGAAACATCTCACATTCCTTGGTATCCATCTATTGTTAGTTGATGCTATAGTATGAAAGACAAGTATCATTGTATTAAGGATAGAACACAAGTAAGCGAAGCGGTATTATCAGATGCAGGATGAATAATAATAATATCACTAGCAATATGCTCTTACGGTTACCTATTTCTAGCTAGATACCTATTTCTACCTGAGTAAGAATAGATAAAACATTCCGCCATCTCCACCATCTCCGCTGCTGATATTTTCCACAGAATGGGTCTACCTAAGCATCCCTGGTGGTGAAGACATCTGATAAGACAGACTCTCGGGATATCATGAACAAGAATCAATAGTATTGTAGTTGGCGCTAATGCTTGACGTTATTGACGCTATGCTGTCAGAATCGGCAGTACTTCTGTGTACTCCAGCTGCGTTAGCTTTCGAGCAATTCAAGCTAATTGGCATTTGGGCAAAATGTGAGCCTTCAGGCTTTTGAAGGCAGGTTACTCTCATTTACCTGTTTGTTAATCGCCTCTGCCATGAAGTGATTGCTTACGTTCACTTTAACTCCTTGAATACCATTCAGCTTGTAAACATTGTCCCTAACATCTTGTGCTATCTTGAAGCCAAAAACAGCTGGACAAAAGGGACTCGTAAGATGCAAATCAACATTCACATTACCTTCCTTGATATCGACCTTGTCTATCAACTCCAGCTCCATAATTGAAACCCCTATCTCCGGATCTACAATTTTGGTAAGTTCATCGAATATTTGTCTCTTCACTTGCTGAATGTCTTGATTCATCTCTCATTTGATTTATAACAATGGATATATAACTATTAACGAGCTGCATGTACTTTAAGTCATATCTTCCAACAAGGTTCGACTTTATCTAATGACCTAGGTACTTGAATTGCTGTTACAAGCCTTTTTTCTACCCCGGTTAATAGCTGTTCGAAGATGAAGTGGTATTACTGTTGAGTACATAGACAAGTTCCACCGTCGGAAAATAGGGCGCAACATATTGGACATAGCGAAGTTTATAATGCGCTGGTGAGGAGGATCGTTTTGGACCATGGCGCTTAAGCTTACTGATTACAAGACAATAGTTCATAATGATTGGTGTCCAGGGTGCGGAGACTTTGGCATCCTTAATGCAATTCAAATGGCTCTTGCAGAAATGGGGATCCAGAAGCATAGGGCTGTTATCTTTTCAGGCATCGGATGCTCAGGTAAGACTCCTCATTTTATAAACACATATGGAATACACACGCTACACGGTAGGGTACTTCCTTTTTCGCAGGGAGCGAAACTTTGTAATCCAGAACTAGAGATAATAGCGGTCGGAGGTGACGGAGACGGATTGGGAATTGGTGCTGGACACTTTGTTAGCGCTGGAAGACGTAATGTTGACATGTTATACATCATTTTTAACAATGGAGTATACGGATTAACGAAGGGTCAGGCATCACCCACTTTGAAGTTAGGTATGAAGACAAAATCACTTCCATTGCCAAATTCTAACAATTCTGTTAACCCTCTTGCCCTCGCTGCTGTATCCGGATTTACATTTGTAGCCAGAGGTTATTCATATGACGTCCGTCACCTCAAAGAACT
>DASQQK010000080.1:0-2091 GCA_035643435.1 Nitrososphaeraceae archaeon | reverse complement strand
CAGAATTTCGACAATAGATTTTTTTAGTCTGTCCCACAGCGTTAGTTGAACTTTAAGGGTCGTCAGAGAAGGGATCGCTTTGACGTATTCCTTCAGTCGATCTTCCTCTGAAGTCCGATCATAATTCATGTCTAAACCCCGACTTTACAGAATAGCGTATTCCATGAGGGAAAATGAATATAGCCTATTTCAACGATGGTACAAATGCATAATTTGAGCCCAGCCCTGCATAATTTGAATTTGAAATTAAAAATCGATATCAAAGAAAGAAGGAAGCAGGTAGCATCACTTCTGTCGAGGTCTGTAAGTGAAACAGAGATAGCCAGACAGTTAGGAGTAGACCAGTCTACAATTTCAAGAGATGTGAAAGTATTGAAGGCATCATGTCAACAGTTTGTTTATGATTTAGCCAAATCTGACCTTGCCTACTACTACAAGCAGTCCATTGATGGAATTGAAGAGGTTAAAAAAGAGTCTTGGAAGATATACAACGATGACAAAGTTCAGGTAAGGGAAAAACTATTGGCGCTGAAGATAATCATGCAATCAGACGAAACAAGGTTTAGACTACTGTCAGAGGGCCCTAGTCAATTGGCTATGAAGTCATTGGAGGATAGGCTGAACAAGATTGAAGGGTTGGAAAGACAATAAGTCAACAATAAACAATTTATCTGATAGGTTAGACAGGTTAGAAGCAGAAATCTTCATCAAGCGATCAGATGCAGAAGATGAGCAGCAACAACGACAACAGCAGGGACTAGAGAAATTGACTTCAATGGAGAGATATATACTCAACTTCAATCGGTCTGTTAAAGAGGTAATGCCGTACTATAAGGCCGAGGTTATGCAAGTCCACAGCATAAGTTCAGAGGAATATGATAAGCGTACCTTGGAAGGCGATGAGTCAATTTATCTACCTCAACCAAATAGAAAGTTTGAATCCACTTCTTACGCTCAAAGAGTAGCACATGTCTTGGGCCTAGACTATGAGGGCCTGCAACTGAAAATAAATCAGGGCGAGATTAAAGACATGATAGCAACTGGGGGCTTTGGCTGCTGGCGTGATGAAAACCCAAATGCAGTATTTTAGAGGTTGCAATGGAGATGTTGCACTTGTTCTTGTTCTTGTTCTTGGCAACTCCCGAACCGATCGCTTTTTATCGAACCATTATCTAAATTTCAGTTTTCCTGTAATTTGCTCTGGCCTGCTGCATACTGTTCTCTTGCACAGACTGTAAGGTTTCGGCCCAGGTACCGTTAATATCATTAGAGAACTGTTGGATCTAGAGGAACTGGAATGGGGTGATGAGATCTCAACAACACTAAACAGACAAGTCTGCCCGACTTCCCGAAGTAAATGTGCTTAATAATGTGCATATGCATAATGAGATCAGAGTAGATTAACATGAAGGTCGTACTTCGAAACATATTCAAATTAGCCAGACCTGTGTTTATAAAGAAATGACGAAATATGTATTAGTTCACGGATCATGTCACGGGGGATGGTGTTGGAAGAAATTAATTCCTCTTCTTAATAGAAATGGACACAATGTGTATACACCAACACTTACTGGCCTAGGTGAGAGAAGTCATCTTGTAAACAAAAGTGTTGGATTAGATACTCACATTCTCGATATTGTTCAACTCTTAGAGTATGAAGATCTTGATGAAGTAATATTAGTTGGTCACAGTTATGGTGGCCTAGTAATTGGAGGCGTAACTGAGAAGGTTTCTCATAGAGTTCGACGCCTTGTTTTTCTTGATGCTTACATTCCACAAGACAATAAAAGTGCATTTAACATTATACCTGGTCTAGAAACAATTTACATGGAAAGAAGACTAAAGAAAGAAGGCAAAGAATGGTTAGTTGAATCATATACACCAGAAGAATTTGGTGTGACAGATCCTGATGATGTTAAATGGATGAGTCCTAGGTTATCACCGATGCCTTGGCATACCCATGATCAACCAATGAGAATAACTAACATGAATGCCCAAAGTCTTTCTAAGAGTTTTATATCATTTAGTGAATTCGGACGTTCACAATTCAAATCTGAAAAGTCGGATGCAAGTTGGGACTACCACGAACTG
>DASQQK010000079.1:0-42663 GCA_035643435.1 Nitrososphaeraceae archaeon | reverse complement strand
TGTAATCCTGATTATGGTGCTGGCGAGAGAACAATTCGAGTTCAAGATTTCTATGTACGGTACGATCAAACCCCAATCAAATAGAATAAAAATACATCCAATCTCATCAAAAGCGTCGGCAGCCTCAGATAGGTCAAATACCAAAGTTAAGTCAAATAGATAAGCCTCCGACCTGTTTATTATAATGATTTTAACTCCAACCACATGCGAAGGAATGCATTGGTCTGCATGTCTGACGCAATTGGCCCGCTCCAAACGTTATCCTCTATTCTTATATTGCGACGTATTCTGCCGCGTGACTTTAGACAGTCTGTAATGATTGACCGCTAATGAATCAATGAGTTGATCAGATATCTGCGACGCATACTCGGCGCCGCCTCAATTCATATATGAATTGGGTTATCAGACTTGTGTCGTCAGAAGCCAGCTTTTGTCTTAAGTTGACGCTTTTCTAAGCGAATGATAAAGGCTAAATATAGTAGGATAAAGGGTATAAACATTATCTCTCCAACAGTGGAATGGAGTAGTTCCCAGTCACTTGAGTTTGAGTTCGGATCCAACGCGTAGAGTGAAAGTATTGTAATTCTCATACCATTAACAATGCAAGTCAATATTATACCTACAAACAGATAGAGCAAAGCTCTTTTCCAGGGAATGATCGTCTTGAGGAAAAGCGCAAACATCACTACACCAAAGATGACAATACTATGAATTCCGGCAGAGGGCCAGTAGACCTTCATTACAAAAGGCCCATCCGGGCCATATATCGCCAATGCGTTACCAAGGGTTTGTGCTTTAAAGTCCCTTTGAAGGTCCAGTGCGTGGATGATGGAATCCAAAATTACCTTGTTAATACTGAGGTAGGTGGGGACTACAGATTGGAGGAATCCCAGAGAGTCATATGGAAATAACGAATCAAGTAGGAGGATTATTGCATAGCCCGCTAAAAATAGGGTGGCGGCTCCTCCTATTCTTATCCATTGTTTCTTCCCAAAGATCAGCAGAAAGATTCCGATAAAATAAATTGCGAGAACAATATAGTCCCACATCAATGTCCAGCTCTCATCTATGAGTACTCCAGCAACTCTTCCTGTACCTGATACCATATCCGAATAACCTAAGTCCAGGCTAATGAAATACAAGCTGGCCAAAGATACAAAGAGAGTAAGAACCCAGGCTTCACGGCTTCTGATATTAGGACGTGATTCGTTGATTTCAATGAGAGCGAGGAATGACACAACCAAGAAACCTCCTCTTCCACCATTCCAAGCATATGCAAATGTAGAAGGATATAGAAGATAGGACAGAATAACAGGCCAGAGCAATACGATAATAACGATAATCCGGATGTATCTGCTAAGGACTCTATTACAGATACTTGCCACGTGGCGGTATTTCATTTGAGGAGTAAATCAAACTTAGCAGCAGATAAGGACTTTGCTATTAAAGGCAGCCGGGGATATCAGCTAACTCAGCAGCATCTGGATCAAGAATGATTCAACGGTCTTCATAAGGAAAAGTTCTGGCTGCCCTAGAGATGAGTCTCGCGATTCTCAAAGGCTCAGGAATCTTGCCTTGTATTACGAAGCTATTCAGTATGTGGAGGGTTTTTGCAGGATTAATTCCCCAACTTCGAATGTATACTGTCATTCCTGTTTTCAACGTAATATGTTCTCGTCTTCCCAATTTTCTATATGCTTCGACTCGTCTCTCCGCATCTGGTTTGGGAAAAAGACCGAAAAAGCTGTCTTCAATACCCTCAGATTCCCTGTATGTTACCCCGATTACAGGCAATCCTGTTGTTTCGAGTATCTTCTCTCCATCGATAACGTTGTATAGGCTTATTATCAACCCATTGATCATTATACAATTAATGTCATTCCGATCTAATTCCTTGAACATTAAAATAATTTGTTGGGTTGCATCGTCCCCTCCAATTAATGCCTTTCCTAGGACTACTCCGTCTACTATCATGTCACGCCGTAATACCACACCACAAAGAGTTGAATAATCCGAATTCTTTGTGAAGCTTTCCGCGACCCCAAAGACACGAACTCCCCTTTTTTCAGGATGGATCCTGCTGTGATGCCTCCCTGTGGATTCCATCGTAATCAAGTCTCTGCTTCATCAACAGTCTCACCACTGTACACCAATACCACTATCATGTGGTACTGGTGTATATAATGATGTACTGACATGTATAAGCACTGACTAATGTAGATATATACCACCTATCGTATAAACCCCTTGAGGTATTCGTAAGCCTTGCGAGCAGCTTCAACCGGATTGTCCTGATAAGTATAAAGCTCGACCGTAATGTAACCTCGATATCCTATGGATCCTATTGCATCAAAAATATCCTTGAAGTTGATCGATCCTGTTCCTGGCAATAGGTGATTGTGCACCCTGTTACTAGAAATGTCTGCTAAGTGAAAGTGTCCTATGTAGTCGGCAAGTAGATACACGACTTCAGCAGGCTCCTCGCCTACGCAAAAGAAATGGCCCAGGTCACAATTTAGACCTATACTTTTGGAATCAAAACTCTTTAGAAACTCTGCTATTTGCTGAGAATTCTCTATTATTAGACCAGGCTCTGGTTCAACTAGAATTCTGACATTTTCGGTTTCCGCGATGTCTACAGCCTGTTCAATGTTCTTCCTGAACAGCCTTATCAGATCATTTCTCTCACCAACGTTACCAGCCTGAGGTCCTCCTGCTTCAGTCGATATATTTTTTGCTCTGAGCAACTTTGCTGCTTTTAGACAATTGATCGTATGGGTTAGACGGATGTTAGTAGATCGCTTGTCCATTTCAATCCAAGATGGATGGTATACATCATTGATTGCATATAGCGTAAACGCATTAAGGTTAGACACTCCTAGGTGCAGCTTTTCTAAAAAGCTATCCAGCTGAGAAAGCCGTTGTATATGTGGAAGAGGAGGGAATAAATGCGGGATATCACAGAGAATTTCAACTCCCTCATATCCAATAGCACCTATTTCACTAAGAGAATCCTCGAGTGAATACCTCTTGAAAGCATTTGTACTAAATGCTAACTTTACACACAACTCTTCTCTATGCTCACGCTAGCTTGCATGAGCTATTTAAGCGCATCACAAAAATATCTGTTTGCAGTTAATCTAGAAATCAAAGAGGGACTTGATCTGAAAATTGAAAATGATATATTGAGTGTAGAGATGGCTGGTATATTTCTTGAGAATCCTCTCATCCTCGCATCTGGATTTCTTGGGATATCTCTAGCTGTATTTGAGAGGATTCACAATGAAGGCGCTGGAGCAGTTGTTAGCAAATCAATTAGCAGATATCCTATGGAGGGATATCGAAATCCCACGGTAGTAGTTCTAGATAACAAGAGCTATGTTAATGCAGTCGGGCTTTCCAATCCGGGATATGAGTATTTTTATGAAGAAATTCAGATGAACAAGAAGGTTCCCTTAATGGTAAGCTTGGTTGGGTCAGATCCCTCAGATTATGAAGTCATGACAAGCAAACTTGAGAAGTCAAAAATTTTAGGATTTGAAATAAATTTATCATGTCCCCATGTTAAGAAACTAGGAATGGAAGTGGGCGATGATCCGCAAATGGTGGAATCTATAGTGAAGGCCACAAAATCCAATACAACGAAGCCAGTTTTCGTTAAAGTGGGAATTGGCAATGCGAATCTACTTGATGTCTCTCGAGCTGCTATCAAGGCAGGAGCAGATGGGATCACAGCGATCAATACGATTCGAGCAATGAAAATTAGCATTGATAACTTCGTTCCTATTCTAAGCAATAAGATTGGTGGATTGTCAGGCGCTTCTATAAAACCAATCGCTGTTAGATGTGTTTATGAACTCTCAAAGGAGTTTAGCGTACCTATAATTGGATGTGGCGGGATATTTGATTGGGAAGATGCTGTAGAGTTCATTATCGCGGGTGCAACTTCATTTCAGGTGGGAACGGCTATAGGTGTTAATGGTATGGGTGTCTTTAATTCCATTAAGAGCGGGATAGTTAAGTATCTTGAAAGGAAAGGTTATCAGAGTGTGATGGAACTAATTGGTAGATCACACGAATACTGATACCATAAGATTTGTACGAATCAGAGAGGTGATAGAAGAGACACCGACCACGCGGACCTTCTTGTTTGAGGATGAGCACAGCACTGCCTCCAAGCCTGGGCAATTCCTGATGGTCTGGATCCCGCAAATCGAAGAGCTACCAATGAGCGTGGGGATCGAGAGCTTTGAGAGCGGTGAACTTGCTGCTGTTACCGTCAAAAAATACGGCTTTGGTTCCACATCCCTTTATCAAAAGCAGGTCGGCGAATATATCGGAATACGCGGACCTTATGGAAATCATTTTTCAATACCAGTCAGTTTGAGGAATGCACTGCTAATAGGAGGTGGAACTGGATTAGTGCCCCTTGTTAGGCTGTTCAAAGACCTTCTACGACATCGGGTCGAAAGTTCGCTAATCACGGGGGCAAAAACTAAGAATGAAGTGCTATTTGAAAACAAAGTTCAGAAGCTACTGGTTCACAGTAACTTCATTGGAAATATTGCGTATTCAACTGATGACGGATCTTATGGTCTCAAAGGATCAGCGGTGGACTTAGCAGAGTCGATCCTATTTTCCAAGGAATTCGATATGATTTATACGTGTGGGCCAGAACTAATGATGAAAGGCATTCATTCCTTAGGAGAAAAATTTTCTATTCCAGTTGAGGCTAGTCTTGAGAGATACATGAAATGTGCGATAGGGATTTGCGGAAGTTGTTGTATTAACGATAGATTAGTATGTCGGGATGGCACAATATTCGACTCAAATGGCCTGAGGCAACTTACGGAATTTGGTGTACGATATAGGGACAAGAGCGGTAGGTTCTCCTATTTCCCATCGACGGGTACGAAGTGAATAAACGCCGTGGTATCGGCCTTGCAATAATTGAAGTCTATATATATCTGTGTCTTTTATTCCTGTAAGATTTTTTTTTCCTACTAGGTCCCCGCGATACGTCCCCCCGAAATGAAATTCGAAACATTTTGCTGCCTGTGGCTCTCTTGATTTCAGCTTTATCTAAGAGTACTGAGGCATATGGTGCGTCGACAGGGCCTAGGAGCTCTGTTACTTTTCCAATCTTTTTGCCTACGTTATCAAATAGGTTTTCACCGGATCTCAACAAAACCCCCTTTCGTATTTTCAATATCAATCGGCCACTTTTAGCGACGTGAATCACGTCACCAGCTTCAACTATCGAGGACATCCTTTAGACAAATTCATAACTCTGTATACTTAGTGACAATTTGCCTCCATTCCAAGTCATCTTTTCTTTGATAACTTGATTCGATTCTGTACTATCTTTCCTCCTAGTGCAATCAAAATATTCGACTTTCTCAAATTTTCATTTTTTTCTAACATTACGTAACCCGACCTCACATAGGGCCTTCTTGGAAATCTAGCGGTTTCGTTAGTTTTATCACTACTTACCGTAAATCCTGCAGATTTGGAAGCTTCGATTAGTTCTTGTACTGATGGGTCAAATATAGCCATTTCCTTTGATACCCTCCTCCCCTTTCTTCGGGTTAAATTACGGTTAAAATAATCTGTCCATACTATAACGTGGTCGTAATCTTTCACACCAAATTCCCTTTCTATATATAGTCAATAATACAATATTTAAATTAAAATGGAGCAGAAGAAGGTCTGAAGCGCATAATTTCCATTCTAATAATATGGCACATGCCGCTATATCACTATATATGGGTCTAGGGGTTTTTGTTTAAGATTATTGAAAAAAAAGAATAGAGGTGTCCTTATAATTGGTGGGGGAGCAAGAGAACATGCCCTCGGATGGAAAATATCCCAGAGCAAACTTGTCGAAAGCACTTACTACGCTCCTGGAAACGCTGCCACTTACAAGAATGTGCCAATTCAAACTGATGATTTCGAGAAGTTGGCTGCATTTGCACGAAGCAGGAACTGCTTTACCATTGTGGGACCCGAAGCACCAATCTCTCTAGGAATTGTGGACTACTTTGAGGCCCAAGGTTTGGCAATTTTTGGTCCGTCATCGAAAGCCGCTAGAATTGAGACAAGCAAATCATTTGCGAAGAACCTCTTGCGAGCAAAGGGAATTCCAACCCCACAATTTGCAACATTCACCGACAGCCAAGACGCAATAGATTACGTGTTGAAGCAATCTGGACCTTTGGTCATAAAAGCTGACGGTATAGCAGGGGGAAAAGGAGTTGTGGTCTGTGAAAATCAAAGAGATGCAGTAATCGCAATAGAAGAGATGATGGTGAAGCACATTTTTGGTAAAGCTGGTGAGAAGATAGTTATCGAGGAGAAGTTGAGGGGGCAGGAGGTTTCACTTATCATTATATCAGACGGCTCTAACATCAAGGCGTTTCCCACATGCAGAGACTACAAGAGAATTGTAGATGGGGATACCGGTCCTAATACTGGAGGAATGGGGAGTTTTTCTCCGGTTCCCTACGTAAGTGAAGAGCTGGAGCGCTGGATCCTCGACAACATCATAAAGCAGACAGTCTTTATTATGAAATATAATTCAGTGCCGTTTGTTGGATTCCTCTACGCAGGGTTAATGATTGACAATAAAGGGCGGGCAAGCGTATTGGAATTCAATGCTAGAATGGGCGATCCAGAATGCCAGTCCTTGATGGTTAGGATGGATTCAGATCTACTCGAATATCTATTGTTTGCAGAAGCTGGAAAATTAGACGAGCTCCCACCATTGCGATGGAAGGAACAGAGTTCAATATGCGTGGTGATGGCTGCGAGGGGATACCCATCTAGGTACATAAAGGGTGAAATCATACACGGTCTGAATAATGTTTATCCGGAAAATATTAACATATTTCATTCTGGAACTATGCGAGATCCAACGGGACATATAATTACTAATGGTGGAAGAGTGCTTTCTGTAACATCATACGCGTCTAATTTGAGAGAGGCGAGACTACAGGCTTATGAAGTCGTCGAGCAGATAACTTGGGGAGAAAATGGTCAATACTTTAGAAAAGATATTGGTTCGTTCTCAGCTTAGTACGAACTAAAGGATCCCAATCTCAGTCACGATATTGTCAACCTTCATGTCGTACTTGTACCGAGGCAAGACTCTTTTCTTTATAACCTGAACATCAAATGCTAAGCCAACTGCTCTCAAATTGCCTGTTTTTCTTAGAAAGTTGTCATAGTACCCCATTCCGTGTCCTAATCGGTAGCCTTGTAAATCAAAAGCGATTCCTGGGACTATCAAGAGATCCATGGCTTCGGAAACATCGTTATCAGTTCCCGTTGGTTCTGGTATGCCAAACTTACCGTTCACAAGGTTTTTCATTCTGTCCTCATTCGTCTCATAAAACCTCATCATCGATGTATCTATTACGCGAGGAATGGCTACGGTTTTCATCTTCCTAAAGGCTTCATCAATGATCATTTGAGTCCTCACCTCCGAACCTCGAGATATATACACACCCAACACTTTGGATTCCTCAAAGTAACGGCTTGCAATTAGTATTTCTTGAATTTGCATGCTCTTGCTCAGGATTTCTAATTCAGTTAGACCATTTCTCTTGGCTAACATTTTGCTCCGCAAAGTTCTCTTACTATCAGCAATATACGAGCTCAATGTTCGCATGAGACCTCAACCGGGGGTTAAAGCCCTCCTGATTCTCGGGATTGATTCCAATGCCCAATTTGTACCGTCCTTCCCATGATGCTGTATCTATTTTCAGTGATGATCTTAACAGCTTCTGGGTAGATTTGATGCTCATCTCTCAGAATGCGGTCCGATAGAGTTTCTTCTGTATCATTGAATAAAACAGGTGTGCTCTTTTGAATGATAATAGGCCCAGTGTCTAAACCTTTATCGACAAAATGAACTGTGCAACCACTTATTTTTACTCCGTACTCTAAGGCTTGGCGTTGAGCATTTAAACCCGGAAATGAGGGAAGCAGTGACGGATGGATGTTCAGAATTTTATTTCTAAAGAGAGAGACAAATTCGGGGCTCAATAATCTCATGAAGCCTGCCAAACATATCAAGCCATTGGTTGGAGTTATCGAGTATTTTTCAAGCACCATCACCACATCCTTGTCATAATTCCATCCTTTCAGTTTATTATTATCTAGAACTTCCGTATGTAGGCCAAACTTTTCCTTGGCGATAGCGAGACCATGTGCTTCAGATTGATTTGAAATAACCAAAATGGGTTCCGCTTGTGGCATCTTCCCCTCTCTAACCGCATTAAGGATCGCATCCATGTTACTTCCTCGACCAGATATGAGGATGACCAGCTTCATTATCAGGTCAGATCAATAGCCGTTTACTAATATTTATCTAAGTCGTAGACGCCTAAGATCGAAACTCCCATTAACATTAAAATAGTTCGATCCAGAATGGGTAAAGACGTTTAGATTGAAGATCCAAGTCGCATTTAACGATGGAGTTTTGGTTGTTCAGGTTGGTAGTAAATTTGTCTCTTTAGATCCCAGACGTGAATCTAATTCGGATTTTACGTTTATTTCACATGCCCACACGGATCACCTTATCTCGGGTAAAAAGAAGAGCAATCCTTTGAGGAAAATACTCGCCTCTCAAGCCACAACGATAATAGCCAATTCCAGAGGACGCAACTTAGAACAGCCAATCGAGATTCCCGAGGGATACGACCTGTTGGACAGTGGCCATATTTTGGGTTCAAGAGGTTTTCTTATCCCTGACGAACTTTTTTATACAGGGGACATCTCGATACGTAAAAGGGCATTCCTAAAGGGTGCAAGACCGCCAAAATCTAAGAAATTAATCCTGGAGACTACTTTTGCAAGACCTGAATATGTTTTTCCTCCATTAGAGCAGTGCATCCGCGAGACCAATGAAATGATATCAAAAATGTATAGCAAGGGAGTGCCAGTGATTTTAATGGGTCATCCATTGGGAAAAGCTCAACTCCTCACTGAATTCTTTAGTCATTGGGATCCCCTCATAATACATGATTCAGTAGACAAAATGAATTCAGTCTATAGGCGACTAGGCATACCATTGAAGGAAGGCATCACTTATTCTCAGGCAAGGGACAGAGGGCTGATTCGACGTGGTGTCCCGTGGATAATGATATCTCCTCTCATGAGCAGAGGCTCAGAGTTCATCAGAAGCATGAAGTCATGTTGCAACGCGGTTACAGTCGGCTTTACGGGCTGGGCAGTGAGAGCAAGGTTTAAACATGTTTTGGGTTTGGACTATGCAATCCCGATAAGCGATCATTGTGACTTTAATGAGTTATTCGAAGTCGTAAGGTCTTGTAATCCTCAAAAAGTTTATACGATTCACGGATTTGCAGATTATTTCGCAATGCGGCTGCGGAACTTGGGTTATGATGCAACCGCAATCATGGGCCAGAACAATCGGAACGGAGGAGGCCAACGAAAGTTCTCAAAAAATGAAAGTCTTGACTCTTATTTTGGCTAAAGCCTATTTGTCTTTTGTATCTTTGAAATATGGAATGACCTTGTTTCCAAATGTTTCGATATTTTTGAAATATCCATCTCCCCAGAAGCGGATAATAAAATGATTAGTCCCGGCTTTGATGAACCTTTCAAGCATTTCTATTACGTCATCTGATCTGCCTACTCCGATGGCCGACCTTGCAACATTATCGGGAATTTTAAGGGCAGCACGTTTCATCTGCTGCATTAGTTCAGGTTTGTTCATAGCATACTCTGTAAAATATCTTCGAAAGTCAAATTCTGAATCTTGCTCGATGTTGTGGACCTTGAGCAGTTCTGGTTTGTACAAACTGACTTTTACAGCATTCTTCATCTTGTTCCAGGCTTCTTCGCCATCATCGGTGAAGTATACATCTACGTCGTTAGCAAACTGAAAACCATCTAGATTTCTATCATGTTCCTTTGCGCGATCCTTAATCACCGATGCGTGATGCCTAAAAAGTTCGGGTGTATAACCGATAGGAATCCAACCGTCTCCGTATCTTGCACATAGATCTAATGTTTTCTGTGCTCCAGCAGCGATGTAAATCGGTGGGCGAGGTTTACGAATGCTCTTTGTCTGCAGACAGGCATTTGTAAGCTTGTAATAATCACCATCATAGTTTATACGATTGTCAGGATCAGAATCAAATAATCTTTCAATTACCTCGAGCTGCTCCCTGAATTTTGTCACTGGTTTTTCAAACTTTATGCCGAAGTCTACGACGTTTTGAGCTTCTCCTGCACCTATTCCTAGAATTGAACGCCCTTTTGTGAGCCTGTCAAGTGTGATAGTAGAGAGTGCAATTGTCGAAGGATGTCTCCTTATGGCATCAGTGACGCAGGTACCCAGCTCAACATTCTGAGTTACTGCCCCTATTGCTGACAGCATTAACCATGCATCATTGACGACAGCGTTTTTCCACTGAGGAACATTAGAATGATCCATCATCCAAACTGAATCATAGTTCATTCTGTCTGCCATTTGACAGGCAGTCATTATCTGAGTTTCGTCTAATCCCAGTCTTGCGACATTCAACCCTTGAGTAAATCCAAATTTTATCTTCATTTACAGCAATAATCCCCCAAAACTTTGTATATGCATATTGTAAGTAGATCCACTGAGCACATGTATTTAAAAATATTTAATTCCTATCTCCGGTAAATTGTTAACTCTCAAAATAACCTTTAAATACTAAAAAAGTTGTTTTTTCTTATCTTCGAAATGCTGCTGCCTTCAGAAATAGAAGCAAAGTCTCTCATACCTGCGGTGAGAGCTATTTTGGCGCGCAAATTGACTAGCGAATACGGCCTTAAGGAAGAGGTTGTAGCAAAAGTTCTTGGGGTAACGCAGGCAGCAGTCAGCAATTATGTTCGTGGGACTCGAGGAGACACAGAATTAATGTCTAGGCTAAGCGTAGTGGATCAAATTATTGAAATGATCGACGATATAGCGCAGGATCTGGCATCAAATAGAGCTTATACCCCTTACACGATGTCAAAGTTTATCGAACTCTGCAACTATATTCGCCACTCTCTTATTATATGCGATATACACCACAACATAGAACCCAACATAGATGAAGGTGTTTGTCAGCTCTGTAAGGGAAACCTAATGTCAGGTAGGTTTTAGGAATGTCTTTGTAGCAAATGGCAGTATCTCGGTACCTTTCATCAACCCTCTACCACCAATCAAAGATTCTTTTTCTGTAAATCTCTTACTCTCGTCTTTTTGAACATTTCCGCCAGTGAATAGCACAGGGATAGGATCATCTGTGTGTGCTTTCATGATACAAGGAGTGGAGTGGTCGCCTGACACAATAAGCATTGTCTTAGATATGTCCACATTTTTTACTAACGCGCCGAAGAAAAGGTCGTCGATCTGTTCTATGCTCATTTTCTTTCCAATCGGATCACCGTCATGGCCAAATTCATCCGGACCTTTAATGTGTACATATACTATATCCCATTTCTCAATTTGATCTATACATTTCGCTGCCTTTTCTTGATATGCGTTTATATCACCACCTGTTGTGTAGTGCATTCCTAAGAGCCTTGATATTCCAATTTCCACTGGCATATCGACCACGGAACCAAACTCTAAACCATACCGCTTTGCTATTGGTTCAATCGAGGGTAAACGATTTCCAGAATCTCGTAATAGGATAGCATTCATTGGCTTCAATCCTTTAGCTATTCTACGACTATTAACCGGGTGGTTAGCCAATATTTGGACCACCTGATTGCTAAACTCGTTGATTGTACGCGCTGAGGTGGCTGCAGAATCGCCGCCCTCTTCCGGTACACTCTCCTGGATCTTCATATTCGAGCTATCTCTGGCTACCCCCATTCCATCAATACGACCGTACGCCGGATCGGTATTTGTTACCATTGGCGAGAGCGTGAGGGAAGGACTGCTAAATTTAACAATTATTCGATGACCTATACTCGGCTGCAATGTTATGCTAATATTGTCAGTAAACTTCAGATTTTTCTCTAGAGTCCTGCAAGCCTCCAGGGCTTCATTGTATTCAATGATCCTACCTGCCCTCCTATCAGTTATGTTCCCTTGCTCGTCAACAGTCGCAAAATTTCCCCGTAGTACGAGGTCGCCATTTCTGAAATCCATTCCCATACCCAGCGCTTCTATGATACCACGCCCAGGATAGCCTACGTCCCTGAAATCATATCCCAGCATGTTAAACACTGCAATATCTGATTGGGGAGCGATCCCCTTGCCCACACTGATTACACTCCCTAAACAGCCGTCAGAGGTCAACTGATCCAGATATGGTGTTCGTGCTGCTTCTAGCGGAGTAAGCCCTCCAAGCAAAGGGTGGGGTAGGTCACCCACCCCATCTAAAAGGACATAGATAGCTTTTGAAGAGTTTCGACTCAATTCTAAAAAGCAGGTTCAAACCAGATTTAATCTTATTGCTAGAGGTTTTTATTGAAAAATGGACAATTTTTAGATCTGCTTATTATATTTGCTAAACGCAATATGACGGATGAAGGCAATATTATGTTGAATTCGGCACTAACAATCGCAGGAAGCGACTCAGGGGGAGGAGCTGGAATACAATCCGATATCAAGACCTTTTCTGCCCTGGGTATTTATGGTTGCTCAGTGGTTACGGCAATAACATCACAAAATACCTCCGAATTGAGTAACATATTCCCCATACCGGGGAAAACAATTTCCAATCAATTACAAACGGTCTTATCCGACTTTAGCTTCAGCGCCGTTAAGATCGGAATGGTATATAATGCTGAGATAATGGAAGCAGTGCACAAAGAATTTGGGAATGCTAAAATTCCAATTGTTGTGGATCCCATCCTAACTACTGGGACAGGATATGACTTAATTCTCAAAAACGACCTGGAATATTTTAAAAAAACTATTGTTCCTTTGTCGTATTTGCTTACCCCTAACTTGCCTGAGGCTGAAGCTATTTCTGGTATAGGTATCAGATCTGCTAATACGTTAATTGAAGCTGCCAATGTGCTTTTAGACATGGGCGCAACTAATGTCGTCATAAAAGGGGGACATTTCAAAACAAAATTGGGCATTACAGATTTCCTTCTTACTCAAGATCGGCAAGTAATCAGATTAAAGAAGGAACGAATTGTGATTGAATCATTACACGGCTTGGGGTGCAATTACTCGGCTGCGGTCACTGCCGAGTTGGGCAGAAAGGTTCCGTTGCTACATGCTTGCAAGCTGGCTGATGACTATGTTTTATCGAGCATCACCAATACGATAAAGGTTGGAAAAGGACATTCGGTAGTAGATCCAACTCTATTTATGTATTCAAATTCAGACAAATTTCTCGTTCTCGAAGACCTTTTTAAAGCTGTTAATAGCATTGAGTCAGTTGAAAAGTTCGGTCTCTTGATACCAGAGACGTCTTCCAACCTAGCTTATGCTATCTCTCATCCGACAGGGCTATCAGACGTAGCAGCAGTGCAAGGGAGAATTGCAAGAGTCGGCAATCGCGCGAAGGCTGTAGGGGCCATTCATTTCGGAGCATCAAAGCACATAGGCACATCAGTCTTAAGTTATATGAAAACACATCCTCAAATTCGTTCCGCAATCAATCTACGCTATAATAAGAAAATACTTGCAATTTGCAAGAAAAACTTCAACGTAGCATTTTATGATAGGAAGCTAGAACCTCAAGACAAGAAGCTGAAAGAGGGAATGTCAATTTCTTGGGGAATCGAAAAGGCCCTGCAGAAGAACCCCTACGCTGATGTCATATATCATTTGGGCGACATTGGAAAAGAGGCGATGATCCTAGTGTTTGATACGAGCCCGTGTCGGTTGGTAGATAAGGTTAACAAAATCTTAGTAGAGTTCATAAATGAATCATCTGAGCCGAAGTCGGTTACAGATTGTTAAGTATATACGTGACTAGCGAAGAGAGGAGATGCTGTGAAGGCAGTCATATTGGCTGGTGGGCTCGGTACCAGATTGCAACCCTACACCTTTTTCATTCCAAAGCCTATGCTACCTCTGGGTAATAAACCACTCCTTGAGCATATTATCTCATGGTTAACAAACAGAATCGCGAACAAGATAGATCACATTGTAATATGTGTAAGTTATCTTCATCGAACGATCGAGGATTACTTTGAAGACGGTAGGAGGTTTGGAGTTAAGATAGATTATGCTAGGGCGGATAGACCTTTAGCGACTGCTGGCCAGCTAAAGACTGCAGAAAGGTATCTTGCAAATGAGACGTTTGTCTGTCTCTATGGCGATTCCATCTACGAATTCGATATTTACCGAATGATTCGGGAACATAAGAAGTCGAAGGCATTTTTGTCGATGGCATTACTTCGTTACAGAACCAACTTAAGATATGGAGTAATAGAAGTCGTAGGCAGATCCAAAAGGGTCTCATCGTGGAACGAAAAACCTGAAATCACTGGTCTTATAAATATCGGTTGTTATGTCATTGAACCAGAGTTCCTTCGGCTTGTACCTAAATCTAGTGCTTACGGAATGGATGAAGCAGTAAAAAAAGCATTGGAGGAAAAAAAATTTGTTCGAGGATTTACGATAGATTCGGGTTTTGTGGATATAGGGGACAAGAAAACTTATTTGGATGAGTACAAAAAATTTGTTAAAAAACTTGGAAAAATATGATTGAGTCATTTAACGCTAACGCCTTATCTTTCATAATCCCTAGCACGCCTAACTTTGCTTTGCGGAGCAATTTTGGCAAGGTAAGCTCCCAACGATAATACGCCAATTCCGGCGACTAGAAAGATTTTTGGTGCGTATTCCAACCCTGTTGTTTTATATTGAACATCTATATCTCGAATCATACTATCGGTGACCCACATTCCCACTATGAATGCCAGCCCTGTCAAAATAAGAATCGATCCAGCAAAGACATTTCTACTACGAAAAGATAGGCCTAATGCGATACCTACCAAAATAAGGCTAGGCGCACCTGATATCGAAATGGTCTGTCCAAGTAACGCACCTGGATCGACATCAACATTAGGACCTTTCCCATCTGGTCCAATCAAGAATGCATAAAAAGAGATCATCAGGCTAACGAAAAGTGAACCCATCGCTAAGGCACCGATAGAAGTCCAGCTTTCTAACTTCGCCATGAACCGACCATACCTATACCGGAGTCAAGTAATGCCCACCAGTTCAGCCAATTCTTTCCTGCATGCTGCTCCAAGTATTTTAGCGCCTTTTTCAGGTCCAATACTGTTCACATACACACCATACCCTCGTTCTAGACCAGACCAACTGTGGAGCTGTGGATATACCTCTATATGCCAGTGAATTTGCCTACTATTTTTCTTTTCAGGCGAAAGATGAAACACTAAATTATAAGCAACATTACTGAGAGCCCTTGATAGTCCGCCCAATGTCGTTCTTAAGATCGTTGCCAATCCGCTTATTTCCTTTTGGCTGATCTTAGAGAAAGTCGTGATGTGCTTCTTCGGATAAATCCAGAATTCATACGGGTAGGTTGATGCCCACGGACAAAACGCCATATAACTATCAGTGGACAATATCTCTCTCGGGCCCTCTGACTCGACGTCAAGTGTCACACAGGCTGGACAATTTCCATTTTCGTTCATGAATTTATGAGCCGCCTCTGCCTCTATTTCTATGACCGGCGGTATAGTTGACAACGTTAGGAGATTCAAGTGTGGATGGGATGAGCCAGCCCCTGCTGCCGTACCATCATTAATGTATATGGATACATAAGTTACGCCTTTCTGGGTGTACAGCCACCGAACCCTATCCTGAATAACAAGAAGAACATTAGTCCACTGCTCAATAGATATCGAAGACAAATTCTCATTGTGATCAGGAGACGCTACCACAATCTGATGATAACCGTAAGCTGGTTCACTGTAATGCGGCTTATCTGTAAAATCGACAGACTCTAATGTAGTAACTGAGGGATTGCTGCTCTGGAATACACGCACGCACCATTCTTCAACTGGATTTTCCTCAGTATCAGACAACCTCTTAAGGATCCCATCCTTGGCTACAAGAGCCAGAGTAGCGCGCTCTGTCATTGATTCGTTGCCAGGACAGAACGGACAACTGGATTCACCCAGATCCTGAGCCGGGTTAGCCAAGTCATCCAATTTATATGGCAGAATCACAAACTTTTCAAGAACATAGTCTTTTCTTAGATTACCCAATTTCCACCCTGCCCCTTAAAACGAGGCTTATCTTTTAAATAAAGCTTCTGCATCCTTAGAGGGTAGTATTAATTTCCCGATCTGAAATTGCAAATCTAACTTACCTCTATGTGAACAGAATCAACTTCTCGATTTGCTTAAGAATATCTTTATCTCCTGCCCCGCGAGGAAGGCATTTATAAGCTTCTTGCCACTCGCCGATCTCTTGTCAATTTTTACCCTTGCCTTTTTACCCACTTGGCTGCTTAAAACAAAGTCATCTTCTACATATATATCGATTGTCTTTCCTACCGCACTGTCGGTCGTCAGAAAAGTGATCGCAGAACCAGCTTCGACGATATCAAATTCGATTCGCTTTCCTAAGGCCATTGTTTTCGCCTCAACGTCGATCCTTACCCCAAGAACATTCTCCAATTCATTTATTGTCGATCCTCCTTTTCCAATTAATCGAGGTATAGCTGCCTTATCGACCCTGACTTGAATCTTGTTCTCAGATATTATCTTAACTTCAGCTTTCGGATCGAAACTTCTAATTATATCCTTGATCTGTGCCTCGGCCAGTTTCTTTATGGCATTTTGCTGTTGGTGTATCTCTGGGTTCTCTAAACTTCCGATATGAACCACCACATTTTCTTCGCCGTAGGTATAAATTTCAAATTCTACTTCTTGATTTTCGAAATCTTTTACTTCGACAAGAGGTCGAGCTAGGTCAGGCTCAGCCATGCCGGATGGGACCCTAACTGTGAGTGAAATATCGAATACCTTATTGACTTTCCCATCTTTTATAAAAATAATTGTGTCTATGATATGGGGGATCATTCCGAGCTCGATTCTACCTATAAATCGCTGAATCGCATCCAGGGGGGTCGAAGCATGCAGAACCCCGATCATACCAACTCCTGCAAGCCTCATATCTGTAAATACCTCAAAGTCAGCCTTTCTTCTAACCTCATCGAAAACCGTGTAATCTGGTCTTACTAAAAGCAGAATGTCCACCGCATTCTCAAAACTGCCTTCTAAGGGGCCATATTGTGTAATCTCTTTCTTCACCTGTAAGTCTCTCGGAGATTCGAATGTCTTTACAATCTTGCTTCTGTCGACGTAATATTCAGCCAAGCTACTTGCAAACGTACTCTTACCAGAACCTGGAGGTCCAGCAATAACTATACCTTCGGCTGCTTCATCTAACCTATGCTGTAATCTATCTGATAGCTCATAATCCTGGATCGAGAGCTTTGCAATAGGCTTAACGATAGTTATTTCCATACCATCAGAAAATGGTGGCGTCGTTACCGCGATTCTGTAGTTTCCATATTGGTATACGTAGGCTCCATTAGCGCTAACTTCTACCTTTCCTAATTCAGGATTCCTACACAGCTCCGAGATTTCTGTCACAATTGACGTTAGTTCACTCCTTGAGGCCGGTTTGTTATCCAAAGTTTCTAGGTGAAAGTCTCCAGGCAACCCTCTTTTTGCTACGGGAAGGACACCCTCTTTGAGGTGCACACTCATTGTATGTTCATTGAAGTAGCCTTCAAAGCTTAGTGAGTCCCTACTTATGATCTGACGAGGTATGTGCCAAGTTCGGATCCCATACGTTTCCGCAACCTGGGACTGTACGAAATCCTCAGTCACCAAAGTAGCATTTTCGACCAAGGCAAGCTCGTTGATTATCGCATCAATCCTTCCACGTGGAGCCAAACTAATATCGTTGATGGTAGGTTTCTCACCAACAAATTTCAATTCCATATTCAATCTATCGCACAAATTTCTAATTTTCTTAATTTCGCTCAGACCGATGAAGCCGATCTCTCTGTTAGCAGATGCCTGGGATTGCAATTCATCCAATGCCGCAACAGGAATTAAAATTACTGAATACTCAGGATTCTCACTTTTTTCAAGGATTCTAGTAAATTCGCCACCTATTATCGCACTGGTATCCAATAGTATTTTCATAATAACAGAACCGATCCTTAATACTTATGATGTATTATTATTGCGTTCGGTATGAAGGACCAATGCGAAAGACTCTTTAAAAAGTTAGGCGATTTTAGCGATAATGAAGCTCAAAGGTAAGGTGGCAGTAATTACAGGTGCTGCTGGTGGTGTCGGAAAAGCAACCGTAAAAAGGCTATCATCTGAAGGGTGTAAAGTTGTCTTAATCGGAAGGAATAAGAAAAGCCTCGATAAAGCTGCTGAATTGATTCAGGATAAAAAAAACGCCCTTGCAATTAAAACAGATATAACAAGAGAAGGCGAAGTAATTAGCGCTGCTGAACAGATAGTGTCTAAATTTGAGACAATCGATATTCTAGTCAACAATGCCGGAATTATCAGTGATCCGACTCCATTTCACCTTATGACGGAGGAGCAGTGGAATTTGCTTATTGATACGAATCTTTTGGGAACTTTCAGAATGACAAAGGCTGTACTTCCATTCATGCTCAAAAATAAGAGTGGTACTATTATCAATATATCTTCCTTGCTAGGAATAAGGGCAATTCCAAACGTCCCGTTGTCCATATACGGCGTAACAAAGGCAGGAATAATCATGTTAACCAAAAGTATTGCCGTCGAGTACGGACCGTTCGGAGTAAGATGCAACTGCGTTGTTCCGTCCACCATAAGAAGTCCGATAATAGAACCTTATCTACAAGATGAAAATGCTCGAAAGCTACTGGAAACGTCCTTCCCACTGAGGAGGATTGGAACACCTGACGATATATCCGGTACCGTTTTGTATTTGTGTTCATCAGACGCGAGATGGGTAACTGGGAGTATAGTCACAGTCGACGGGGGAATATCAGCAAAACAGTAAATGAGGATAGTAATCGATTTTATTTATAAGTACCGAAATCAGCCAATCACGTATGTGCAAGTAATAATCTCTTTTTCCATTTTCTTACTAGTGGTATGATAGTATTCATTACTAATCTGTGGAGGTTTTGCACTTCTGGGTCGAAGGATAACAAAAGCACATAGTACAAGGTACTGTTTACGTCAGCAATGGGGATTGTTGCCCTGGTAAGATTCTCATATCTGGAACTAGCATAGTGAATTCGTCCGAGATGGTATTCCCAGCGTAATCTAGTGTACTGTCTGGTGGCGGCCGTGATTGCATATTGCGCTCTTTCCTCATCTGACAGCAAAGGCTTTAGGTTCTGACGTTCTGAAACTGCCAGCAGCTTCCCCTCTTTGTCAGATATGCCTGCAAACCGTATCGAATTATCTAACGAAATGACCTCATCACATACCTTCTGAAACAAATTAGTTTTAGGTTTCACACGCGCATTTTGAGTAGGAATGCTACCATTTATTAGTATAACTACCGACATGATTTAACACTCAATTGCGAATTACGACAAGAATTATTCCTCAGAGGAAGCCCTCAATTGGAATAATTGGGGGCGGACAGCTAGGGAAAATGATTGCACAGGAAGCGAAGCGCATGTCAATAAGAGTACATATTCTGGATCCGGATCCCCAATGTCCTGCGTCCTCAATAGCGGATGGGCTGCTTGTCGCCGACTTCAGGAACCGCGCGGCTATTAGAAAACTCTCAGACTGCGTCGATGTATTGACATACGAGATAGAATTGGCAGATTCGGATGTTCTCATCGATCTTTGTCGTAACAACAAGGCTATTCATCCCTCTCCTGAAACTCTCAAAATAATTCAAAATAAATACCGACAAAAGGTCTTTTTGCAGGGAAAGAATTTGCCTGTTCCTAACTTTGCGCTAGCAGGTGATATTGCCCGTGGTGTAAATACAGACTTGCATCGGTTCCCGCTAATATTGAAGGCGTGTGAAGATTCGTATGATGGACGAGGGAATAAACGAATTTACGATATGGAAGAAATCGTTAAAGTAACAAATGAGATAAGTCTCAGAATGTGGATGGTCGAAGAAGTCATTCAATTTAGGAAGGAACTGTCTGTCATGGTAGCGAGAAACGAATCCGGTCACGTCTCCTCTTTTCCTGTAGCTGAGAATAAACACTCTGACAGCATTTTGGACACCACTATAGTCCCAGCTAGGATATCCAAGAACACAGAAAAAATGGCCAGAGATATAGCAGAAAGAACGGTAGATGTCTTAAACGGTTCTGGCATATTTTGCGTGGAAATGTTTCTAAAGGCAAGTGGAGAGATCCTAATTAATGAAATCGCTCCCCGTCCCCACAATTCTGGGCATTACAGTATTGAAGGCTGTTCTATATCTCAGTTTGAGCAACATATCAGAGCTATTTTGAATCTTCCTCTCACAAAACCTCAACTTAGGTCACCGACGGTAATGGTCAATATACTGGGACCAAGTGAATTTGAAGGTGAGTACTATTTGGATGGCTTGGACGAGCTTCTAAGCATCGAGGGACTGAAACTACATCTGTATGGAAAAAGGTTCTCGAAACCAAGGAGAAAGCTTGGACACATAACCATAACTGCTGCATCTATCTCAGACGCCATCAATAAATCGGAAAAAGCGAAGAGTAATTTAAGAATAATGAACAATACTTGATCTTGCTATGAATCGTATACTTGTCGGAATCGTTATGGGGAGTGATTCAGACCTCCCCATAATGAGAAACGCCTCTGATGTTCTGCTGCAGTTTAATGTGGAGCATGAGATGAGAATCGTTTCAGCTCACAGGACTGTTCACAAGATGATTTCGTACGGCGAGGGAGCTAAGGAGAGAGGGTTAGAGGTTATAATAGCAGGAGCAGGAGGCGCAGCCCACCTACCTGGAATGATTGCTTCGCTAACCCTGTTGCCTGTCATAGGCGTCCCCATTAAGACCTCGACCATCGATGGCGTAGACTCCCTTCTGTCAATAGCGCAAATGCCATCGGGCATACCTGTCGCTACGGTCGCTATAAATGGGTCTGTGAATGCTGCTATACTCGCATGCCAGATACTTGCCAACAAGTATCAGGAAATATTCCTCAAGTTAGAACAATTTCGATCTGATATGAAGAATAAGGTGATCGCGAGCGCGGAGAAGTTTGACGAGCAATTTACCATGAAGAGTTCCTAATCTCTGCCCTTCATTGAGGCCCGGGATTTAAATAATGGTTTAACCCCTAATGGCGAATAATCACCAGTTGTGCAAGTGAAGCAGAGCTCCTCTTCAGGTAAGGTGATTGCCCTTGCGAGCGTGGATGTATTATTGTAAGCCACAAAATCTGCTCCCAAGGCCAGGGCCACTTTCTGTGCGATTTCTGTAGTTCCCACTGCATCTTGCCGCACTTGCTGGTATGCCAGGAGTTCGTCCTGAGAGGGAAAATCGATACCGGCATAGCAAGGATAGCGAACAGGTGGATATGTGATTATCATGCTAATCTTGTTCGCGCCATATTCTCTAAGCATCTTTATTATTGAGGCAGAGCTTATTCCCCTGACTATGCTATCATCAACAATGATGATATTTTTTCCCCTTATTACATCTGCCAGCGGAATAATACCCTTATTAATTTCAACCCGCGTCTCGTGAAAAGGCTCTATAAAGCTCCGCATCGATCCCTTCCTGCTATATCTATTCTTCATCAACCCTTCCTCAAAGGGTAAACCAGATTCGAGTGCATAGCCAAGGGCTGCCGGGCGAGCAGAGTCCGGAACTGGTATCACTAAGTCTGCGTCGGGGATCTTAAATTCCCTAGCCAAGAATTTGCCAATACGTTTGCGTGCGGCATATACGTTGACATTTTCTATGACACTAGTAGGATGAGCAAAGTAAGTGTATTCGAAGGCACAATGAGCGTGTGGTTTATCTCTTGCGAAATACTCCGATCTAAGTCCGGAATCGTCGATCTGAAGTATCTCACCAGGCTCAACGTCCCTAACCAAATATGCTCCCACGGCAGAAAGAGCACAAGATTCGGATGCCACAATGTAAGTGTTCGTTGGTTTGTGTAATCCAATAACAAGGGGCCTAAATCCCTTAGAATCCCTTGCTGCGTATACTGATCCGTTACCTGTCAAAAATGTGAAACAGAAAGAACCAATCATTTCCTGTTTTAGGATAGCGAGAGCTTCGGCTATGTCCTTATTTTTGGCCAGATGACCTACTAGATGTTGAGCTGCAACCAAAGTGTCAGTCATCGATTGAGGAGTAAAAGAACAACCTCCTACCATTGACGACAACTGGTCGACATTCGCAATTGTTCCGTTATGTGCAATACAGAGATCTTTCACCTTAATCGGCTGGGCATTAGTCAATGTACTCTTTCCAATGGTAGAATAACGGACGTGACCTATAGCAGCGTGAGATTCATATTTCCTCGTAATCTTGGCAAATTCGTTAGCTGAAGATGAAACCAATCCTATTCTTTTTAAGGGGTCTTTCTGAGGAACCGCCACACCCCAGGCTTCTTGGCCCCGATGCTGAAGCGCTCGTAAACAGTCAATTACGAAGGGTAATACGTTAATTTTATCCATCGAAAAGATACCCACAACACCGCAATTTTCGTGAATCATTCCAAGTTCCTCATATTACAATAGCGCAACGGAACACCAGACAGTACAGGTTCAATCTTTTTTGAAAATGTTTCTGTTTCACACCTTGACACTATTCAGCATTCCTTCTAAAGAATTGTTATAGGCGAGCTTTAGTTTTTCCAACTCCAAGTCAACTATGATATCATGTCCACTACCATATTTAACGCTACCATTTAATGGTGAATCGGCGGTATCACCCAGCTTGCTGTAATGGAGCCGGCTCCCGCTACCTCTCAATATTTCAATCAATTCGTTTGGTCTCTCAGTTGCAACCACGTAGCGTGAATTGGATTCACTAAACATGAGACTGTCTATCCGTTTGCAAGTATTCGCAGCCAATGAAATATCTATGTCAAACCCTGTATTTCCAACTACTGCCATCTCCGCCAGAGCTACCGCGATTCCACCTTTAGAACAATCGTGAACGCTCTTTGTAACACCACTGGATATGAGGTTTGAAACGGCTAAAGCATTTCTTTTATCTTCAGTCAAATCAAGTCTAGGAATCTTTCCACCATAGTTCTTCAGATAGGACGCATAATATTCAGATCCTCCCAACTCCTCATTGGTGCGACCAATTAAAAAGATGCTGGATCCTGGGGCTAGTTGAGCGACACCCACATTTTCAACATCCTGCCCCATTCCTATTGCCCCTATGACCGGAGATGGCCTTATAGGGACCCCCCTTTTTTCGTTATAAAAGCTTACTTTCCCACCTATGACGGGCAAATCAAAGAATTTACAATAGTCTTTAATCGCGTCTATCGCCTGTTGGAATGTCCAGAAGATTTCAGGCTTTTCGGGGCTCCCGAATTGCAAGTGATCTACTATGCCTAGAGGAGAAGCGCCAGAACAGATCACATTTCTAACAGCTTCCGATATGCATCCTAGCGTCCCTTGATAAGGATCGAGATAACACCATCTACTGTTAGCATCCATAGACATTGCAAGATAACTTCCGTGATCCAAGCGGAGTATTGAAGAATCGCCTACACCCGGTTTTACTATCGTCCTTAGCCCAACTTCTGAATCGTATTGTTCGTAAATCCAGGAACGACCACATACATTAGGTCTGCTGAGTAAATCCAGCAGGATAGCGCCAATATTCTTTGGTAGACTTATTCGAGTCCTTCCTTGTGCCTTTTTCAAATAAGTTGGACGTGTCGATTTTCTGTCTAAAAGTGGTGCACATGCTACAATATGTGCTGGAATGTCCGCAATTACTTTCGATTTATATCTTATCTTAATATTAGGCTCAGGACATACCTTGCCAATAGTTGAATAGCCTATTTCATATTTGGCTAATACTTCTTCAAGTCGTTCCCTGTCTTCTTTTCCTACGATCAGAAGCATTCTTTCTTGAGATTCAGAGATCAAAATTTCTGATGGGCTCATTCCTTCTTCTCTGAGTCTTACACAAGAAAGGTCCACATCAAAGCCTTTCCCCAGTTTGTGGGACGTTTCTGATAAACAACATGCTAGGCCGCCGCCGCCCAAGTCTTTCATTACCTTGATATATCGATTCCTAGTTGCCTCCAAGATCGCTTCAATGAGTAATTTCTTGAGAAAAGGGTCAGGAATCTGCACCGCCGACCTGTTTTCGTGAACAAGCCCGGTGGAAGCGAATGCCGCCCCATGAATCCCATCTCTGCCTGTAGAACCCCCTACCAACAAGAGAAGATCGTCGACGTCTGCGAAATTAGCAATTATTTCACTTGTCTTACCTAAGCCTATGCATACTACGTCAACTAAACAATAGTTATTTAAGGACTCATCAAATTCCAATTCTCCTCCTATGGTCGGGACCCCAATGCAGTTGCCGTAATCCGAAATGCCCCGTACTACATTTCTAAGCAGCCAACAGGTATGTTGATTAACTTTCTTATCTCTACCATTAATCTCACCGAAATGAAGTCCGTTCATAATTGCTATGGGCCTAGTCCCCACTGACAGTATGTCTCGAACTACGCCACCGACCCCTGTTGCTGCTCCTCCGTATGGCTCAATAGCAGAGGGATGGTTATGACTCTCTATGCGAACTGTTAGAACTTGTCCGTTACCCAGTTCGATCACTCCTGCGTCATAACCTCCCGTGTGCAATCGGTCTGCTAACTGGGGTAGTGTTGAGATATACTTCTTTGACGATTTGTAAGAGCAGTGTTCAGACCATTCGGCGGCAACTATTTGCAACTCAGCTTCTGTTGGAAGCCTTTTCAAAGATTTTCTTAAGTACGAATTCTCATCTTTTGTCAGTCCGCTCAACTCTTTCGCCTCATATTATTACATACTATCATCCAAATGGCGCACCAGCGACTGAAAAATAGTTGAACCATCTATGCCTCCAGCGGGCGATGATAATACGCGTTCAGAAGCCCTCTCCGGATGCGGCATCATACCTACTACATTTCCTTCTGGGCTGCATATTGATGCTATCGATTCAAATGATCCATTCGGATTTTCATTGACATAACTCAGCACTATTTGCTCCTTCTGTCGTAGCTCTTTTATAGTTCGACGATCCGCTACATACCTACCCTCACCATGAGCTATTGGCATTCTTATTCTCTGATTTCTTTTGAACAACTTAGTGAACGGGGTCCTTTCATTCTCAATTTTAGCATTGACCCATCTACACACAAAGCTCAAATGTTCGTTTTTTACCAAGGCTCCAGGAAGGATGCCTGCTTCAATCAATATCTGAAATCCGTTGCAAATCCCTAATACTGGTATATTCTCTTTTGCCATCCTCTTCACCCCGTGGATCACAGGGCTGTTCGCTGCAATTACTCCAGCTCTTAATCTGTCGCCGTATGAGAATCCTCCCGGAAGCACCAACCCAGAAAAACCCGTCAAATCTTGCCTGTTATGCCAAACATATTCAGTTTCTACATGCATTACCTCAGACAAGACATGAAATACATCTCTATCACCATTTGTGCCAGGGAACACGATGACACCGATTTTTTTCATCGTAGGTTTTATTATTTATTATCCAATCACGGGTATTTAATGTGTACTCTTGCCAAAGTGAGTTTGCGATACCCCTTCTATCTGTCTGAATACATACTGATTGAAGGCATAACACTGACAACGCACTCACTTACGACTGGATTGTAAAGTCTCAATTCACCACATATTTTTAAAACCTTTTTCTTGGCTTGTTCTTCCGTTCTTGATCTAACAAGCATATTAATTGTTTTTGAACATCTTACGGCTTCGACTTCCCGAAATCCTCCTTTCATGATTAGATCTCTTAAAATAGTTTCTCCCTCGGGATCGGGGAGATATTTCTTTTTTGTTATTAAGACCGAGACTGAGTATTTCTTCTTACCGTTACTAAATTTGCTCATGAACGGTCTCCCAAGAAAGATAATGACTGCTCGAAGGCAACATCAGATAATTTTGATGAACAACTTATTAAATACCTATTGACTAGTTTCAACCAAAGTGTTGGTCATGTAGCTCAGCTTGGTTAGAGCGAAGGTTTTGTAAACCTTAGGTCGTGGGTTCGAGTCCCACCATGACCTTATGTTTCCCGACGCCAAGTTATAATAAAATAAGTATAAATTGGAATAAGAGATTCACCTCCTGATGAGTACATGCGTCTTTTGCGGGAGGGCAAGGTCAAGAATATCTTTCTACAAGAGAATGGAAATCTGTTATTGGTTTTTAGTGACAGAGTATCAGCATTTGACATAAAATTTGACCAGACTATTCCCAATAAGGGCAAGGTGTTATGTAGGTTCGCGAACTTCTGGTTCAGTAAGTTGAACGTATCTAGTCACTTCATAGGAATGAAACGGGATGATGCAATTGAAGTTAAGAGGCTATCGATGATACCATACGAATTCATTGTCCGTGGTTATTATTATGGTTCTATGCTGGAGAGATACACTTCAGATAGCGACTTTCAGCCGCTTTTTGGGAGGACCCTAACCCTCAAGAAAGGTGCTAAACTTCCATATCCGGTTTTCGAAATAACCACTAAATCTGAAGTGCATGATGTTCCAGTAGAACGAAGCAAAATTCTGGAATCAGGTAAATTGAATGATCACACCCTCAAGGAAATCGAGGATATTTCGTTAGCGATTTACGATACCATGGGTTCTTTTGCAAAAAACTCGGGCTTCATTATTGCTGACGTCAAACTAGAGTTTGGTTTTGATGAACGAGGGGAGTTAAGACTCGCGGACTCTATTGGACCGGATGAATCAAGACTCTGGCTTGAGAAAGACTACCAGCCTGGCCACACACAAGCAAGCTACGACAAACAGATTTTACGTGATTGGTTGGTTGAAATAGGCTTTAGACAAGAAATGCTTCAGTCGGCATCGAAAGGTGAGACCCCAAAGCCTCCAAAAATCCCTGAATTTCTTATTAAACAAATGAGCGATCGATATGTGTACGTGTACGAAAAAATCACGGGTGAAAAAATCTCATAAACCTAGAATGCACACTAGTCGATAGTTATTGTTAGTTCGGCTAATGTAAAAGGGTTTTGCAGTTCAGATACCAAATCTCGGGGCATATCAGAAGAAGCCTTGTCACAAAGCACACAAAGAGTTCGAGGGCACACATAATTGCTTTTTCTGATGACAATATCGTGCTTATCGGATAGTTCCAAACGTTGATCTGTGAGAGCTTGCATCTCAAAAGTCATACCGTTTACGGCAATTTCCAGAGTCACTTTCCTCCCAGCCTCGCACAATTTTGCCTTAATATCCTTATCGAGATCGCTACAAGCTTTACTTGCAGAAACTCCAGCTATACAATCTCCTTTCGTGCTTAGTGATACTGCTTTCGTAATTTCAATTGTCTTGTTGTGAAGACAGCGAATATTCCTATGGCCAGAAAAAGTGATCCTTTCATTTTTCATAATGTAATTCGTCTTGTATTATCATACATAGGTGACCCAAGGTAAATTTAAATTGAACTCATCTAAGTAGATTAGAATGAATTGTTACCAGCAGCAGCGGGATATGATAGAGCTATAACCGTTTTCTCTCCTGATGGAAGACTTTACCAAGTAGAGTATGCAATCGAGACTGTTAGAAGAGGAACTCTTGCAGTCGGATTAAAGTACAAGGGAGGGGTTATCCTCGCAGTTGAAGAGAAGACACGAAGGTTGCAGATTTCAAATGTTACCCAGAAAATATTTCAGGTTGATGATCACATAGGTGTCGCTGCGGCAGGTTACATTCCTGATGCAAGATCTCAGGTAGATCATGCGAGATTTTTTGCACAGAGTAACAGGTTGATCTATGATGAACCTGTCGATGTTGAGGGGGTTGCCAAGAATATTGCTGACATGGCACAACAATTCACGCAGTATGCTGGCGTGAGACCTTTTGGGGTGGCCTTAATCTTGGCAGGTGTAGACGAAACTGGCGCATCACTATTTCTTACCGACCCTAGCGGAACATACATAGGATATGATGCGGTGGCGATTGGAGCAGGAAGTGATCAGGTTACAGAGTTTCTGGAAAAAAGCTATAAAATGGACATTAGTCTCGAGGAATGTGGATCTTTAGCAATTGAGTCGATTTATTTAGTAAGCGAGGACAAGACCAGTACTCGAAATATCAAAATGGCAGTTATTGACACAAGTAGTAAGACCATGAGGAAGGTGCTTGATGAAGAACTCGAAAGCTATGCTAAACTAGCAAAGCAAAGAGAAGCAGCGAGGGGTCAATGATCCGGTTAGCTTAAACTACCATTACGATCTTGAATTCACTAATAAGAAAAAAAGCTCCAAACTTAAAAGTCCGCGAATGGGTGCAAGGCGTACCAACTAATATCGATAGAGAAAGAGGTAAGGTTATTCTAGTTGAAGTGTTCCAGGTTAATTGCCCCGGTTGCTTCTTATACGGTATACCCGAGGCGATCAATATCTATAATAGGACAGAAAAGAGCGAGGTGAAAGTACTTGGAGTTGCTACGGCATTTGAAGATTATGACAAGAATACGTTAGATAATCTAAAATTGCTTTTGACAAAAAATGAGTTGATTGGCGAGACACTGCATGCTCTTCGGATGTACGGCAGAACAGAGAATGGGAACAAGCTTCCTTACAGGATCCCTTATCCAGTTGCGATGGACACGTTAAGAAAGAGGACCGGTGATGTTCTCGAAAGCCAGGTACTAGATTTTATTGAGGAGAATGTGGGAGGGTACAACTCATATAGTAGTCAAGACAAAATCGCACTTTTCGAACGTGCAAAACAGTATCTTGCATCTAAGGAGTTTACTGCACTCACGTTCGACGAGTACAAGCTCAAAGGAACCCCTTCTACGATCCTGATAGACCGGAATGGATTGGTGCGTGATATTGCCTTCGGCACTGACGGGGGACTCGAATCTAAAGTAAATTTGTTACTTAGCGAATAGTTGGAAGCTCATTTCCCCTCCCTTTCCGTAGCGATTCCTAACACATCATTAATTGATTCGAAATCTTTGCTAGACAAGAGTTTGAGGGTTGCTCAATTCGCCCGGGCTCTATCTATTTTTCGAGTTGAGAAAGTGTATATCTACAACGACATGTCCGCAACAGCTAGACCAGACGATTTTAAATTAATAACGCTATTGCTTGAATATTTGGATACGCCCCAATATTTGAGGAAATTATTATATCCCAAAATGAAATTGCTCCAATTTACTGGGATGCTACCCCCTGTGCAATCTCCCCATCATAAGACTTTCATGAGGGCATCAGAGGTTCGAGGTGCAGAATCACGAGTAGGGGTTTTACTAAGGAATATGGGCTCCTGGGTGGTGGATGTTGGACTTGATCGGACCATTCCTTTTGTGGGCCAAAACGAAACCTCCAGAAAGGCGAATTTCAAGTTATCGGTTAGGAGAGGAAGATTGATCGCCGAGGAGATCTATGGAAAAGTAGGGGACAGCGAGTACTGGGGTTATCAAGTAATTAGTATTCATACCCTATCGGAGATTCAGAAGAGGCTCCATGACGTAAAATTCCTTATCACTTCGAAAAGGGGAATGCCAATATCAGTCATCATGCCTTCCATTAGAAATAAATTCAAAGATACTTCAGAGGTAATCTTGACTTTTGGCTCTCCACGAAATGATATATGGAAGATGGTATGTGATACTGATAGGAGTCTAGTCAATTCTTCGGTAGCTGTCAATATGTTTCCATTCCAAGGCACTCGTTCTGTCCGATTAGAAGAGGCTTTGTTGGGCTCACTCGCCATACTTAATAGCATCCGTGGCTTGCGGTAGTTGTTTGGTTACAGCAAATTTATATAAATTTATTAAAGGGGGAGGCAGAGGGATGGTCTATCCATGGGCCATAGAAAATACAGTACTCCACGAAGAGGTAGTCTGGCGTTCAGACCGAGAGCTAGGGCAAAAAGCCTAGAAGCAAGAATTCGGAATTGGGCCCAAAGTACAGAAGCTAAGCCTGCTCTGGGGGCATTTGCTGGATTCAAGGTAGGTATGTTGAGCGTCGTGACCATAGATGATAGGGAAAGAACACCCAACTACGGCAAGCAGCTGGCGAATTCTTCTACGCTACTGGCGACTCCACCGTTGACCATTACAGGAATACGTGGATATCGGACCGACTATACCGGTATGCATGCATTATTTGACTTTACTTCCAGAGATACAGTAAGAGGTCAAGAGAAAAAGAAGGATTCCTTTGAAGATGTAATGGCAAGGGCAGAAGCTACTCTTAGCCGTGTTGATCACCTATCTGTATTGGCTTCAGTTTTTCCTAAGGATGCTGGGTTATCCCAAAAGAAGCCCTATACTTTTGAAATTCAGCTTACGGGAAATGATATAAGGCAAAACTTCGAATATGCAAAATCGATCATAGGTAAGAAAATTAAAGTAGCCGATATATTTCGTAAGGGTCAATCAGTTGATGTTGCCGCGATTACAAGGGGGAAAGGTGTGGAAGGTCCAATAACTCGGTTTGGAGTCAAGAGAAAGCAGCACAAATCGAGAAAAAGTGTACGGGCAGTAGGTACACTTGGTCCCATATCTCCAGCAGTTGTAATGTTTACTGTCCCAAGACAGGGTCAAAGAGGATTTCATCAAAGGATCGAATACAATAAGCGGATACTGTTAATTGGAAACACATCAGAAGAAGGATTTGACATCAATCGGAAAGGGGGGTTTAAGCACTTCGGAGCATTGAATGGTGATTTTATGGTCGTAAGAGGTTCTATTCCAGGAGTTCCGAAACGGCTAGTAAAGCTGAGAACATCAATTAGGCGTAGGTATACGAAGGTTCTTGAACCTAAAATCGTTGAAGTGGTGACCTAGTAACTTGAAAGCAAAGGTATTAGATCTGGAGCGTAATAATGTGGGAGTGATAGATTTGCCTCATGTATTTCGTACACCGTATCACCCCGCGGTCATGCACAAGACTTACGTTAGTTTGCTCTCACATTCGTTTCAGGTTCAGGGTAGATATGCTGATGCGGGTGAGGTTGTTAGTGCTGAATCTCGTAATACTGGTCTGGGGATTGCAAGAATAGCAAGAGCTAAGGGCCAAGGGTTTCCTAGAGCAGGTCAAGCTGCTGGGGTTGCGGGAGTTAGACACGGAAGAGTGGCTCATCCTCCAGTTTCATTCAGGAGAATTTACAAAAAGATTAACAAGAAAGAGAAAACCCTTGCACTATGTTCAGCGATTGCTGCTACATCTAGGCTTGACCTTATAAAGCGGCGAGGACACAAGCTCGATGAGAGTCTTGAACTCCCACTAATTGTCTCGAATAAGATTGAATCTCTGAACAAGGTGAACGATCTTCATAATACATTGACAAAATTGGGCCTAGGGGCCGATTTGGAACGTGCGAGGTCGAGAAGTAGAACGGTAGGAGGAACTTCTAGAAGGCATGGTAGATCCTCAGGTGTGAGTGTGCTGATACTCGTTTCCAGTGACAGTAACATAATGAGACTTTCAAGATCTTTACCAGGAGTTGATATAAAAGCTGTGGAAAATTTGAATTTAATGGACCTGTTGCCCGGATCCAAGCCAGTAAGACTAACTGTATTTTCAGAGAATGCAGTAAATGTACTAGCAAAGTTCGGCAGATTCAGTACAGAATTGGAGGGGAAGACAGAATGAGCAAAGATGAGCCATCAAAGGATCATCTTTCCATAGAAGATGCAAGAATGGTCCTAATTCAACCATACATTACCGAGAAAACGTTCAATATGATAGAAAAGGAAAACAAGTTAGTTTTCATAGTCAAAGAAAGAAGCACAAAACAAATAATAAAAGAAGCTATGAGTGTTCTGTATGATGCCGATGTGCTCGACATTAATACTTCAAGAACGATTAGAGGAAAGAAAGCTACTGTGGTGTTTAGTAATCCAAATGGAGCAAGGGATTTAGCCACAACGTTGGGTCTGGTGTAGATTCTGTGTATGCTAGGCCAATTAGGGCCTTCTCCCAGTACGTTTAAAAGAGGAATAAAGCATGCAGACGGTGATATTCATGGTCAGAGAGTTTAAGTTTAAAGGTTATCCACCTGAACAATTACAGGTGTTACCCATAGAATCACTTTTGCCGCTCTTGAACTCAAGACAGAGGCGATCGTTGGATAAAAGGGTCGGCAAATACATGACAGACGAGAAGCGAAAACTTCGTGAAGAGATTAAGCGGAATAGGGAAGGAAAGTCTACTGATGAGATAAAGACTCACCTCAGAGATATGATAGTCCTCCCCGATATGATCGGAGTGACTATTAAGGTCCATAATGGTAAAGAGTTTGTTCCAATAAATATTAAGCCTGAGATGGTGGGGCATTATGTAGGTGAGTATTCTATCACTAATAAGCGCGTTCAGCATGGAGCTCCTGGAGTGGGTTCTTCAAGATCAAGTCTGTATGTCCCATTAAAGTGATATAATATGCCGGAGTATGGATATGCATTAGAAAATTTTGATAAGTCTAGGCACGTAAGAGCCTCTATACGGGACAAGTCAGCATCACATAAGCATGCTAGAGAGATAGCAGTGGCTATTAGAGGAATGTCAATCGAGAAAGCACGCTTATTTCTCGAAGATGTTATTGCTAGAAAAATAGCTGTACCCTACAGAAGATATAATAACGAAGTTGCCCATAGGTCTAACATACGTGATGGCTTTTGTTCGGGTCGCTACCCCAAGAAAGCAGCCAAGGAAGTTTTAAAGCTGTTAGACAACCTTGAAGCAAATGCAGAATATAAGGGGATGGATTTGGATGCATTGAAGATCACGAGTGCTGTGGTACATAAAGGTACAAAGATCAAAAGGTTTACTCCAAGAGCAATGGGAAGATCTAGTCCCAAATACAATACTTTGATACATTTTGAATTAGTCGCGCAGGAAAAGAGGGGTCATGAATGAGTGCCATCAATAATGTATTGAAAAATAATTTTAGGAATCTTGAATTGGATGAGTTTCTTTCAGAGACCCTTAGAGATGCAGGATATGGACGTGTAGACGTGCAGAAGACGCCTGTTGGAACCAGAATTATTCTAAGTGTTACTCGTCCCGGATTGGTTATCGGAAGGAAAGGTACTGGGATAAAAGATTTGACATCAAAGTTGGAACAAAAATTTGGCTTATCCAATCCTCAGATCTCTGTTATTGAACTCGAAGCCCCGGAGCTCAATCCTAAGATCATGTGTAATCGGATCGCGCAATTGATTGAAAGAGGTACTGCATTCAGAAGAGCCGCAATATGGACTAATAATACGATAATGAACGCAGGTGCTCTAGGCGTTGAAATCACAGTGGCCGGCAAACTCAGAAGTGAAAGAGCACACTTCGAAAAGCACTCTTTGGGACTAGTACCGAAGAGTGGTGACGTAGCAGACAAGGTGGTAAGATATGGCGTCACTCATGTGCTTACTAAGATGGGATTGATGGGTATACAGTTGAAAATAGCAATCAAGAATGATATGCCGAAAGAGTTTGAGATGATTGATTCTGTTGAAAGTAACAAAATGCCTACGGAGCAGGAATTGGCTAGTACAGCGCACAACATAGCAGCGGAAAGTGGGACTTCACAGGGAAATGAATTTGTGAAGGAGGAAGTGAAGAGCGGTGGGTAGGATTAAATTAAAGGCATTAAGGGAAATGAATGACAAAGATCTCTCTGAAAAACTGGATGAATTGTCTTCTGAGCTTGCAAAGTTGAGATCTGAAGGTGCCAAGGGTACATTAAAGAAGGAAACAGCGAGTATTAGATGGACCAGGAGAGATATTGCAAGGATAAAGACCTTGCTTAGAGGGATGGTGGAACACCATTGAGAACTAGAGAGAATTTGATTTTCCATGAATTAGTTGGGTTATATGCTCACATTCTCAATTCAGGCCCATATTCTGGAATTTCTGGATGTGTAGTCAGGGAAACTAAAAATATGATCACTATCAGATCAGGTGAGGTCCTAAAGAGTATTCCTAAAAAAAATGTTAATATTAAGTTCACTCTTCCTACCTGCGGTTGCTTTATAAGTGGAAGCACTCTGATAGGGAGACCAGAGGACCGAGTTGTGAGGAAGAGTTTGAGATAAATCATGGTTAGGAATATTGGCATTTCTGTGTCTCCTCCCCGAAGGACGTGCGAAGATAACAATTGTCCCTTCCACGGGAGACTCTCAATAAGGGGTCGGGTTTTTACGGGTACATTGGTCAGTGCTAAGGCTCGTAAAATGGTTGTAGTCGAACAGCATTTTTCTAGGCCAGTAACCAAATACAAGAGGTTTGAAAGAAGCAAATCAAAAATGCATGCTTATTCTCCCGAATGTATGGATGTAATTGAAGGTAAGCAAGTACGGATAGCTGAATGTCGACCGTTGGCCAAGACTGTTGCATTTGTGGTAATAGAGGTGGAACAATAGACGTCCTCTAAATCAAGAGCGGTTTCAGCAAAAGGTGTTGAGGAATTCAGGCCATACGTTACAAGAGCACTCCCAATGACTGCCACTTTGGTGTGTGCCGATAATACCGGAGCCAAAATACTACGTATTGCCCAAGTAAAGAGGTTCAAGGGTCGTCATTCCCGTTTGCCATCGGCTGCAGTAGGTGACTTTGTAACTGTAACCGTTAAGAAAGGACCAGCAGAATTAAGAAAACAAATCTTTGGAGCAGTAGTAATAAGGCAAAAATACCCTGTGAGAAGGTTAAATGGAAATAGATTAATTTTTGAAGATAACGCCGCCGTATTGGTAACTCCTGAGGGAGAGATCAAGGGAACAGACATAAAGGGCCCCGTAGCCGCAGAGGCAGCTGAAAAATGGCCGAGGATTGCAAATTTAGCTTCGTTAATTGTTTGAATGTTGATTGGAGCGATGAAAATTATTGTCTAACAAATTGATGGGCGATGAGCCGAAACATTTGATTGAACGCCAGCTCCGGTCTCCTCTTGCACGTTCCATTAGGGAAAAATATGGACGACGTAATCTAAGAGTAATTGCCGGGGATACTGTCAAAGTAATTCGCGGTGAATATAGTGGTATTGAGGGGAAGGTTGAAAAGGTCAACATGAAGCGCGGAAGCCTTGCTATCGAAGGCATACAAAGAGAAAAAGTGCGCGGAGGGAACGTAAAGGTAGAAATTAATTCTACCAATGTGATAATCACCGACTTGGATTTGGATGATAAGTATAGACAGACTTCGATTCAGAGAACTCACGTGTCCGAACTTTCGACTAAGAATAAAAGCAATAACAAAGCTGAAGGGGGAGGGAGATAGATCTGGCGAAAAAAGGAGGAGCAACTACGGTCAAAAGACAGCTAGCACCCTCATTTTGGAAGATTAGACGAAAGGAAGGCCAATTTGTGGTTCGTGCGCGGTCGGGACCTCATCCTAAGACTATTTGCTATCCGCTAGGAATCTTACTTAGAGATATATTGAGACTATGTGAGAACATGGATGAAGTAACAAGAATACTGAACGATGGTAAGGTATCTATTGACGGTGTGGTGAGGAGAAGCATCGGTTGGCCGGTGGGACTAATGGATATTATGGAGCTGATCCCTCTATCACAGGTATTCCGTTTAGTACCAAAGGATAGAAATCTCTTGGTCCCGGTTCTTCTTTCAGGACAAGCTGAAAAGAACCTTAAACTCCTGCGAGTAACAGCCAGAAAAACGATTAAGGATAATAAAACACAATACGGTTTCCATGACGGTAGGACCTTGATTGTAAGTGAACAGTATGCTATCGGAGATTCATGTTTGATCGATTTGTCAACTAAGGAGATAAAGTCACATATAAAGTTGGAAAAAGGATCGATTGTCATTGTTACGAAGGGGGAGAATGCAGGGGCAATTGGAAAAGTTGAAGATATTCGTGATGGCCTTTTCTCGTTGCCTAAGCGGACAGTAGTCTCATTTGGCGATAGGTCAGTTGAATTGCCGGTACAGATGGTCATGTTGGTGGGGGATAAAGATCCAATAATTCAGGTGAGCTAATTGATATGAGTAGTTCGAATTCAGAAAATATTATGAGAAGGATATCTGTAGGGAAAGTCGTTATTAATATAGGAGTTGGGAAATCTGGAGAACCTGTGGAAAGGGCCAAGCACGGTCTAGAAGATCTGACCGGAAAAATTCCAACTATGACAACGGCTAAGAAAAACTTGCGAGATTTCGGGATCCATCAAGGAGAACCGATTGGGGCGATGGTGACACTGAGAAGAAATGACGCAACAGATTTCTTGAAAAGATGTTTAGAAGCTAAGGGCAACAAGATGAACGAGAGTTCCTTCGATGATTATGGCAATATCTCGCTGGGTATCCGTGAACATATAGACATACCTGGTACAAAATATAATCCAGACATAGGTATCTTTGGCATGAATGTCTGCATTAGTTTGGTACGACCAGGCTATGGCATTTCTAAGAGAAGAGTGAAGAACAGGATTGGCAAGAGACACCGGATTAGCAAAGAAGGAGCAATCGAATTCTTCAAAAATGGATTCGGAGTTGAGGTATCATAATGCCCAAACCAAGAGATTACGAAATTACCAAGAGGAAAAAAATTCCCCACGGCAAAGGTTCGAGATGGTGCAAGAGATGTGGCGCATACAACGGATTGATACAGCAGTACAGGTTGTTTCTTTGTAGACAGTGTTTTAGAGAGGTTGCCCGGCAGCTAGGCTTTTACAAGTACGAATGAATAGTGAGATGGTAGAGAAATGCCAGCTTTAAATGTATTAGCAAATCTAATGAACACACTCTATAACAATGAATCGAGAAGAAAAAAGGAGTGTATTGTTGTACCCGCATCTAGATTTACCAGTGAGGTTCTGCGCGTAATGCAGAAACATCATTTTGTCGGTGAATTTGAACAAATTGATGATGGAAGAGCCGGTAAATTCCGTATTCAACTCCTAGCGGCGATAAATAAATGTGGGATAGTCACTCCTAAGTACAGTGTCAAGAAGAATGGATATATTGATTGGGAAAGAAGATACTTGCCTGCATTTAGCATGGGTGTGTTGATTGTCTCAACGAGTAAAGGTATTATGTCACATCACGACGCGCAACAGCTTGGATTAGGCGGAGTTTTAGTAGGGTATGTGTACTGAAAAGATACCATTTGAGAGAATCAGTGCTTCTGTATCTGTACCATCTGGGGTAACAGTATCCAGAGAAGAGAACTTTATTCAAGTAAGTGGAAGGCTAGGCAAACTTAGAAGAGATCTATCTAAGATTCCAGTGAAAGTAGACATCATTCAAGATAGCATTAAAATTTCACCTTATGGAAAAAGGAAGAGAGATTTTGCCATTATTAACACTACGAAAAGCATTTTGGGTAATATGATCCGCGGCGTAGAGCAGGGGTACACTTATCGATTAAAGGTTGTTTTTGCACATTTTCCAATATCAGTTAAGGTAAAGGGATCTGAGGTTCACGTCGAAAATATTTTTGGCGAGAGGGCACCAAGAATAGCCATTATCGTTGGCAACAACACAAAAGTGAACACAAGCGGCGATGATGTATTAGTTACTGGACCTAGTATTGAAGATGTTTCACAGACCGCTGCCAATATTGAGTCATCGACTAAAATAAAGGGCAAAGATCAACGAGTATTCCTTGACGGATTATACATCTATTCTAAAGAAGCTGGGATAGCACAGAAACCCTAATTTGAATTCTTATTTCAAATCTCGAATATTGAAAGATACTGTATTCTCTGACATCTGTTTCCTTGCATAGTTAAGTGAAATGTAAAAGCGAATCCAAGCATAGCTTTTAATTGATTAAGGGTAATGTATCATAATGTGAAAGGAGTTATACTAGCTGGGGGCTTAGGTAAAAGACTTAGACCGATCACTGACGAGAGACCGAAACCTATGATAGAAGTTTGCGATCGCCCAATAATCGAATGGCAAATAAGATGGTTTAAAAATCACGAAGTCGAAGAAATTGTGATTTGTGTAGGATACCTTAAAGAACGTATTATTGATTATATAGGAAGCGGAAATAGATTTGGTGTAAGAGTTGGCTATGCCGTCGAAGAAGAGCCGCTGGGAACGGGTGGAGCTCTTAAGAATGCTAGAAGTTTAATAAACAGTTCTAAAGATGGGGGTTTCTTCATGGTAAATGGCGATATTCTTACTGACCTAGACCCGAATATTCTAAAGCATACGCAAAATTCTGCACTCGCATTAGTCCCCTTGAAAAGTCCATATGGTGTCATTGAGCTGGATGAGGATGGCCTAGTCACTGGTTTCGTAGAAAAACCACAGATAAATGACAAATGGATTAATGCCGGTGTCTACTTTTTTACCAATGATGTCTTTGATTTCCTACCAGACTATGGAAATATTGAGACGTCAGCTTTGCCCGTAATGGCAAAGGGCAGGAATTTAAGGGGAGTAACATTTTCCACCTCTTTCTGGAGATCGGTTGATTCGCACAAAGATATGGAAGAAGCTTCAAAGGAAATTCAGAGTTCCCAACTATTATCTCGAGGAAGTTAGTTGAACCTTTCCACCGAAATCAAGACAGGATATAGTCTGGGGACACTGCTTTCAATCGACGAGATTTTGAGATTTTCTCATCTTACTAATAGGTATGAGAATGTCCACTCTTTGTGGGTACCTGAAACATGGGGACGTGAAGCCTTTAGTACACTAGGTGCGATTTCTCAAGTTGCTCACCGTCCCCAATTAGGAACAGCCGTAATGAACATCTATTCGCGAACTCCTTCTACTATTGCAATGGGCGGGATTACTCTTGATCTCCTCTCACAGAATAGAACTTTGTTGGGGTTGGGCGTGAGCACCAGCCCAATCATTGAAGATTGGCACGGATTAGCCTTCGATAAGCCCCTTACCAGAATGAGGGAGATGGTTGCTCTTCTCCGGCTTATTTGGACTGGAAATCTGGTGTCCTTCAAAGGCGAATTCTTTAGCGTTTCCAATTTTAAGCTCTTGCATCCCCCCCCAAGGGCTTCAATTCCTATATTTTTGGGTGCAGTAAACCCTTTAATGATAAAACTCGCACTATCGGTCGCTGAGGGAGTACTACTATATTTGAGACCCTTTAATGAATTAAGATCCACGGTCCAAGAGATGAGGCAAGAAATAAGGAGGCCTTTCGAATTGGCTGCAGCTTTTATATGCTCGATTTCTGATGAATATCCTGATAAGGCAAGAGCGCGAGCAGCCAAGACCCTCGCATTTTACGTTTCAGTTGGAAAACACTACAGGAACCTGATCTCAAACTCTGGGTTCGCGAAAGATACTGATGCAATTGTTGAAGAGTATAATAAGAGAGGACTAGATGCAGCCACTAAAATTGTCTCTGACAGATTCTTGGACGAAATTGCTATTTGCGGTGATTCTGAGCAGGGCAGACGCTCGATGCGAAGATTTGTCTCAACAGGAATCACGCTTCCAATAGTACAGATCAATCCTGTAGAAGGAGAAGACACCGAGAAATCCTTCATCAGACTCTTGGAGACCTTTTCAAATGAATAAAGTTGCCATCGTAGATTATGCAACTACTAAATTCCGGAAAATAACAGACAAATCGATTTACGAACTGGCTTGCGAGCCATCAATTGAAGTTCTACAATCATCTAAATTATCGGCAAGCACGATAGATGGCGTTTTGTTTTCATCCTGTTCATACGACCTTTATGGGGGACCAATAGCATCTGAAATGTTAGGTATAAATCCCAGAATAACATGTAGGATTGACAATCTTTGCAATTCCGGTACCGTCGCAATTTCTACAGCCTATTCATATATTTCCTCAGGACTCTGTGATTCAGTTCTGGTAGTTGGTGCAGAGTTGTACGACAGCCCTGGTATCAAGCTCAGCTGGGATGTCTCTAGAGGCCGCTTCACTTCTCCTATTTACTGGGCGTCTATCTTTGCTAAGATGCATATGCGAAAGTATGGAACAACCGAAGAGGATATGGCTGCTATCGCAGTCAAGAACAGATCATTATCAGCAAACAATCCAAACGCAATATTCAGCAATAAGCCCATTTCACTTGAAGATGTGTTAGCTTCTAGAAAGCTTGTTGATCCGATTAAGTTGCTAGATTGCAGTGCGCTCTGCTCGGGTGCTGCTAGTGTGTTACTTGCATCAGAGGATTTAACCAGAAATCTTGATGTTCAACCTGTCTGGATAGAAGGTATAGGTCAACAAACCAACTGTGCAAGCATAGCGCATGCTATACCTGTGATTTTTGAGAACGGATCAAGTAAACTAGCAGCAGAATATGCCTATAACATGGCAAAGATGGAACCAGCAGACATTCAAGTGGCAGAAATTCATGATGCATTTACGATAATGGAAATCATGGCATGTGAGGATTTGGGGTTTGCAAGAACCGGTAAAGGCCCATATTACGCGTTGGACGGGAATATTGCGATAAATCCAAGAGGTGGAATTCTCGGATCAGGACATCCCATTGGTGCAACTGGCGTCGCGCAGGTATGCGAAATAGTAAGCCAGTTAAGGCACGAGGCAGGAAAACGTCAGGCGGGCAGTTGTAATGTGGGGCTGGTTCATAACCTTGCTGCTGCTGGGACTTCAGCGACTGTAATAATCCTTCGATCGTGAACGAACAGTAATGCGACATTTTGTGAATCGACTAAAAAAGGGCTCATTTGTAATTTCATATTGTGTAGTTTGCAAGAGAAAAATTTGGCCACCGTACGAACACTGTCCTCTCTGTTATCGAAAGGCATTGCCGATTTCAGCCGGCAAATTAGGGAGGATCGTGGAATTTAGCAAATCTGGGCTAGAAGCAGACAAAGTGTTTGTGGCACTAATAGACCTGGATGGGATCCTATTATTGGGTTCAGTATCAGATGGACATGGGATAACCGTCGGGGCAAAGGTGGAATTGATATCTTCAGGAGTATCCCCTGAAGGAAAGATCGATTTCTGTTTCAGAATTTTGGATCGGTTTAGTTCATATACGGTGAGGAAATAATGTATCTAAAACAGCTTATGAGTTACGATAGATTTGTCGACGATAGACTCCTTACAAGTAGAGATGCCCTCAATACAACACAAATGAAAATCAAATTAGTAGAAATAGACGAAGCGGCCAGAGATTTCTCGCAACGATTCGGGAGAAGAGTTTTAGTTAAGAAAGTTCTTCTTACGATTAAATATTCTAAAACGGAGGAAGTGGAAGAAGTCGAATTAGATCTAGAGATGCTTGAGAATAAGTTGAGAAAAGAAAGATTGTTCTCTTCCTCTAACAGGTGGGTGTCATCAAACGAAATTAAAAATGGATACATAGTTGCAAATCGTCACCTTGATTTGCTTGCGGATGCAATAGCGCTGGACATAATATCCTTCTAGCTTTAGAATGCATCTGAGCGCCGCTGATCAGACTCGAACTGATGACCCACTGGTTAACAGCCAGCTAAGCTCCAGAGGCGATTTCCAAACGACACTAGAATTGCTCTACCATGCTGAGCTACAGCGGCGCAATATTGCAGAATATTGTTGGACAAATTAAATGTTGTGCTGAACCGAGCAGGATGATTCTTTAGCTTTCAAAAACTGTGAACCAAACTTTTTTGTGTCCTGACAGAGAATTCAGTCATATAGTAGCAGCGAATGCAGAAATATAGTGGTCGAAGCAGGGGTGATAACTGCTAAATTGTCGAGTTATTGATAGCAGATCAGGAAACATGTGGTGTGTCGTAGCATCAGAATTACTTATCTACTTTTTGACGAATTTCGTAATCCATCTAATGGTGATTGGCAGTTCAGAAAAGGACCCATTTCTGAATCATTCAACAGAGAGACCCCTTTTTTTACCCTAGACATAGCAAAATCATGTTCGAAATTGTGGAGGCACCCTTTTTGAACTGCTTGTCTTCGATGATTGACAAATTGTTTAATTAACTTCTTGGTCCTGATGGGTTCAAATAGATCATGTACGCGTTCGCCTATCTTAGAGTTAGTACCGAAGAACAGACTATTATGAATCAAAAACTTGTTTTGGACAAATGGGCTTCAGATCATAACTTTGATATACTTTCATATTTCGAAGATTCATCAGTAAGCGGAAGAATTCCAGCGGTTCAGAGAACTGCTTTCAGAGACATGCTGGAGATTATCAAAGGGGATTCTGTAGATGCCGTACTAGTCTATGAACTATCTAGGGTCGGTCGAACCTTTTGGGATACACTTGATGCTATAAAGGCAATCGAAGAATATGCTCCGTTGATTTCCTGTTCGCCAAGGGAGACCTTCCTCCAGAGCACAGAGCCTAGTGTAAGAAGATTGATGATTGGTATCTTGACGTGGGTCGCAGAAAGGGAGCGGGAAATGCTGGTCCAGCGTACCAAAGATGGAATGAAGAGAGCGATGGAATCCGGTAAGAACATCGGGAGGCCCCAGGTGATGATAAATAAGAATATCCTCGTCAAATTACTTGCGGACAATGTTCCTCGCTCTAGAATTGCCAAGGATCTAGGGATTTCAAAGGCAACATTATATAAGGAATTGC
>DASQQK010000078.1:0-8331 GCA_035643435.1 Nitrososphaeraceae archaeon | reverse complement strand
AGAGATGTTCTGCTTTGGAGAGGTCTAAGTTCTGATTATGGAATCTCTACATGTCAACAACTGGACTACTGGGACTAATAGTTTTTCAGCAGATGAACCTAATAATGCATTAATAGTAAAAGATGCTCAGACAGGTAAACTGGATACTGCTCTCATAGAGTCATTCAATCCCATGTATGATACGGCTACAAACACTCTGACATATACCATTATGACGGAGAATGGAACATCTCTGGACTTACCAGGTCAGTTCGGGCAGTCTATTTTAGTGATAGATGCTACACCAGGAGATTACATATTCGATAACAACGTTTTTAGAAAGCTAGGCTCATAGGATATGATCAAGTCAAATAGATAAACCTCCGGCCTGTTCACTATAATGATAATAACTCCAACCACCGGCAGAGAATGTTTGACTGCATCACTGGCCCGTTCAAGCAGTAGAGCCTGATCAATAGTAGTCTGGACGTCTTCCTCGCCTTGAAGGATTAGAATATTCTGCATTTTTGTGCAACGCAACAGATAAAGTAAGAAAAACCGATTTGGATATTCATGAATAGTGTAGTTAAACTAATCTTACTTTCTATATCTATTTACATAGTCTGGACACTTACAACGTACATTCTAGAAGGCAGAGTCAATCTCCTTCAAAGAGTCGATCCTATTGGTCGAATTGAATACGCTGTAATTGCAAATATTCTGGTGGGCACCGTTTTTGCATTTATGATGCTTAAACCATCTCTTCGTGCAAACTTTGTAACTAGTAAGCAATTGGGTTTTCAATCTCTTAGACGTACGCTTACTCTGGTAATAATTGCTATTGTTATCGGGTTTGCCTTGTTCATTACTAGCGATCGTCCTGCTACTGCATCTACAAATCCAATAGTGATTGCTAATATATTTGCTCAAACATTACCTACGTCTATTGCAGAAGTAGTTGTGTGTTGGGCTGTAATAGGAACAGCTTTTGAATCTCTTGTACGTTTAAGAATGCATGAAAAAGGTGATAATCCAGATTGGAAGAAGGGAGCTATACTCTATTTAGATTGGACATCCATAAAACAAAGAAAAATGACAACCTTTTCTGTAGTATCTCTGATAGTGGGAGGCATAGTTTCGATTGTATTATTTGGGATATATCATGTTGCTCACAGTCCTCCATTCAATCAGCCTGATATGATATTGTTTTTGATGATCCCAGCTTTACTAACAAGCATATTCTTTTTTATAGGACGAGACATCTATTCCACAATAACTATTCATAATTTTCTAGCGCTCATTGGCATTTCTGGTAGTATCGATGTTACAGCGTTAACACAACCTCTATATCCTATTATGATAATAGCTCTTGTATCTGTAATAGTTCTAATTGCATCAGATACATTTTTGATACGAAGGACTAAAATCAATCACCAGCTGTTAGGCCAGTCCTAGGCTGAAGAATAGAGTCAGATGCTTGACATTGAATCTTTCTTATGCCGTTACTCCAAGAAAGGTTTCTACAATTCTTGCAAACTTCTCAGGATACTGAAACATCAAACCATGTCCCCCTCCTTCTATCTGCACAAGCCACGCTCCTGGAATCTTATCTGCTAATCTTATAGAGTTTGGTGGGGGTGAAGTTATGTCTTGGGTGCCTGTTACAACAATTGTAGGTGCGGATATATCTGCAACTCTTTCGCAAGTACCACTCCATCTACCAGCTGCCGCAGACTGCAGCTGAAGATTCTCACTTGGACTTTTGCCCATAGGAAAAATGAATTCATTTTCTATATATTCAGTGTTATTCTGAATCCAGTCTTGTGGAAATAGGGTATGCAGAAAGAGTTCCTTAGTGGCATTTCCAGACACCATGCTTTTGAAGTCCTGAGGGCTTATTTGCGGAGGAATTGTTTGGTTGCCACCACAACTTGATGCGACTAGTATAAGCCTGTTAACCATTTCCGGATGTGAGAGAGCTAGCTCTTGAGCGATGTATCCTCCCAAAGACAATCCAAGTATATCAACAGGCTGTCTTATCTTTAATGCATCTATTAGAGCCGCAGTATCATTTGTAAACTGGTTTATTGTAAAGGTAGTATTCTTAATACTCTCATTTCCTGTAGTCGTCTTTCCAACTCCTCGATTGTCAAATAGGACTATGGTATGATTTTCTGGTAATCCATTTAACATTGGTTCCCACATGTCCATTGTCATTGAAAAGCCTGGAATAAATAAAAGAGGATCGCCCTTTCCAAAAATCTTATATGTAATATTGATATCGCCAACCCTAATTTTCTTTGGATCTACATTAACCGGTTCTGTAGACGTTTCTATTGATGAAGAGTTTAATCCAGTTGCGTCGGAAGAGGAAGAATAAACTGACGGTATAGCAATGGGGATTGACGATATTACCATTGACATGATTAGAGATAATACTACAAATAGTATGATCAAATTTTTCACCATATGGCCGCCTGACCGCTCTCATTTGGCGAACTAACTATTTTATAGTTACTGTAATAGGATGCATTTCGACTCTGTGGGTTCAGAGTTCCAAATCGACGAATACACACGGAGTCGGATGAAAATTCAATCGAGTCCTAATTTTCTGCTCCCTACTTGTTCGGGATGCTCGTGTAGTAAACGATGAGATCTAACCCGGAGATAGAAGTCATAAGAATTGGATAAGCATTTTCTTCAAAGGGGAGCCCAGTTTCTTGCTGTAGGATGTGACAATTCGTCGCTTTTCCGAAGCTCACTTGGTAACGTATGAATGTCTCTCTCTGAATGGCGTAGTAGTGTTGGATCTGTCTTGTCTTAGGAATGAATGAAAGAAATGTCATAGATGAGACGACCATCCATATGTATGAATGCCATGCCATAAGTCCTGAAGAACAAACATCGACCAATACTGATTCCGAGTTCAATGGGATACAATTAATTCTTATAGAAGAGCACATTATGATATAGGAAGATATATTTTGACGATCAACAAGGAGACGAGGAGTCTTGGTATGCCATGGGAGAAAGAATACGGGTACGCCCAGGCAGTTAAAGTTGGAGACACCATCTATGTATCTGGACAGGTGAGTCATGATGACAAAGGCAATATCGTAGGTGTCGGAAATATGGAAACTCAGATGCGTCAGGCATATGCCAATATCCAGAGGATGCTTGTCCAGTATGGAGCGACGATGGAAAATATAGTTGATGAAATACTCTTTGTAACAGATATGGACAAAGCGTTCGCTGCCGCAGTGAAATGTAGACAAGATATATTTTCTGGCAGCCCTGTTGTTGCAAGCACTATCGTACAAATACAGCGTCTTGCCTTCCCTGATCTCATGATCGAAATCAGGTGTGTTGCTAAAGTATAGAAATACTTTACCTATACTTACACGTAGTACTACGATAATTGAGCAATCAAGGATAGATCACGTAACAAGCAGATGAACCAAGGGTAAAATAAGTAGAATAGAATACTATTACACTCACCACATACAGGCCTGCATGAATATTAAGTATTCGTCTACTGTGGCACAGTATATGAGTACATCTTAGCGTTCATGGCTTGATCAGACATAGGAACTAAGAATTCTTTGGGCTCAGAGGGACGGATGTTGTTTACAATGCGAGTCGTGGAAGTGATCTAAACTGACCTGAAAAAGAGAAAGTTACATCGATGTGGCATATTACGTCATCCCTTTTTCATTTTTCCATTCTTTTCTGACATTCTTGTAGTTGCACTTGGAATTGTGTTATAACAACTAGGGTACCTGTGATGATAAAATCGTCATTTTCTTAAAGTCTCTGACTGGATCTGAAAGCCAGCCAAAGAGATCTTCTAAGACATTCTGTTGTATTGGTCCGTGATTCGTCAGCCATCGCGATGAAGGGTAGAACAAATGGCCTAAATTAGGATAGGTTATCAACGTATGATCAGGATGCCTTACTTCTGTTAGTTTTTGCTGTAGGAGAAACGCTTGCTGTATTGGAGTTTGTGAATCATTATCACCTTGCTGTATCAAAATAGATGTATCAGAAGGAACCTTATCTATGATATCCAAAGTAGGTATCAAAGAGTAATGTGATCTAACCCAGATAGGGCATCCTCCTAGAAAGTTGCATTTGGACAGATTGAAAGCCGTGATGTTTTCATTGAATTTTATCAGTAAAGGTTTGAGTTCGTCATTAATACTTATGAACGTGTCATTATTTGTATCGTATTGGGGACGTAGTTGTTGTTTCGCTGTTGTTCCATTAGCAGTAGTGATATTTTGAGTAAGAAGTAAAGTGAGATTTCCTGCTAAATAGCTGAAAGTAGGATTCTCTGACGCTTCTTGTACTGATAATAATCCGTTATGATTATTGTCTAGAACTTGTTGTGCGTAGAGTACTGGCTTTACAACATTTTGGAAGTATACCAATTCACGGAAGTTTTGTGCAACTGCTCCCATCAACACAATCTTATCTACTTCTCCGGGATTGTCGATTGCAACTCTTGGGGCAATCACTGTACCCTCACTATGCCCAATTACAGTTACATGGTTAGCATCAACTTCTGGTTGCTGTATAAGAACATCTAGTGCCTTCTCTGCATCTTGCTTTAGGTCGTTAATTGTTACATTTCCCCACACACTGTCATCTAGTATTGTAAAATTTGTGCCTACGCCTCGCTTATCATATTGTAATACTGCAAAACCTCTATCTGAGAGATATTCAGCAATTTGAAAGAATGGTCTAACTGGTGGGTATACAATTGCGCCTGTTTCGTTATCGATACGAAGGTAGTTTTGAGTTTCATTCATATCTTCAGCTCCAGTTCCATGCACAAGAAGAACACCTGGGAAGGGACCGTCGCCGGTAACCGGAAGATTTAGTCTAGCATTGGTCTTTAACCCGTTACCCAAATCTATAACTATATCTCTATGTTTCGTTGTCTGCAGGTCTGATTGAGCTAGTGTATGGTTCTGTAAGTTGAAGACACTAGTCGATAAACAGGATAATACAAGCATGCATATTAAAGAGAGCGTCAATCTTTTTGCTCTGCCCAATTCTTGTTACAATAGCATGCAACCTGTATTTGAAGTTACAGCTAAGAGTGTTTATAATAATGTAATACCCACTTTTAGAAGTGATAACATTGCTGGGACCTTGGGCCATTTTGAAGGAAATTCAAAAGACTAATTTCACAGAGAGCTAGCCAACAATTGCATTAAGCTTCAATTACTTCAATCGCCTTCAATTTAGCAGGACATGAAACTACGCCGGTCTATTCGAAAACTCGAGCAGAATTTGGATATATTAGACAAGATTGGGACAGCTGAAATACAAGCAGGAATCGAAAAGAGAATTGTAACGCTTACTAAATCTCTGCCAAAATTACAGAAGCAACAGGAATTGAGTCATCAATGGAAGAGCGAGATATCAGAGATTACATGGCTGAAGTATTAGAAGAGACTAAGTCATTGCGAAGGGATAAGCCATAATTCACTTACATCTCAAAACAATAAGGTATGGGCTGAATTTGACATTAGGATGACTGAATAGAGTCTGGGAGAGGATGTAAATTATGACATAATTGCAGAATGAGGTTCTGCTAATATCTATAGAGATCTGAATTCAGGTCGCCTCGCGTTGCGGATAGATACCCTTGATCAGACATACGAACTAAGAATTCTTTGGGCTCAGAGGGAGTCGGATGAAAATTCAATTGAGCCCTGATCCTGATCGATTCATAAAGATGAAACTCTGATGGCGAATCTCAATAATTTTCGATTCATCACTACTTTCATGTTTACTCACAACAAGCTAGTTGACCAAACCTCTAAGAGTATGTGGGTAGTGTATGAAGGTGATGTATTGCCAGAGAAAAATCAAAGAAAATATAACTTCTACTGCATCCATTAGCATCTTCTTTCTGGTCATCTTGGTTATGATATTGACAAGTACGAACTTTGTTTATAGTCTACGAAATCAATCTAACTATAACGTGACAGATTTACAAAACATACGTGAATTTCAAGCAAGAAAAGTCCGTGTAGGAGATATTGATATTGCATACAAAACGTTGGGTGAAGGTGAACCTATCTTACTCGTTAATCCTGCTCAGGCTGATATGAATACTTGGGATCCATCTATTTTAGAGAATCTCTCATCAAATCACACTGTAATTCTGTTTGATAATCGGGGAGTTGGAAATACAACAAGTGGTAACAGGCCATTTTCTATTCAACAATTTACGGATGACACAGCTGGTTTACTGGATTCTCTTAATATACAAAAAGCAGATGTCCTTGGATATTCTCTGGGATCGTTTATAGCTCAACAACTAACAGTAACCCAACCAGAAAAGGTTAACAGGCTCATACTTCTTGCTTCATCATGTGGTGGAAAAGACAGCATACCTCATAGTCCTCAAGTTCCAAAAATGGTTATTGACGTTATAAATAAAATCGGGAATGGTACTCCTGTTTCAGCGGACGAAGTGAAGGCGCTTCTGTCGCAGGGACTAGGATCAGGATGGCTTAAACAGCATCCCAATTACCTTGAAACCATTCCCATTCCTGAGGCAAAAGATTTGTTTCCTAGTATTACTCCTAATAATAATTTGAAGCAGCTAAAGGCAGGAGAAGACTGGATGGCAACCGATTGGAGCGGAATATGTGATGAGCTTACAAAGATATCAATCCCAACATTGGTTATGACTGGAACTGATGATCTTAATGTGCCAACCTCAAATTCACTAATTATTGCAGGAAAAATCCCAGGTGCTTGGCTTATACAGATAAAGGATGCTGGTCATCAATTGACGGGACAGTATCCAGATGAAATCAATGAGATATTAGAAACATTTCTATCGATTACAAACTGAAATAGTTGAGTAGACCCTTGAGTCTTTTTTTGCCATCTATCTAATACAAGCCAGGTCTCCAGCAAGAGATGTCAATGAGGAAATATGGTGAAGAAATCGAGTTTAGTGCTATTGAATTATCCGATAGATTACATTTTACAGTTTGCCAATGATCGGCATCCACATTATTGCTATTACTGCTATTCCCGTATTATCCCATTTCCTAACAACTGGTAGGACATACACTAATCCTTTCTGGCCAGCGGCGATTTGATTGTATTCACGAACGTTGAATAGGGATCTGTCGAGATCTTCTTTTCTTGTGTTGTATCCAATACTTACTCAAATTACTGGCACTGTAGTAGAATGTAGAGTATACATTCTACTCTACCGTAATATGATAAGTTACATCTGAAGTAAAATTCTGTGTTCCTTGGATCGTTACTTCTGTCAGAGATCCAACTGATCTTATTTCATGCTCCCCCTTAGGTAGCGGCTTCGTCGTCTGTCTCAGATGTGGAAGTGCACCTGCTCTAGAGTATAGGTTGTTCCATTAAGAAACTGATTGCCGGTGATGCACTGGTGAAACGCATTAGAGCAGAATAGTTCTCGACTCAAAACAATAATTATTGTACACTTAACTGATAAGTAACGTCTGACACGAAAGTATTTGTTGCAGTCGTTGTTACATCCAAGCTTAACCCTTTAGATATTATTTCATGTTCACCTTCTGACAATGGTTTCAGGAAAACCCAATTCCCGTCAGAAACAGCTTTTGTCATTCCTGCTGGAGCTCCAAAAATATTATCTTCTGGAAATGTCACATTAAAAAGCGGGGAAACAATTCTGGGGATTTCGACTTGTTCAAAATTTGTCCCATCAATTACAAATTCTAGTTGTTGTGTTTGGTCTTGAAAATTTTTAGCACAACTATAGAGTTCCTCCTCGGTTGTTAGCTCAGGAAATTCTGCTGTGGAACACTCAGAATTTAGAACAGGAATCAGAATGGCCGTTCCTGACGGAATTGTGCATGTACGGACATTTTTGCCCCCGGTAGTTCCTGCAAGAAACCACACCGACCCATTCTGGCCTACACCACAATGCTCGCCTGTTGTATCAACTGCAGGACTATCTGCAGTAGGAATTGAGAGTAACCATTGCCACCATTTAGCAGTCCAATCTTCATATGAAACACCAAATGGCTCGGAATCCACCTGGTACGTAAGCTGTTCAGTACTACTAACTGAAGAAGCTACGGCTTGACTGACCGAAATCTGCAAAACTATGCCTATAAAGGACAATAGAAGTAATAATCGCCACTGCATTTATTAATTTGAGATCTGGTACGTAATAAATGATTATAGGAAGTCATATTCAAATGGTATCCTATCCCCACGAAAACGGGTCAAATGATTTGTAATGCCTAGTTCTATTCTATTACGTAAGCATGCAATAACGATAACCACAACTATGATGATCATCGTTTTAACCACTGG
>DASQQK010000077.1:0-2752 GCA_035643435.1 Nitrososphaeraceae archaeon | reverse complement strand
AATATGACTGGAACCGATGCTACTGGTGATACTAGTGCGAATGAATTAGGCAGAATATCCGGCACAGACGGTACGGTGAGTGTAATAGGACCTAGTACCGAAACACCAATAACGACCCTACCCTAATCTAATATATAGCTACGAATTGTAACATCTGTTAGCACATCTGATTTCATTGGCAACTTGACAGATGGGTTCATTTATTGGGTTATATTAACCAAAAGCGGTATTATAATACAGGATATATTAGCTAGAAACTGCTATCATAGATTCATTTAATCCAGTCTATGATCCGAATACAAACACATTAACATACACAGTTATTGCTGAGAATGCGACATCTATGGACTTACCACGTCAGTTCGGGAATTCTGTTTTGGCGATAGACTCTAAATATGGTGGTGTTCTTGTTGGCTATGATATCGGCAGTGGCACCATCTATTGTTGTTGACAAAGCTCTAATAGTATTGGCGAGAAACAAAATATCAGTAAGATTAGGATCGCCACCATGGTATGTAGGCCATGCCTGAAGAGCGTGTTCAATTGCGATATCGAGCGGTAATATACGACTCATATTTTCATCGCTTCGATAAATGTGAAATCTCCTTTCACCTCATCTGAGTATATTTCAAATTCTTGCTCCTTTACTATTTCTCTTAACTTGTGCAGTCTTCCATCTAGTGATCTTGTTGGTTCTGCGATAAAGAGCAGCCCATTCTTAGTAAGACATCTTTTTGCCTCTATAATATAATCAGGCCAATTCTCTTCCATCAATGATAGACAAAACACGTTCTACAGGGTATAAATCTAGAGGAACAAAGCTTACCTGGAGACGCAGAGATACTACGAGACGATGGTTTTAGAATAATGCATATAAGAGTAAAAGGTTCATAAGCCGAAGCATTATCTACAATGAATGAAATGGATAACACATCATCAGAAGATTTGTAAGATTTGATTCGCAGTCTTATTTCACCGAATCCAGATAAACTATGTAGCAGTTATTCTTCCAGTCGCAGTTTTGTTGCTTTCAACGATTGCAATATCAATATCGACTAGCTATAACGCACTTGCCTACAAGAAGAACCAAGCAACATCGCAAGCAAATGCCTGCGGAAATGATTTCCTGCCTACTAACATAGGATGTCAGAACACTGACTCTCAGATCCAGGGCGACGAAAACACTATAGCTTTAGCCTCTCAGCAGACGTATCCTGAAGTTGAGAGAGAGAAACCACCTAAAAATATATGTCCAATTGTAGCCCCCAATTACGTATGGGATCTGACCCTCAATCAACCACTACCACCACTACCTGAGGTACTGCCTGCAGGTACAGTACTATGTTCGGATGATGGATTAGGAATTCAATTCGTCGATACCTTAGGCGGAGGAGGAGCAATAATAGTCGTCCTAGTAGATATACTGCTGTCAGTAAACTCTGAATGTCCTGAGTTTTATGTAAAGGCGACTGTGTCGTCAGGAACTCCTCCTACCCCGTTGGTAATTGGGGATACAGTCTGTGTAACTTCAGTGCTCTAAACTACCAGAGGAGTAGCACTGCAACAAGGATAACAGACACAATAGCCCTATCCTCCTTTTTTGTATCCACTTTTTAAGACATAGTGACAGTTACATCGACTATGTCTGCGTGCTAAGCACGCTAAGGACAACTGCTGCATATTATTTCTGAATGCCTAGTAGCCAGCATATGCTAATTCCTAGTATAGAAAACATCCCCATTGTATATTGTTGGGTTTACTCAGTCCATCATTCAGCTATTATGACCCATGAGATTCCGTATATAATCTCCCCAGTGATGTCGTATTACAACGCTACATAAACACGGTATTGCAACCATTGCTATAGTAGCCATAGCGATAGCACTTGCGGCCGCGGCTATAGTAACAATAAATCCACAAGCATACGCAACCGCGAACTAGGGCGATGATGCCAGTGAGTTGAAAGGCCTGAACCGCTTAAGGGCATGTAATCATGCTGACCCGCCGGCCTTTGGGTGCATTGAACCTATCCCGTAAGTAACAGGAATCGATAACTGACACCTGCGTAGCTCCTTACTATCCATCATTTTTTTATTCCATAAATAGCCACCGAATAAAATGTAACGTTTTAATTTGATAAAAAACAAGTAACTGGCTTTTTGGACCAAATAAGGAGCCCGTTAAAATGCAGTACAAGTAAAATGACTTACCTCTAGAACGAAGGCTACCCTTGAATTTCATTATTAACTTCGTGTAGGCCGCGCCCCAAGAAGACACCAAAACCTAATAACCGTTCATAGCATTTCATAAACAGACTTAGATAACTCAATGAAATCCGAGGCCAAAACCTCAGATACCAAAGTTAAGTCATATTGATAAGCCTCTTGATTGTTTATTATAATGATAATAACTCCAACCACCGATGTCTGATGCAATTGGGGGATAGGAAATGAGGAAACTAATAACTCATAGTACATTCCCATATCCTCATTTCCTGCCCCGACAACTTAGGAACATCTTTAAGTTAACTCATTTGTTTATTATCTAGCTTAAACTCGGTATTTATCCAGGAAGTATCCAATGAGTCTCTTTTGAAGACTGATGAAATATCTTTCACGTTCTAAACTCTCATCATCGAATATCGACTTGTCCTCAGACAGATAGCACATTGGTCTACGAATTAATTTCATATCCTCTATTGAAGGTCTATAACTTAAGAGTCGTCTTAGACTATCATTTGTAGACCAATACG
>DASQQK010000076.1:0-2015 GCA_035643435.1 Nitrososphaeraceae archaeon | reverse complement strand
CATTTTCGAAAGAACCATCTTTGAACTCAGCCAGTGAATTTCTCATCTCTTCTTTGTTTCTTCACCAGGGAATCAATACCTAAAAGCCTTAGATCGATTACAATAGATTCATTCTGAACGTAGTTAGAGAGAAAAAGATGTTAAAAGAAGTAAAAAATTAGGTTAGTTATTGGTCAGTGAAAAGTTCGCACGTATCTCTTGTATTTCCTGCGTCAACACGTCCACGTATCCAATTATGATAATATGTGCTAAATTCTACGCTTCCTGGTCCTTCTTCTATATCTTCATTTAGTGCTAAACATTCTCTGTCCTTCCCATGATCAAAATCGTCATTCTGTCCATCGTCATAACCATCATTTTCACATTCCTCAAGTTCTTTTGCTTGCTCGCTCGTAAGTGCAAGTGTGTTGGAATATACGGGATTCGAAAGAATTAAAATCCCATATATAGGAATCAGAAAAATTAATTTCCTAAATATCATTATATCTTACACCCCTCATCGCTGCATATATTGATTCTAGTTTCTTGGTTCTGACTCAAGCCACATTTAAAGAGAGCAAAAAATGCAACTCAAAATAAGAGTATGGTGTTGGTTCTGTATTTTTGACACTAAGGATAATTGCAGGATAGAATGAAGAGGCTACATACTGGTGGTGTGTTTATTGCCGTATTCCATAGTTTAGCTATGGTTGAACCCATAAGCTAGGCATGCGCTACTTGGTATCGTATAATACATAGCAATACATTTCCATACCCCATAAGAATCTCTGATGGGCTACTCAAACCGTGACTGTATTAACTGTATTACTGCTAACGTCCGTGGACAATTTCTCTGATAATTTAACATACCGCTTCTTCTCCACAGTGATCCCGTATTTCTGAAGATATCCCTTAAGCAGTCGAAGTTTTTGATTTAGCTTCGTAGGCGACTTCGGCCATTGATCGCCTTTAGTATCAGACGACTATCATAGACGAATCTTGCGACCACATCTCCTAGTGGCTCCTAGTGCTTGTTTAAGTTTTGGGTTTAGATCTGAAAGCTGAATAACAAAGTAAGGTGGTGGATACCCAGCTGAAATTAGGCGCTGTAATTTCCAGCTGGGAGCTAAGAAAAGCAAATCACTTAAGAATACCAGAATCAGAAGACGCAATAGAGAGGTACAAAGGAAGAAAGACGGAGCCAATACAAAAGGCTAGTTAATCATTTAGTCTGTAATTCAGCAGTATGAGTTAGAAGATGAAACACTTAAACTGCTATTCTGAGTTTCATCCTATGCTTTCAAATCTCATCTGTAAGCGTTATGGGTACTATTATTATTGTAGACTTTAGCTGTTTTCATCATGAGCAGCCGTGAAACTCTATAATGAGTTATACCATTAACCTATACTATAAAATTCCTGATTTGATAATCCGATTGATAAGGACTTTAGTCCCAGTCGACGTCAGAATCATTACCATCTGATTCCAGATAAGTATGGAATACTCGCCTCGCATCCAAATCCTCACTATGGAAATTTGAAAAGTGTTGCCACAACTCGTCATTAATACGACTGGGAGACATCATCCTTGTTGTTATGTCTTCGTCACATCTTTTGCAGGTGTAAATAGGCACTTTATTTATACACTTCAAATTAATACATCACTGATTTAAAGCTCTATCGATTGAGAGGCTCAGGCAACCGGCCAGATTCATCATAGAGGATGGGATTATCGAGTGAAGGTTCCTTGATTAGCCAAGGAATCCTATTGTACAGGAAGCCTCTAAACCAGGGAGGCTCATCATCAGAAAAAAGTAGGATCTAAAAAACCCGTATTGAGGATATAATAGAATAGTTACCCAAACCACCAATGGAAGAAGGGCGAGAGCTGACCTACTCAAAATGTACAATCTACGAACCTCAACCTCAGAAAGTATATGTATACAGTAAGATCAGTAGATAAACCTCGAGCAGTCTTAATACTTATTACGAGATATTTTGCAGTTCAAAAGTTTCTCGCCTTTATCTTAGAAGTG
>DASQQK010000075.1:0-7271 GCA_035643435.1 Nitrososphaeraceae archaeon | reverse complement strand
GTTTCCAGGTCTAGTTCTGTTACTATTGGTTCTTCATTTTGCTCCACGGGATTAGGTTCTTCAAATATGTAAAGAGCTTGGTCTCCGAGGTCTGGTTTTAGAGGGACGAGTTTTGTGCGGCTGCGTTTGGACATGTCGAGTATTTATCAAAAATGATTATTATATGAGCTAGGACTTGCAGGAAAGGGAGGGTGGTGCACACATATTCGTACGTTCTCAATAATCTTTACTCTCATACATGCAGTCATTTCTTCCTGTCTAATTGCATGGTTTTCAAACAAGTGTAAAATTGTACTGTCAACGGCAGTAACTTTATTCATTCCGCGAATAGTGCAGCTACAGTCCAGCCCGACATCTGCACATCGAACATAGAATAATTGTATACAATGTTCGTACGTTTGGGACATCTGAATAATGAAGTAAAATTTGTTATATTTACAGTTTGACACAATCTACTAGGAACTACGATATAGGAAATCCTAAATGTGATTTGACGCTAATAATATATCCACGAAGTCTACAGTCTGAGGAACGCGCTGTCTACAGTCTGCAATGGTCGATCTGGGTCATAAAATGGATAGACTAAGAGTGACTGATAACGATAACTATACTGGATCGATAAATGGTCAGCAAAACTGCGGTCGGTTGGATACTAGAAGTATCAAAAGCCTGAAACGATATTATTATTTTCATAAGATTAGCGGATGGCACAATCGTCAGTCTTAAACAAAGACTGCACGAACACATTTTCTATATAATGCCAAATTCTTATTCGGCTGGGCAAGACCTATTTCAACAACTATCAAGACATGACCAATTAATAAAGCGAATATTATGGGATGAAAAATATATTGATCTTCATGACAAGAACAGAAAATGTCTGATAGGAATAAGCTTATACAATACTCACTCGACCGCCACTAGATATGATTACAAGAAACTCTTGCAAAAATTGAACCGTGATTCAAGAGTAAATGTGCAATTTAAAACTGATCTGTCTGATGTAATACATTTTATCTACACTCAGTCAAGAATTCCATTAAGCAGCAAAATCAAAATGGTATATGATGATGAACAGTTGCTATCGATAGAGAAAATAGATGACAATAAAGATCTAGCTTCTCCGCCATTCTCAATTATGTATATCGAGCGTAATGATTGCCTTAAATATTCAATAGCAGGTTAGTCCGCAGGCTCAAAAAATTCCCAGCCATCCGTTTCTGCAGACAATTTCATGTTCTCTTGGATCTTCTTCATAATTCATATTTCATTGCTTGCAGGTATCTGGGACTCCGCGATTCGATGATGATTTTTCTATTCCATCTAACTCTAATATTAATAACATATATCTGAGCTACAAAACCGGCCTAATACAGTTAAACATTCACCTGATTTTTTGTATTAGATAATGAAAGATAGCGTTGTCATTCCAGTGACCGTGGTCTTAGTAGTAGCAGCTATGCTTATTACAGCAGCTCCTGTAACAAGCACAAATATCGTATCGGCAAGTGGCTATAAGAAGAGCCAGGGAACATCCCAAGCAAATAGTTGTGGAAATGGAAGCTTTCTATTTAACGTGATGTGTCAAAATCTAGAATCTGAAGTCCAGGGTGACGGTAATGCTATAAACATTATCGCCTTGCAGAAAGGTGGAGGATCCGAGTTTGATGAATGGCTGAGTGGAATGGATGAGCAACAGCTCTTGTCTGCTTTTGAGTGGTTAAAAACTAATGGATTTGATAAAGAATGGTTGCAAAATATAGATCAGCAAGAGTTCTTGTCTGCTTTTGAGTGGTTAAGAGCTAATGGATTTGATAAAGAATTGCTGGGTGGGAGTAGTGATATGGGTGGATCAGGTTATGGAAGTGCATTTGTACTAATTCTGGTTCTCTTTATACTCCTAGTCATTATCGGAGCAAGCTTCGGCTTCAGTGGCGGCTAAATAGATACACTGACCGGTATACAGCTAATGCCCGCTTACAATACAACGTGAATCGTACCTATAATTAGCAGGAAAAATGCAGGGAATTCGGTACCGGCAAAACGAAATCGTGAATAGATAGCCATGGGATCCTGGTAGATCACGCTACAAGCGCACCAACTATAGCCCGTTGTTCCAAACAAATCCTGTTCTAGGCATTCAATCAAGCAAACGTCATCACCATTGTCACTCGGTTTGATGGGTAGCGCAGCTCTGTCGTATGTGTCGATTACTACCTGGTAGTAATAGATACAGCTACAGATACGGTAATAGCGTAGACGAAACAAATCACACCCCAAAATGAAATGATCCTATCTACAGATGAGGAATCGATAGGCTGTTTAATCCAGTGTGTGACTACGCTTCAAAGGATCGGTAGCCGCGATTTTACCTTTTCCTTCACAAATCAAATCTCCTAACATTTTATTTCATATTTGGAGTTATGAGGTATTTATGGGATGCCTATAGAAATTCCATAGTCTGTTAGTTCTATTCACTCTACAACACCAAAAATTCGCGCGGAAGAGATGTCTGTTGTTGTCTGAAGGATAACAGCACAGGAAACCCAGAATCGTTGCGCGTAAAAATCAATGTAACAGAAACCACGTGTGTCCGAAACATAAAGAACTAAACCTGAGGTTTTGGTCCCTTAGGTACCGGCGTCTTCGGTGGTTTCCTTTCATCTTTTTCCACTCTTCTAACTTCACCTCCAGACCTACTTTTCGTCTACCTGTATTATAGACTACGACAGAATATAAGACCATTGGATCATTTTTTTCATACTTCCATTCTACACTATGAAACATGTTGAATATGTTACGAACTGAATTTGCGTCAGATTTCGCATCACACACAAAGATATAAGGAGAACAGTATGGTTGTCCGTATTGCGCGCAAATTCTAATTAATCCCAGAATATCGCATTTACGTATACGCGCGGAACTTAGTTTATCTTTATTGAGATACACTGCCTCATTAGTATCTTGATCTATATTGTTCAATCCAATTGATATTGGATGTAAGATGTCAGATGACTTTCATGTTTAAGTCAGTTGCATAGAAGATCTCCGAGTGGGATTTCAATAGCCACATCAGTTTTTGGATAGTACCTTTTCACATCCCCTTCACCATATTTAGACCTGAATTTCCTCACGATATCGTCAATACTACTACCGTCTGTTATTGGTTTACCCCTTTCAGATATTTCTACGCCGTCTACAGAAATCCTCAGTGTTGGATCAACTAGTTGATTCTTATACCAGTTGGTGTCAGAGCCCTGAACCGGAAGCAGATATAGAGTATTGCCTTCATGCACAAACCAGACTGGCCTAGAGATATCTCTGCCTGACTTTCTGCCTTTAACACTGAGTGTGATCTCATATGCTCTTTTCAGTCTCTGGTGAAGATCGGCTTTGGACATAGCATTCCATGGTGTACATGTCTGATATGGGTTTTGCGCATTACATTGCATCAGCCGGTAAGGCCCATGACACCTAGTATGTATACACCGAAATAGAGAACTATTTGCCATCTTTTATGAGATTGTTCAGAATGTTAAAGCAGAGTATAATGCTAGGGGAAAATCATCTTAAAATTGATTAACTATGCAGGTCATGATCTGAACCCTGAAAGACTGGCATCTATACACAGACGTAATTATTTTAAGAATATTGGGACTTGTCTTTGAATCCAGTTTATAGTGTCTTTGCTATTACTGCAACCTAATATGTCGTTTGAAGATAATACAGCATGACCATCCAGATAGTGGTAATTTATGAACAATCTATGAAGAACATACGTTCTCTTTTATCTTCAGCCTAATACACATGGTCATTTCTTTCGGATTTATGGCATGATAGTAGGACATGTGTGGTACGTTTGCGCATCGAATACAGAATAGTCACTACTGAAAAAATAACGTATATGCTGCTGATTATGAAATAAGCCAAACCGTAGTTCAGACAAACGGATGTGGCAACTATTGGTTTCCATTGGATTTATTATGCTCTAATTTAGGTTCACAGGCAGAGGGCGATGAAAATGCTGTGTCAGTCGCATCTGCTCAGTAGCAGGAAGAGGACAAATCCAGCAAAAGCTATGGGCCGCCATTTCCATAGAAATATATCATGTTTAAGGAGTAGCCTTGGCAATGTAGTATCTATAAAGCGGCAGTGGAGGATTATTGGTATGTCCTCCAGTGTGTCTTAATGCTGACGTAGATTTCGATACAACTATGGCAGCAGCAAAAGACCTGATGGAAATCTGACTGGGAACTAACTCAACCAGTTAAATCTTCTTTTCTTATGTTAATAATCAATTGATTAATTTGATAATAATAATCCTACAGTTTAGAGTAGAGAAATCATTCTTCTAGATAGCAGCACATATAGCTAGCTGGAATATCAAGACTAGGTGGACCATGTCCAGACATCAGGCTCAAATTTGAGATAAATCTTCACAGAACACGAAGGTCAAGATGATCACCAGCATTATTCTAATAGCTGAAAATTGAACGAAATCATAATAACGGATGACATACAATAATATTCACATGAAACATACACATGAACATACGCACGAGGATGGCGTAACCCATACACATGACCATGAAGAAGGCGAACATCATGGTCATGAGAGAGCAGACAGGTAGATATAGCATCCTCACCTTTTATTTTGGCCAGCCCAGCTAACCTCTTTTGAACTAACCGAGCAATCTCAGGACAAGACCTATATCAGGCTATTATATCTATTAGTACTGATCCTAATACTATTCTAATAGTCAAATAGATCGCATCACGTAATATCTTATGTTGAGTACATCATAGCGCATTGTATTGGACTGAAGATTGCACTTGTAGTCGATGGAACACTAAATCAAAGGCTATAGATTTTTTCAAGATAAGCAATTCAAGAACAGAGCTTCGGTGCAGCAGATGCAAAGGCCTTATTGGATGGTGGGATGAGCCACCACGTACTAAGAAGATTATGCCATTTAAACGAGAATGGTCTGAAGAAGAATGTATGGCTATGCGTTAGTTCGAACAACGATGAAATAGCACATTATCGCTAATTTCTTGCAGTTGCAAAAGACATTCAAGAAGATATTATCCTCCAGATGGCGCAACCTGACAACAAATATAGCATCTAGTAGTAAGCAAAAAACAAATCCATTCGAACCAGTTCTTACATTGAACACTTTATAGCATGAATAATATGAAAAAATAAAGAATTGTATCATATCAGCACCATCATCATCTTCGCCAGCCGGGCTAGGGTCAAGGTCATTACCGAATGTACTCTCTTTTCTATCGTCGTTACCGGTTAGGACTAGTATAACTAGTCCTCTTAACAATATTAGATTCTGATTCCAAAATTACATCTTTGAAAGTTCTTTCAATTTTTGCGATTGTTCAATACCTGTTACGGGTAGTCCCCTGGAATCAAGTACTCCGATTTGAGTCAGTAGTGACGCCTGGTCCCAGTATATGTGTTCGTGTTCAATCTTATTTCCTCTAAATTTCATAACAACCACGTGGGGTAACTCAACGTACTTTCCTGTAGGTTGTATTCCAGGAATCATTGACTTAATCTCTATGTCGTGAGTGAAACTTAATATTATTTCATCTATGACTCGGTTGGTTCCAATGGTACGAGAGATACGTCTAATTTTAGTATCTTTAGGCATCTTACCAACAAAAACATTTTTGTAGAAATTGTAAACACCATTATGACCTACTCCACCAGTCATTATGGGGACATGATGAACATAAGGTTCCTTGACCATTGTTTTCATTGTTGATTCCACATCCTTGTCTTCAAATTCAAATTTGACATGTTTATCGAATACCTTGCCTAGTTTGGCAGAAGAACCTCTTTTTTTGATTCGGTTTTTGCTCTTGGTTCGTGATCTGTTCATAAATCAGATATATCGCGAACACATTTGATAAGTGTTTGAGATAAAAAGTGTATCTGACGCATTTGACGACCTGTTTGACGCGTTTAAGCTGAAAATCTTATAAAGGAATCTAATCGTATGGAAGGGGATAAAAAAATGCCTGCAGGGTTACCTGACTCGATCAGAAGAGAGGTCATACAGAAGCTGCTGGAAGGACAGTCCCGAGATAGTATAGCCAGTGAATGCGGTATAAGTACCGGAGCAACTAGTGCAATTATTGCTGAATTTACTCGACTTGTAGGAACGGATCTCGCTCGTCAACTACGAGAGCTGTCCCTTGGATTAAAAAGAATGGGGATCTCACTTGCCCAATGCTCTAAAGGCTTCAGGATTTATGAAATATTAGACAAGTTGGGAGTTGACGAAAATAATCTAGAGCTATTCGTTACCGATCTTTACGATAAAAGTAGAAGAATTGGATTGGGCCCTCAGGAGCTCTGTAATTATCTACTAGATTTGATGAATTTCTCAGCCGACTGTTTCAGAACCGTCGAATTGGAAGGACAAGAAGGGAGAGAAGTGACTGTTGTACCGCTCATATCGCAAATTCCTGATTATATAGCAAGAAAGAGGACGGAGTTGAAAAATATAGGACAGGAGATAGCGGAAGAGAAGCAAGAAAAAAGTCGCTTAGATGGAGCGATTGTGGAAGCAAGAGAAATTCATAGTAAAATTCTTGCGGCCACTGAAACTGACAGAACTAACATGGAATGGCTTTCGACGGTTAAAACAGAGATGAAAAACGTAGGTCTGCCCGTAGACGAACCGACCAGATTGGCAAAAGCAGCGAAGTGGGTTCAGGAGAGGGGTACAATCTCGCGGAGATCGTACAGGCATTTTCAGATTATCAAAGATGGCTTCTAATGCTGAGAGCTGTGCAAGAAGAGGTTTCCGATCATCAACAACTAGCTAAATCATTAGTCCAAGATAACGCCAATCTCAAGCAAATGATAGAAATGAATAAGATGACACTATCTATACTAGATGAGCTAAGAGAGATGGGTCTGGGGCTTAGAGAGCTCAAGAGACTAGACAGTGATCTTAAGGAGATCAGTAGAGCAAATGGATTGCCTTCTAGTGACGGTTCTGCGACTGAAAGATTCCTTGAGGTTTTGGAAGAAGATTATGACACAACATTGGGTCTCAAAACAGAAATCCAAGAGCAGAGGAGGGAATTGACAAATCTCAGAAAGGAGATAAACTTGCAGCGAGTGATCTATAACATATCACCTCGTCTGAATTCTCTCATAGAGACATTACTCAGGAAGGGATTCGATGAGGATGACATTGTCAGAGCTGCAGCTTGCTTGGAAAACCACCCTCATCTTGCAGAGT
>DASQQK010000074.1:0-3057 GCA_035643435.1 Nitrososphaeraceae archaeon | reverse complement strand
CTGAACTCGATGAACTGCTCGAACTTAGGTAAATGTCTATGCGTTCCGGTATCTTTTCTTTACTATTGTAAGTGCTAGCACAAGCGTTAAGTCCACCAACATGAACGCATCCTTCTATTTCATCTCCGATCTCCACCTGGTTCGGTGCATATTCAAACTCTACATAGAACGTTTTGTATCCGTTAGGTACTGTGACTCTCTTGAACTTGTCATAATCATGAGTTGTCACGGTTACGTCAGCTTCTTGTCCGTTTGCGAAATCGGCAGTTGGTTTGTGTACATACACAAACAAACGCAGACCTCCCCCATCGGAGCATGCATTTATTCCAGCACTATATCCATCCATAAAGGCTCGAGTATGGAATTCTGGTCCCTTTCCAGCTTCGTTGATATATCTGTCAGAGGGATCTAACAGGGCATCATCACAGCCATGCTCATATCCTGAGTCGTACGCGCCGCTCGAGGAATTTACAGGTAAACCGTATGCAACCAATGAGATCATCAAAAGCAGAAAAATTAGGCCGCTCTTTATATGAAAACTCTTATAATTAAACTTGTTACAGCAGCTCTCCATTTAGGGAATACAATAATACATGTATAATTAATTAACATTTTATGATGTCATTACACAAAAATATTCACTTGCATTTGTTTGTAATTAGTTATGTGTCCCATACAATCTCGCCAATTGATAATTTATTTGCATAAGGCCAGATAATAATGAACTGCATCATCCAAACTCTAATAGCTAAGCTAATACGATATAAACTACGCCAGAACGATGCAGGAGTATGAAAGTCGTCTTGAATGCAGCTTACTATTCCGTCCCCAAGTGAGCAGATTCAATTTTGTATTAAATGTATGTTAGGTTTGGAACAACGAACTGCACTTGATATAAATATATTACTGAATGGTGTAAATTATGAGAATTAGACCATTAAGTTGACTGCAATAAATTCAAAATTCTCAAAAATAATGGTAGCGATTGATGGTTCAGAGCATTCTTTGAAAGCAGCTGAATATGCTATAGAAGTAGCAAAAATGTTTGGTGCACAGCTGTATGCAGTAACTGTTACATAATACTCATGAATCATCTCCTGTCAAGCAACGAGAAAAATTAGCCGAATGAAATGAGATGAGTTATGACACAAGCAACGATGATGCAAAGGCATGGTTTGAAAAGCTCATCCAGGACGGAAAAGATAAAAATATTCAATTGAAAACAGAATTAATCAGAGGATATAGATCATGGCCGTTAATTCCGGTGCCGGCAGAATATATCCTAGTAGAATATGCGGAGAAAGAGAATATGGATTTAATTGTAGTAGGTACAAGAGAAGCATCGGGTTTTAACAGACTATTAATTGGAAGTGTCGCATCTGGGGTGGTAAAGCATGCACACTGAGAGATTAAAGTAAGCCTCTGAAAAGGACAGAGACTTGTGCTCATTCGATCTTGTATTTCTTGGCAAGAGAGAGAAGATTGGTATCAACTGCAATCAGGAACCTCGGAGTCGGATAAAACCATCTTATAAGTTTTATAAGTTTTGCAAAATTAGTAAATCATTATATGAGCGCGGCGAGCAAATTATCCACCGGTTATCCAGCAGAGACTAGAACAGGCCGAATCAAGGTAGTATTTATACTCCTAATATTATACCTTGTCTCAACTATCGTGGCAGGTTTATTAACTGAGAGTCTGGTTCCAATTTCAAACGCAGGTGATCTTCTTACAGATATAGGTGCCTTATCTTTAATCCTATTTGCGATATACTTTCTGCGTAAACCCCCATCACCCAAAGGAACATACGGCTTTTACAGGATAGGGGTATTGACTTCACTTGCAATAAGTGCCGTTGTGATAATCTTTGCATTGTTTATATTGTATGAAGCAATATTGAGAATTTTCATTGAATCTACTTCCGAAGATTTTTCAGGTATGCCACTTGTTATAGTTGCAGCCGTTGGAATAGTTGTCAATATTATTGGCATGTTGTTACTCAGAAAGCCTACCGCATCTAAGAAGGATAGGAGTCTAAGTATAGAAAGTGCATCTCTAATAATTTTGAATGATATTTTTGCTGCAATAGCTGTGATCGCTACTGGTACTATCATCATTTTTACCAATTATTATCCAGCTGACTCCATTATCAGTATCGGATTAGCAATTTTTATTATTGTAAGAACTTGGTCATTGTTAAAGAAGTCAATTGATATTCTGATGGAAAGTGTGCCAAATGAAATATCTTATGAAAATGTAAGAAATGCAATATTGGAAGTACAAAGAGAAGAGATACTCGAAGTACGTGACCTCCATATTTGGTCTATAACTTCGGGAACAGTGTCATTGTCCACGCATGTTACTATACGTGATATTACTAAAGCGCAAGAGATCAAAGATACGATCAAATCAGTACTAAAAAGAGACTTTAACATTACTCACACAACAATTGAGGTTGATAAATCTCATGAATCTTTTGCAGATATTTGATAGATAATGCCAAGTTCCGATGAAGGTTTCTGAGTGCAATATAGCCGTTAGTAAATACCCTAATCATACTCGTATCATCACTTTTAGCTTGGTCTCGATGTTTACAACTACTATAAATCATAAAAAAGGTTACTGCCATCACGTTAAGGTAAATCTATAGTATGGATTTCATCTTCACACATTCTGCACATAAACCTATTGCAAGTATCGCACCACTGTACTTCAATTTCACTATTACATCCGTCACATCTAGGTCCTTTACCTCTAGAGACTGCCTGCAGTATTGATAACGTTAGACTTGGTCTTCTAGTAGGCATAAGAAACTTTGCTAGATCTGTCACGGTAAGTATACCCGCCAAGCCATATGGTCTACTTTCATCGACTACGGGGAGTTTACGTATCTTGTCTTTTAACATGATTTGTGCTGCTTCTTCTACTGTCGTTGTAGGCTTTGCTGTTACGAGAGGATTTGAAGCTAACCTTTCGAGTGACATATCTCGAAAATATCTTCTTACTAGATCTCTTTCCGTCACTATTCCAAATAGTTTATTGTTTTTGGTTACGATA
>DASQQK010000073.1:0-3939 GCA_035643435.1 Nitrososphaeraceae archaeon | reverse complement strand
CGTAATTGGAATGGTTCACTTAACGGACTAACAAGAAGATAGATCTTTTTAAATAGAATATGACAACAGGATGGAATTACTGATTTTAGCCACTCGAGATGAAATCTAAAATGCAAAAACACCTAACAATTTTTATCGACGAGACTGACAGTAGGAATGGGACAGAGTATTCTGATGGTTGCAGCTGCTGGGACTACCGTAACATTAGAATGATTGTTGCTCCTTTCTAGGAGACTGATCGTTGTCTACCACGTAAGGAGCTTGGCATCTCAAATATACACATTGTCTTTGACCAATTTGCCTAACTTTTCTAATGCATCCATTAGTGGTTGCTGTGTACTATAGATGAATAATGTGTGTTCCCCAGACTTGTTGTCTGGCCAATATTCTCCAGGACAGTAATCACATGTAGCATATGTAAAGTTGTATTCACTTAATATATCAAATCCCTCCCTACTAAAAGCATCTCTATAATATTGAAGCGAACCTGGGTGAGACACACCGTCATTATCCTCAGTATTTTCGACTTGATTGGTTGGTGTGTAAAATCCTCCAACTATGAGATCACCATCATTAGATGTTTCATTATCTAGAACTGTTATTTTTGCTTCCTTTGTATCATAACTTTTGTCGACGATGTCATATGTTCCGGGGCTCTCAGGTACCGTAGGTCTCGAGCTATTTGTATAATCTAACTGTCCTGTACTGTAAACAACATTGCCAGTGCTATCCTGTAATTCAATGGTGTGAGGATGTGGGGTATCCCATGGTGCGTCAGCGTCCAGAAATAGTATGCCAGTTCCTTTTGGTATTATGAGATTTGTTGGCACGTAGTATGCATTTTTGTCTGTGATGAGCTTATGTTTCTCATCAGACCAATTCTCGTGTGCTTCATTTGGAATGAGAATAACAAATGTCTGTACTGATGGTGGAATCTTCATCGACTCAGATGTATGAACAACTTCAGCTGTGGGAATGGTGTTAATTGCTGGACTTGTGGACGCATAGACGAGACTAGGCAATTGGTATAGGGAGCTTGAGGAATAAGCTGACACTATGAGCAATATGAATAACATTAACCCAGTAACTACGGACTTTAGGTTTACCGCATTGAGTCGCCTATAAAGATTATCCTTTTTTGTAAATCCTTTCTTTATTGATAACATGTTAATCCAAACTAAAATTCATATTTAATATATTTATTTAATACGCTGATTTTCAATACAGAGAATATCATATGGGATGAATAGCATTATCCCACTTCAATTTGGTTGTGATACTTGATAAAGCAACAATCTTACCAATTCACAAGATCCGTGGCATTCTCAAGCCTAAGCAATCTACTAGTTATATTTTATTTATTAAAAATTGTAACTTGATCGATTCTTGAACCTTCACTGAATTCCTATCTAGAACCAAGTCCATTTTTAAGCAGCTTATAAGTGCTATGTGTATAAACCTTCATCCAATAATTATTAACTAACTTTAAACATTCAAAGAAAGTTGATAAATATGATGAAGATAGATTAACTGATGAATCTCTAAGCTGCTCACTTAGTTCATCTTGATTATCATAAACAGACTTGACAAAAGAGAAGAGTGCTGATAATAGATAATCATCCCACCTGTTAGAAGATGAACTAGCGGCTTTTTCATGTTCTTCAAGACCAACTTTGTTAGTCTGAATGGTCTTGAATTCATCTCCAATCAGAATTTGTCCTTTTTCCCGTCCCTTATTTGAGTGTAATAACTCAATATTTTTCTTTGATACTTCTTTACAATAAAGATGAAACCTCTCATCTGAAATCATATTACATGATGAACAAACAAATCGTACAACTTGATTACATACCTTGCAATAAGAAAAAGGTACTAGATCAGATCCACATTTTACACACAGAGTAGAACTCATTCTTTTTTGGTATTAATTATAATAACGATGTAACCTTTATACCTTAACCACAGATTTCGTTCTTAGGACTGACACATTACATGAAAAATATATTAGTTTATGTCCTGATTTAGATAGATAGAATAAATAGTATGCTCACTTTTGAATAAAATTTAGAGGATAGAAGGAACTCACCTAGTATTCGGAGATTGCCAAAGATTTCAACTTATTTACTATTAACAACTAAAGAGACATAACATAAATAATTACTCTTCCGATGATTAAATAAAAAATATGTATGATAATGTTACCTAATCTTGGATCTATAGTCCTGTGTTGTAGCGGCCTTTCTATCTATAAGAACCTTCCATATACCTAAACCTACTAGAATAATACCCATTGCAATGGTTGAAGCCAATGAAGCATTCATTAGTCCGCCTGATACGGCAAGAATGCCAACTATAATTAACCCTCCATTTACAAAGAGCAATATCGAAACTATGCTTGATCGTTCCTTTCTTGCAATTACAAAAGCTATTACTGACATGATCACTGCGCTTCCACCAAAGGCTATGCCTCTTGTCCTCTCATCCATTGGGAGAAATCCTCGTGAATCTCCTGTCGTTTGGCCTGAACCTGATGAGAAAACTATAGCAACATCAATTCCGTATAGTATCAACAGTATCAAAGAAACTCCTAATAAGGCAATTGCAACTGTAGTCTTTGTAGCTTTCATCTATCGATAATCATTTGTACAAAATTCACATATATTAATGATATAGCATGGATAGAGCATGTAGAAATTGGCTAAATTAAATCATTAGCTGTTTATAGAAGTTTTTTCTGAACAAATCTCTTACAATTAGCTAGCTAGAAACAAGATAAATGATATCTACAGAATGAATTTTGTAAAAAGAATGACAGAAGCAGGGCAGCAATATAAATTGAATGATTCGTATACAGTAATTGGTCACTTTGCTTCTTTATTTGTCTCCCATATTCCAAATTTGTTATTTTCAGTATCAAGACAAACCGCAAAATAACCCATTCCTTTTACTGGCATTTTTGGCACCACTACTTTGCCTCCCAAACTTTCAACTTTTGAAGCGTACTTATCCACTGATCTTACATCGATATAGTTTGTAATCCCCTGTTGATGTGGATCTTGTCTTTTCATCAGGCCTCCGCCGATGGCCTTATTTCCTTTATCATCTACGGTAGTTACCGTCCAATATTCCATTCCTTCAGGCATACTTTCAGCTCCTGTCCATTTCTCTATGTTCCAGCCAAATAATTCAGTATAGAACTTTCTTGAGTTCTCAACATTGTCTGATGGAATTTCAAAATATACTATTGTTGGCATATTTTCCAGTTAGAAAAGGATCCCGTACCTAAAATACTGACTTGGTATATAAGTCATTACACAATTGTCAACGATCAAAGTCGATGTTCACGTCATACAAAAGCGCTAAATTCTTGAAGCAATCCAGCGCCAAGATTGATGGAATTGGAACCCTTGGCTAGGACTAAATACGTAAGTATATCTTAGCTACTGAAGAAGACATCTTCATACAAATTGGAAATAGAAGGACAGAAGGTTTATGGAATATTTTTAAAACGAATAAATAGATTTCTTGCAGAAGTGGAGTTAGGATCTACTAGGACAATGGTTCATGTTCCAAACCCTGCCAAGCTATCAGAGCTTTTAGTTCCAGGTGCAAATGTTCTTTTACGCAAGAGTAATGTCATCTACGAACAAGATGATCGAAAAACGAAACATAGCATTTTTGCTGTAAGATACAAAGGAATCTTGGTAGGTATTGATTCCAGAATGCCTAATTATATTTTTGAAAGCTCTTTGCAAACGAATCTTCTTAAAGAGTTTACCCAGTGGATCATAACAAAGAGGGACTTTCACTATGGGGATTCAAGAATAGATTATCTACTTGAAAAGAGAAAAACTGATAGTAACTTCAAGAAGAAGTTCCTAATGTTATTAGAAATAAAGTCATGCAGCCTTGTTACTGATAAAGTTGCGTTATTTCCAG
>DASQQK010000072.1:0-12925 GCA_035643435.1 Nitrososphaeraceae archaeon | reverse complement strand
GGATGCTAAGGACTGATCTATCTGATATACTGCTAATTTCTCTCTTCCAAATATCTCAAACTTCTTAAGAACAGTTTGAAACAGGATCTCTTCTTCTACCTGTTCGCTTATGAACCATTGTAAGAATAAGATCGTAGAACGATCTCTTTCTTTTTCAGCAACATCCACTAGATCGTTAATGAGCCTAGTAACGGTCTGTTCACTCTTTAAAGCGGCTTGAAAGGTGGATTCTAGCGAATCGAATTTACCCTGTGGTTTTTCTATTGCGGGTATTATAGCCTCGGCTTCAGCGCTATTAAGATAATGAATGAATTTCAACATATGTGTATTTTCTTCAACTGCCTGTTCGAAAAAAAAGGCAGCGCTCCCGTCATATCCAGTTCTCTCACACCATGATCCCATTGCAATATATGCATTGACCGCTGATGCTTCATAAGAAATTTGATCATTGATTGCTTTTTCCATTTGTGTTGATATTCTCATTATAACAAAACTAATATTTTTCCTATATCTATATTTTGCATTAGCGTATAAACATCTTAACCTAAATCACTAGTGATATAGAGTAAATAGGACCGTTTCTTATCCTTAGTGCCACTGCATTTACGATGAAGTCACGAGTTCCGTCTGTTGTAATAGATCCTTATGTAGCCACATTCATGGACTTAGCTTTTTGTTTATACTAAAGCCCCTGGCTCAAGTGAAAACAAAGGGGTATAGCACCCTACCCTTTGACTTCCCAAAATGCAAGGGGTTGTGACCGGTACACTAGGCTACTGCATAAGTGTCGCTATCGCCTAGTAAAGCGGCAATTACTACATATTGGCAAGCATTCTATGCGAATAGTATGGTAATACAACAGCCATCATTACGATAACGGAGAATGTCTGCTCGCATCCCCTGTCCGTAACCTTACGTAAAGGAGGTTATCAGACATGAACAGAGACTCAAGGACGCGACGTAAAGTTAACTTGGAGTAGAATGCAATTATTTAGGTAACAAACGGAAAGAAGCTGCCGCTGAGCACATGCAGCGATGCAAAGCGCTCAACTACTTCTTTCCGCTGTGTAGAGTGCGTGCAAGGCACTACGGTGCAGACATAACTACTATAAGAGTAATAATTAGAAAAGTATTGGCAGACCTCTTACTGTGGTCTTTCCATAAACCTAGGTGGTCGCCTGACTTATAGGCATGGTTTGCATTCCCAGGCGACTGCCTGGATCATATAAAACCATGAGTTTGGTTTTACGCACTGTGTTCCTTTCGGCAGGAATCCAATGCGTATTGCGGTCATGTCCTTCACAACACCAGTTCTCGACGGATAAAAATTAGGACCAGGTCTAAGAGGTGACTCCAACTGCATCTATTTTGGATGCTCTAGAATTTAGAAAGGTCGTCACCAATAAGATACTAAGTGTCAGTCCTTACGTAACGGACATTGACTGAAACTGCTATAGACTAAGTCTTGCGCTATAGGCCATGTCTTGCGCCAAGCAAGGAAGCAGTGAAGATGAATCATGCTAAACGATACTGTGAATGTGATTGGATAAAAGAGGTTACAACGACAACCTAACTTCACCGGTACATGCAGCCGTCAAAATATTTCTAAAATTCAAGGAATGGAATTTTAGTTCAGCAAAGAGATTTAACTATTCCTTACATATATGTCGTAACAATAAACCTAATGATGAGGTGGTCATGTTCTCTGGGGCAACAACTATGAAAGGTTAAATATCTCTTTTGAAAGTTTAATAAGCACCTTCCAATTCTTTAATTAATGAAACGCATAGATATTTTTCTGCCTCAAGAGAATGTGCCTGAGGTGACTATGATTCTTCATAAACACGATTGTGGTGGTATTAGCCTAACTGAAATAAAAGGGAGAGGGAAGATCCCTCACGAAGCAATTCCTGAGGTGGTGACCGGTGAGTGGCATATGACAGGAAGAAGATTTGTCCCAGAGTACGTATCGAGAACTCAAATCACCACTGTAGCGCCAGATTCGCAGGTTTTATCCATAGTTCAGGATTTACGGAATGACGTTAAAGCCAAACGTGGAAAGCTCTTTGTCTCGGATATCATACAGGCCTATGATTTGGCTTCGGGCTCGGAGGGCGAGGCCGCACTTTAAGCATAAATACGTGCAGGGTCAGGTAATGAAGCGAACGTGGAATATTCGTATCCTTACTGGAATCACCTGATAATTTAGATCGTTAACTATTAGCCAATCCGACTCTTAATTTGGCATAGAATGTTCATCCCTCAGGTGACATGTAGTCAGCCCAGAAAAAGAGAAGGGAAAAGTCAAGTACAAATTCACAGCCCCTAAATCACTGGTTCTCCTGTATGGCTAGTTGCAATATCTGCTGCTACTGGCACATCTAATACAAATATTTTTCCTCCCTGTTTATCACTACTTAACCGTTCTCTAAGCTTTGATATTATTTGATCAACTTGGTAATCTTTGACAATCACCTCTACTTTGGTTCTTGAGATGTATTCTGGTTTCTCCCGAGTCGGGTGAGTGGCCTCAACAATAGGATCTACTTTTACCCTTCCGCTTCCCTCTATCCTGTAATAACTCATTCCTCCGACATTTAGACTTATCAATTCCTCATGTACATCTCTCTCTCTCCCATTTGGTACTATTATTTCGAGTTTCTTCATGGTATTTTTAAAAACTGCATTTGATATAAGTTTTTTATTTTTGCCCTGACTCTGCTCAGTTAACGGTTCACATTGGAAGTGGCGTTATTTATGTTAGAAGATTATCGGCAGTGTAGAATCAATGGCCCATTTGACATTAGACTAGATCTCGGCGTCATCATACCAGTCTACGAGCAGCGAATTAATCGTTCCCCTTGAGAAATCAAATATCTTACCTGATATGGCGCATGTTCGTTGCGATCATCAGATCGAGAATTCTGACCTAATGTCCGTTGCCCATTTGCAGACACACACACGCAGTGCGTAAGAGATGCAAATGATATAAATACTTCCATTGTCTCTCAATCTTAAAAATTGAGAAAAATTTTGTCTACAAAAAAGATGCTAACTACCATTCTTGCCATAGCAGTGATAATAACGGCCTTTGAGATATTAAATAGCGGCAACACTTCGAATGCGACTACATCAGAAAAGCAAATAGTCACAGTGGGAGCAGGAGGAGGCAACACAACTGCACCATGGACAATATTTGTTCCACAAGAGATAAGGATTAGGGCCGGGGATACAGTGATATGGGACAACCCAACTGAGGGAGCAGCAGAACCGCATACTGTTACTTTTGTTTTGGACAACAGTACAATGGCAGGCATAGTTTCTCCACTTGGTGTCTCCAATACTACGGAATTCATAGTGAACCCTCCTGGTTCAAATAATGAACCACTCTTAATACCAGGAGAAAACGGAATGAAAACCCTAATAGCGATCAATGCACGAACCTTTAACCCCACCGTAATAGATTCACAAGGAGCAGTTCAGTTTATGAATCCCAATGCGAATTATACCATAACTGGAGATGAAAAGTATGTCAATTCTGGATGGTTCCTTCCAAATGGATTAGAAGGACTATTTCCAGGTTCTGGTAATACATTTTCGGTAACATTTGAAGAGCCAGGAACCTATGAATACATATGTATGCTGCATCCTTGGATGACGGGAAGTGTGGTAGTGGAGGGGTGATGGACTCCCCTGCTTGCCAACTCCCTTTATTGTTCGACTGTGTGGTACTCTTCCAGCGAGTAAGTTTACTGTTGTATAGTGGAAATGATCATGTGGTATCAGCAAGATACTCATTCGTGTCAATGAGATCGTGTAAATCTTGAACGTGTTGATTGAGACTGACTAGGACATGAAATGTGTCCCGCATTACATAGTTGGCGAAGACCCATCCATACAATGTTCGTGAGGTACTCTTATATATTCAAATAGCATTCTCTCTTCATTGTCATATTTGTTCTATTCTCGGACTTGTTTTCTTCTTTGCATGACTGTTATAGTAAGTGGGACATTTGAAATTAGAGTAGCCGGAGCGCAAACTGGATCTAGTACAATAAATGTTGGAGATGGTCCTAATGGAGTGGCGTATAATCCAAGTAACAATAATATCTATGTAAGCAATGAAGAAGATAACAGCGTTTCTGTAATTGATTCAGACAACAACATAAATGATACGATATTTGTGGGCGATGGTCCTAATGGAGTGGCGTATAATCCAAGTAACAATAATATCTATGTAACAAATAGATTTAACGGTTCAGTTTCTGTAATAGATTCGAACAATGACGTCATTGATACTATAGTTGTGGGTAGTAGCCCTCAAGGTGTAGCCTATAACCCCAGCAACAATAGCACGTACGTGACAAATAACTTTGATAATAGTGTCTCAATTATAGACTCAGATAATATCGTAAATAATACTATAGCTGTTGGTGAGGGTCCAGTGGGTATAGCATTTAACCCCAATAACAATAGTACATATACTGCCAATATGGGCGATAATACAGTATCCGTTATTGATTCCAGTAACACACTCACTGATACCATAGATGTTGGTGAGGGTCCATTGGGTATAGCATTTAACCCCAATAATAATAATATTTACGTAACAAACTCTGATGACAACAGCGTCTCAGTACTCGACTCGAATAACATGGTGATAAATACCTTAGCTGTTGGTAATAGCCCTCACGGTATAGCATTTAGGTCTAGTACCAATAGTATTTACGTAACGAATACTGATGACAACAGTATATCTGTAATAGATTCTAATGATCTTATTGAAGAAACTCTAGTAATAGACAGAGTTAATCCCGAAGGACTAGCATATAACCCTAGCAATAATAATATGTATATTGCTAATAGCGGTGATAACACTGTATCAATACTTTCAAAGGGATAGCTCCAGATATAAGACCGTGTGCCATAGCCTTTCAGATCATCTTCACTTATCCATGAACTGATGCCAAGTCTCTTCTTGCATTCTATCAATATTGGCACGACCCGATCAATCGCAGAAACTCTTTCGCTTAAACTAGAAGAGTGTCCTAAAGATGAAGGAAATTGATAAATGGCTTGGAGTATGCGACCACAAACCCCAAGTCAGGCCTAAAACGAGATTAGTGGAGCCTCGTCTTCGGCTAAGAGTTGTAGGATAATGCTGTGTTATATATGTTGTTACCATTAACATTATCACATACATGGAAGAAAGTCGGCGTGTTGCCCCAATATAGTGTATATTTTTTCTTAGTTCCTATGATTTAGTATAGATTCCAATATTGGCGTTATAACATAAGAGTCAGAATAACTTCAGACATTTTACAACATAATTGCCTCTTACGGTAACGACTATCTATGCAAACAAAGGCTGATTTCCCTGCTGCTTTCAAGTTCAGAAAGGAATTTGTGGCATGAGCCTATAGCGGAATCAGGAGATAAACAATCATCCTTCTAAAGGATAAACCAAATGGGTCTCCCCTTTTCAGAAAAAGTAATTGGAATGGTATTAATGTTGACAGCAGTAATTCCATCTGTCGTAGCTATTACTACAATACGAAATGCAATATTAACACGATACAAAACAGCAGAAGTAAAATCAGGCTCTAACTTCATTTCACAAAATGTTTTTATTCGCCTCATGCAGTATGAATTGTATCTCGAAGAATTTCTAGCCCCTAACTCAAAATGGATATAACGAGACTAAGGAACAGTTGAGAGAAGTACTTGTCATGGAGTAAGAGTTAGAATAAGTGCCTCAATGTGTGAAACCCTTAAACGTTATACGATGATGAATAACTCGAGCCTCATAACATAGTTGTTGCCATTGTGTGATAGTAGTACACAGCAGGGGTTCCTGACTAGTCTTTAGGTGGGCCACTAACCTCCTTTCAATCATGTAAGGAAGAACAGCATTTGCAAAGAGAATGAACTTTTTAGGATCATATCTATTGTCTCTTCCCATTCTTCCTCTGAGGTATCTACTAACTAACAAACGCAACTCCAGCATTATTAACTAGTATGTCTATAGCGTCTTCCGGATTTGTCAGCTACTAATTTGACACCTGAGATGAGACGCGAATATCGCGTACTGAGCCCAAAACGTTGACCTATTTGTGCTTTCAATTTCTTTGATCACCAGATCGATTTCGACTTTGGGTCCTAGAGCACATTTGCCAGGATGTCCGAATCGCAGTTTCTTTTCCCATTCTTCTACCACTTCCAGTGATTATTGCGATCCTATCTTGCATGTTTCTTTAATTTACTGAATTTACTCCCGCTTTTACTTCGGCACATACATAACTATGTACATAACTATGAATGAAAGCACTTCCATGAGCTGTCGCAGATGCATTTCGTTGGAAAAATCTTCACAACAGAGCGCATAAATAATTGTACAATCTTCCTTCTATAGTAATGATTAGACCGAAAGTATTTGGTATGATATTGCTGTTGACAATGACGACATTAATCTCGTCTTCCCAACTTGTCACGGTTCAAAATACTATGTTATCGGCTCAAAATATTGAGCCTGATGAATCCGATGTATTCATTTTCCAGAATACATCGATGTCTGAACCTGCGCCGGTCAGACATCCAGGTCAACCTCCACACGAGATCGTTTTTGCTCTACCACTTAGAGATGATGGAATGATTTGGTCAGGAAAAGTAACCTTTACCGCAAGTAAGCCCATAGAAGTAGAAGTACTACACATGTACAATCCGCAACAAAATGTGGATGAAGAGCATGGTGAGCCATATCATGCAGTTTTACCTGGAAATAGGTCGGTAGCAATTTCTCACTTCCGGGATCTGGTAGAAGTGCCTCTAGAGATAAACGGAACTGCCATTAGTACCGGCACAATAGATTTTGTAGGTAGCGCTTTACTATTCCACAAAACAAACGGAGAGCCATTCACTGTGAGCTATTCTGTGGACGCAGTTACCAGGAATGCAACCCACCATTAGTAAATAGTATCTGTGGTGATAACAATGGCGCACAGAAATGAAGATCCCAAATTTATTCAGTTAAGATATACAGATGTTCCTGGTAGATTCTTGGCAAAGTATGTTGCCAAAAATAGAGACTTTGATATAGAAAACCTCTACAAATACGGAATAGGCTTTGACGGCTCATCGGTAAGAGGCTTTGCAGATATCAATGAATCTGATCTCATGTTGTTTCCAGATAAGCTTACAAGCAGAATTCTGACTAAAAATGCGCTAATGATCCCAGGATACTCAGTCATAAGCGTAATTGCTAACGTTTTCAGAGGGTTCGGACAGGGCAGGTTGTACAAGGATCCTAGATATGTTTCTCATTGTATGGAAGAGCACCTGAGGGAAAATGGCTTAATATGTCAGATTGGCGCAGAGGTAGAATGTTTCATCTTTGATGATATTGGCATAAAAGATCCTGAAGATGGTAATGACCGTGACAAAGGGAATCTGAATGTTATATCTATAGAACAATACGGAGCTGGGAAATATCCAATACGCACAAGGGAAGGATATGATGCACCACCTTTTCAGGATTCTTTATCTTCATTTAGATTTGATGTATCGGAAATCCTAACACGGCAATATGATATTGATGTTACAAATCTTATACACGAAGTTGCAAGCAATGGACAAATAGAGATTAACTTTAAGCATGACACATTAACAAAGTCTGCAGACAACGTACAAATATACAAAGATGTTGTAAGAAATGTTTCAAAGCAACATAACAAAGTTTCAAACTTCATGCCAAAACCAATTTTCAACGAAGAGGACTTAGGATCCTCCAAAGGTAATGATAACGGCTCAGGAATGCATACAAGTATCAGTCTATGGGAAGAGTCAAACAATAATAGCATTAATAGTAGAAGTGGTACAAACATCTTCTACGATGAAAATGACGAGTATGCAGAGTTAAGCCAAATTGCTAGATATTTTATTGGTGGAATTCTAGACCATGCATCTTCACTAGCCGCATTTGTGACCCCAACTGTAAATTCGTATTATAGATTGATTCCAGGGTTTGAAGCTCCTATCTACATTGCTTGGGCGAGAGGTAATAGGTCTACTGTTATAAGAGTACCAGTAGATGAGAGGAATAATTACAAGACAAAACGGATTGAGTTTAGAGCTCCAGATCCATCTGCAAATCCCTATTTAGCATTTTCTACCATAGTAGCAGCAGGTCTTGATGGTATTATGCATAAAATAGAGCCAGGAGATCCAGTCGATAAGAACGTATATAAAATGTCCGATTCTGAGAGAGCCAACTTTGGAATAAAGTCCTTGCCAAGTAACTTAGAAGAATCCTTACACTCCTTGAGGAATGATTCAAAATATCTCGGAGTATGTTTTCATCACGATCTTATCGATGCTTATATTTCACTCAAAGAAGAAGAGATAGCACAGATTGGAAAAGATAAGACGAAAGCTAAACAGTTTATGTTATACTATGATGTCTAGAACGACTCTTGTATTTAATGATGAGACGAACATATTAATCTTCGATTTATGTCCTTCAGTAAGCCAATACCCCGTATAGTGATCGTCGGGACCGGACTAATTGGCTCTAGCTGAGCAGCGCTATGTCTTGCATGTGGGTGCGATGTGATTGCGACAGATTTACGCCCTATGGGCCAAATTACGCAAGAATGTTGATTTGGCCTGGTAGGATGATCTCACTGTAGTTGACGTGAACGACTCTTGTATTTCTTCTTGCCAGCAAACTCGTCTTTAGTTGCCGTTGCAACGAGCATCACAGCTACCACTGTCAAAACGACTGTGGTTAGACTATTGTTATAAAGAATATTCGTTTTAACAACGTCAGTCTACTTCATCCGAATTGAGGAAATTCAGGCTCACATAAATTTGATATCTGTTCGGTGCTAGTATTCATTGGAGTAAAGAAAAGTCCCGCTTCGTTGAGTGTTGAACCTTTATCCGTCCCTCTATCACTGTACTAACGTCATGGCGCCGTTCAACACGAGTCCGAGTATCAAATACTGTCAGCTACAGTGAGTGGTCTCTTATGTTAACAGTAATCAGACTCAAGGTATTTAGTCTTTATGTAGTCGACAAAGTAATCCGGGTTATAACCTTCGTTTAAAGCATTATTAAGAAGCACTTTAGGTGCATAAATAGATCCGTGCTGATGGATTCTTAATCTTAACCATTTTCTGATAGGCTTGAAATTACCATTCTTGATGTCTCCCTCGTAGTCTTCCAAATCGTTGCGCATCTTCGAAGCAATGATTGCTGAAACCAAGTTCCCCAAAGTGTAAGTTGGGAAATAGCCAAAGAGGCCACTGCTCCAATGTGTATCTTGAAGCACTCCTTGTGAATCCTTAGTTGGTCTCGCTCCAAGCAGCTGCTCCATTCTATCATTCCAGAACTCAGGGATCTCAGAGACCCTGAGCTCATCTCCAAATATTTTTTTCTCTATCTCATATCTTATTGCTATATGTAGATTGTAGGTAACTTCATCGGCGTCGACTCGTATATAATCAGCCTTGACATTATTGAAATACAGATACAATTCGCCATCCGTTACTTGGTTTGTGGAGCTTACTTGCTGCTTTCTGATCAAGGGAGCTATCAAATGAACAAAAGGCATGGTTCTTCCCACAATATTCTCCCAGAACCTTGACTGAGATTCATGAAGCGCAAGCGAAGATCCGCCTTCAACAGGAGTAATAGAAAGTGACTGATCGCATTGCAGATTATACAACGCATGACCAGCTTCATGAATAGTACTAAAAATCGACTTTTTGAAATCAGTCCCTTCATACCTAGTAGTTATTCTGACGTCGTTGAGGCCCATTGTCTCAGTGAACGGGTGAGTAGATACATCCATTCTGAAACGTTTCAAGTCGAATTGAAGAAGAGTCAAAATATTATGATTGAGCTCTTCCACTTTTCTGATGTCATACCTTGATTTTCCAAGTTTGCTCTCTTCGCAGAACGGGCTGCCTGAATCTATGAGTTTTTTTAGAATCTTCTGAATACGCGGGGTCAACGCGCCGAATACTTTATCCAAGTCATCCACTGTAAGCTCTTCTTCAAACATATCCAAAAGCGCATCATATGGATGCTTTTCATAACCTATCTTCTCAGCGATTTGCTTCTTTATTTCTATCATTTTCTTCAAGTGGGGTTCATACATCCCGAAAACAGATTTTGCTCTAGCTTTCCTCCACGTCATGTTCCCCCTTATTCTCTCCAGAGATTCCGCTTCAGTCAGCTCCTTGGGTATCCTAATCTGCTTGTTTATTTCCCTGCTTAGTACTCGTGCAATGCCCCTCTCTAAGTCACTAAGGCTCCCCAGTTTATTTGCTGACTCAACAAGACCAATAAAATCTTTGTTTAGCAGAAGACCCTTGTACAGGATGTGAAGTTGGGAATCAGCCACTCCTCTTTCTTCCGTACCTTCCCTGGGCATGTAAGTCTCAAAGTCCCATCCCATTAGAGAAATGGCATGTTTTAACGACCACATCGGTTTATAAGCATCGAGGATCTGATTCATGACAGGGTTCTCGCATCTCATGTCTTCACACCTTTCATGAACTCAATCACATCGGTTAATTAATCATTGCTAGCTATTATTGCAACGTGTCCCCCGATGTTTACATCCGAACTGGTTGGGACAGCAAGATGATAATCGATGACTTAGAGAAATAACTGGACAACATAGTAAAAATTGATACACGCGCCTAGGCCTTTGCGACCTACCTAGCCAGCAGGTACATCTTAATAAAAGGCAGAGAAAAGAGTTCCAAAGTCTGTGAACCAAGTGATGATAACTTACAGATTGGCAGGCTAGGGTCGCTTGCATCAATGAGTGACTGATTCGAGTAACTATAATACAAAACCAGCTGCACGATAATATAGTCTGATTTTTCTTAGCTTACATATACCATAGAGATGTGTGAAAGACTCCCAAACTCCTATCTTATCATCTATCTGAATGTGTGTGCGATAGGCATAGTTTTCTAATGATTACTCCACGGTACGTTCCTGTGCCTTTGGGTACCGTAATACGTGTATGTATGGCTCACATAAGGGTTCCTGACGCATTTTTCATCAACAAGAGGAATGCGATTGTAATGTCTCATATATACGAGGAATCCGATTCACTGGATATCACTGCGACATGAATGATCCTTGATAATTCACAGCAATGCGAGCTGGAGCTAGAAGAAAAGACTAATGTAATGGACATGTTATGATATGATAATGGAATTATGAAAAACAGGAATATTCTTTTATTCGGACTTATTATATCCAGTATTTTACTGTTCTTGCCAACAAACACTCTACGATCGCAACTTGGTTCTCAATCCATAAACGTGTTGTCGGGAGAAGTTGCGCCTATTGGAGGGCAGATATCATACTATACCTTTTCTGTTCCTGAAGAGGCGGTTAATCCTCGGTTAGTCGGTCAGTATGACGTGTTAGACAGAGAAACCATATTAGTGGACGTACTAGAACAAGAGGGATGCCCTACTCCATTAAGCCCCTCTGATTGTATTTCCATATTTTCCTCATCCGAACAAAACCATGGAAATGTCGATTTGGGTCTAAAACCTGGAAAAACATACTATCTAGAATTCAAAAATAACGGATCTCTTTCCGGCCTTAGGACAACTCATGTAGATTTTTATGTCCAATATCAGTCTAATCTCTTTCTGAACGTTCAGTACACTACCCATGATCCTATGAAGTTGATATGAAAACTAAACTATGTGACCTAACAGAAATATGCGAATTAAAAAGTGTTTCATTTTACAGAACACTACCGACATATAGCCGGTAATCGGTTTGTTTAATGCCACCTATTCTAGTTCTGCTTTGATACGTTTAGTGAGCACTTGAGCACTGATGGGTTTCTTAATGAAACAACCTATACTCTTAAGTGGATGTACTTCCCTTGCTGCATCCATATTGAATTCCCCGGCAGTCATAAAACACACTCTGACGTTGATATCCTTTTCTAACAATTTATGGCATAATTCAAAACCATTCATCGTAGGCATATTGATATCGATAAGCAAGAGGTCATAGAAATCAGGTTTAAATTCCAGTAAGGCAGTTACTGGATTATCGTAACAGTCTACTTGTATAGTTTTATCGTTAATCTCTAAACCCATTCTGAGGGTAAGCCCAATATCAGAGTTGTCGTCTATTACCATAACTCTTCTTTTTAGAGTGGGTTCAGATGGACTTGGCCGTTCTACATAATCTGATTGCAAGCGTCCACTATCAACAGTTCCATAATGTGGTCCGTTACTACCTTTGCCTGCGACCTCTATCTCCATTGTATTCCTTCTTGGATACAAACAACACTATAAGTCTCAATAAAAACTTTGTGATGTTTTATTATAGAATAAAAGGAAATTCTAATATGCTATTCATGATATAAATTGTCGGATATCGCCTATAAAATTAATAAATATCCATTAACTGCTATATATTTGGCTTATTTTCTACAGCTACTCTATAATAGCTGCTGCATCAGCCGCATCAACTTCCGCATCAGTAGTCCAATATAATGCACGAGCTCTATCGTGTTCCTCAGTAGGAGATTGTCTGACAGGATCATCATTTGATTTGGATGTCAAACACTGATCCCCTTATTCTGCCTCCATGATATTTGTTGCCAGTTTAGGGCTTACTGGTAATAGTTCTGTTACCCCAGCACTGGCAGTTCCATCATTCCTGCTAATCTTAGCAGGTGGGTTGTGGGCAATAATAGGGGGGAAGATCTTTCCATTGCATATTTTTTCAAGTGTTGTGAAGGAAGGTGCAGTCCAGGAATAACATGTTAAAACTAAAGTGACCTGGCGGGATAGAATTACGCCTTTAACAGACAGCCTATCCATACACTCTCAAAATTTCCAGTACGCTTTAGTTGTTGCAATTACAGCCGCAA
>DASQQK010000071.1:0-6864 GCA_035643435.1 Nitrososphaeraceae archaeon | reverse complement strand
TAACAGGTTTCAGTGATTAAACTATGGAAAGTATAATATCGACATTTAATAGGTAAATATGCCCTATGCGACTGTGATCTATCTTTTCAGCCTAAAAAAGCTCACTAGCATTAGTGAAATGGCATCTGCCAAGAGCTATGCAAAGATGACGCTTTATAAGAAAAGGCATTGTACACATGTCATCTAGGGATGATGAGATAGATGAGTAGACCACGCCAACTTGTTCTCATCCTTATCCCCATATCTTTTCCCTGAAAGTCCACTTCTTGTTGGTTAAAAAGTTACTCATGGATGCTACGCCAACTGCAATAAACAATGAGAGACCATAGCTCAATTCCGCATACTCAACTAGCGAGTATATCAGTGATAATTGTATTAGTGCTCCTACTGATGTCAGACATACATACAATCCGTATTGCTTGAGGGTATGTCGAAGAGAGAAGTCAGTATCTTCAAATGTCCATATTTTATTCAGGATAAAGTTTGATGTGATGGAAACTGCAATTCCGATCACTGACGCTTGCATATACCAAAGATTGGATGCTATTCCACTGGACAGTACATACGACACAATATAGTTGAGAAAGAGACCACTTATTCCAACTGTGAAAAATCGCGCAGCCTTGGACAGGAACAACTGAGAATTGGTCCTTCTGGCAGGGCTAACCGCCGGCTTGGTCGATTTTCTGCCGTACCTATACAATAGCCAGACGGCCTTCAGGTAATCACGTATAGTTCCTGCGTCTACTTTGCTTGCTCCATGTCTTCTCTCGGTGAAGGTATATGGAATTTCCCTTATCCTTACTTCATCTTTTGACTTCACAATTAATTCTAACAAGAGCTTATAACCATCAGTCTCAAATTTGATCTTTTGAGTTAGGAAACGTGGAAATGCAAAGAAACCTGAGATTGGATCAGTGATATCACCGAGATCCAAAAAGAGCCTTGCAATACGTGTTGCAAAGATGCTAGCAAGCCTACGCTTATACGACCATCCCTTTATAGATCCTCCTACCACATACCTTGAAGCCACAACCACACAGTTTGGATCGTTTTTTAATTCCTTTAGGATGGAAGGGATAAATTCTGGTGGGTGTGAGAAATCGGCATCCATGACTAGAATGAGATTTCCTCTAGAGTTCTCGATCCCCGCCAATAGAGCCGGGATCAATCCTCGCTTGTCGTATCTATGAAGTATTCTGACAGGGCAACTCTTCTTCTGGACGCCACTGTTACTATTTATATAATTTTCAACTACCCTGCCTGTACCATCTGGAGAGTTGTCATCCACAACGAGGATTTCGCAGAAAACGGTTGGAGGAAGGTTCTTCTTAACTCCATCTAACAGTCTCACTATATTATGACGCTCATTATAAGTTGGAATGATAATAGACAGATCTAACCCCGTCGCATAAGTGGCCGAGGCTTCAGCTTCTTTAGTCAAGACTCCTGCTATTACGTTAGAAAGCGGCTATTAAGACTTATCTGCTGCTACATCTGTAAATCAGCGCATACGAAAAGCGTTTTCCAGCCGTTATCATGAACCTTATGTCGAGCGGTTTTATTGTTGGCTTGATTCACTGACGGTTATCGCAATTCCTGTAAGACACGAGAGATCAAATCAGGGCAAGAGATTGTTTTCCTGATGAAACAATCAATAGCCTCGGGGGTATGGAGGCTTTCTCTTATCGCTTCACAGTTTATCTCCCGAGCTGACATGAAGCAGATTTTTATGTTGGGATCGAGTTTCTGGATCTTCTCAGCCAGGACATAACCACTCACTGAGGGCATATCAATATCAATTAGCAAGAGATCGTAGCTGCGAGGCTCGAATTCTACCAATGCCAGTATTGGATCTGAATACATGGTGACGCGGAAGGGGCTGCGGAGTTCTGATTTTGACTCTGCCACTTCTTCTCTGTTTTGACTCTCTAGGCATGTTTTGATTGCAAATGCGGTCTCATAGTCGTCATCTACAACTAGGACATGCTTGATATTTTTTATCACCCGTTTCTCGGTACTGGTCTGTTTCCTCTTTTTCAGAGACCCGGTTCCCGAAACACTTTTGTCTAAATCCTCAGCATCTAAAGTGTACTTACTTCGGTCACCGTTAGTAGCATGGGCCCCTGCTCTCACTCCAACATCTTGCAAATTTTGCAATAGGGATTATATCTCCCGTCCAAAGTTAATATTGGTCCCTTCAGTGAGATGTTGAATTATTAAGAGGTAATCTTATTTTTCATGACTCATTATGATTACCTTCCTCACTATGAGTTAGGTGTTTGATCTTGAACTCTATTGAACTTGTTCTCAATAGAGTTCTTGTCAACACTCTCAGTCATCTCGAATGTTTTATGGCCAACCGCTTCGCGATACTTCAAACTGTGCAGCTCTTATCAGGATCAGAAATAGAAATTATTGTAATGTACTACTAGAGTTAGAGGTGGGACGAATATAACCATTGTACAGATGTAGAGCGCTGCAATTGGAATAAGAAGAAAAAAATAGAGAATTAAGTAGAGTTTATGCTATGACACTACTTATTTCTATTACATGGAAGGCATCGGCTTGTGTCTGAAGTGGTCGCCGTTCCCATTATCGTTGAATGTTTGCTGTCCGGTAATGGCCACGCCATTTTCGTCACCTTGGACCTGAGAGTCTATATTCTGGCATGCCACATTCTTTGAAAGCTTGCCATTACCACAAGCATTGGCCTGTGATGTTGTTTGGCTGTACTTCTTCTTTCCTCCAGCAAAAGCATCTCCTACTGATATGGCAGATGTTGCGATCAACATTGCTGCTACTGCTGCGACCGCGACTAATGCGTACGTTTTTTGATTAGACATTGGAGATGTTAAGTGCAAAAAGTCTATATGGATTAGGACGAATATGTTTAACAGTTAAATCTGATATTTTTAGGGAGATATTACAAGCTATAAATGAACCGTACGATCTCCACTCGCCTTGAGTGCTGAAGGTAAAGGTAAATTTTAGACCATGACTGCAAAGGCCTACATTTGACTCCCTGACTGCTGAAGCGTAAGTTTTCGTTGCGCTTCGCAACGCAAACTTACCAAGAACAGAACATTTTTAGAGTAGATTTGCATAGGGTTTTATGATGATTTTTAAATCACAGAGAATAGGGCTAGCTTCGTTTACAGTACTGGTTATTGGATTTATTGGCCTTTCCTCCCTTTCTTACCCCCTGTATGCTAGTAGCATCGAGATATCAGGCATATACTCAGCCTCACTATCAGGTGACGCAGAAGTACCTGACGTAAATACGCAGGCAACAGGTGAAGCTAATTTCGAATCAGATGCGAAGGCAGCCGCAGCTGGTGGTGCAGCGGCAGCTGCTTCATCTGCTAGTAGATTATCGTATTCTGTAAATGTGCAAGATATTGATGAGATCATAGCGGCTCATATACACATGGGCAAGAGTGATGAGAATGGTCCGATTATCGTCACCCTGTTCAATCCCGATACACCCACAGGTGAAATAAATGGGGAATTAGTAAGCGGTACAATAACTTCTCAAAACCTGGAAGGGCCTATGCAGGGCAAACAACTCTCTGACTTGATAGATCTTTTTGATGCTGGAGACGCCTACGTTAACGTCCACACAGAAACAAATCCAAATGGAGAGATCAGAGGAACAATTCAACAGGGATAGATTTCGTCCTAATTTGTTGCTGCTCAGGGCCGTACCCTTAGGTGTTGATCAGTCGCCCATAGTGTATCCTGCACTATGAGGGAATGGTAATGTGACTATTCCTATCTGAACATATTTCCTTAAGGTAAGAGATTCAAATGATCACTTGATGGTTGGAGTGCTATTATATTGATTGCGTTTCCATCGCCTTCTAGCTGAGAAAGGATATTCTGACAGAAAACGTTAAACGGAAAATCTCCATTTCCACAACCGTTAGCTTGGGACGCTGCTTGGCTTTTTTTGTATTTAGTTGCGAGAACATCATTATTAGTATACATTAGGGACAATGTCATGGACACTACCAAAACTGTCGTTATAGCTATAGCTGCCGCCGTTCTAGTTGACTTCATTTCAAGTATTGAATGAGGACAGACTATATTTGAATTAGGTCTGCCATTACTACTAGTATTATCTGATTTGTATTATAGAAGATGTATCCCTCCTCATGCTTCACTATTGCAGTGGTAAGCGTGCATCAATTGCTATCAGTACTTTTAATATGGAACCTAGCGGCTTTTCTAGTCCTCAATCGTCCAAGCTCATATGATGTCAAAGATACGACAACAACCTATGTCACATCAAAAATGAAGAAATTAATTGCTCGTGCTTCTTGACGATACAACGTAGTTCGATATAGTATAGGAATTCACCTATCATGGGTATTCCACCTTATCCTATCTGTAAATAGACACAAACATTTAATTTTTACCATTGTTTTCATTTCAGTTGGTTATTGAGTCGAAAAAACTGATAGTGTTTGTCGTTATTTCTGCTGCGGCCGTGATAGGGATTGGAACAGTCCTATCGCTGTCCCTTATGCAGCCTGATAGTGCAACAACGACAGCTAGGCCTATTAGAATTGCCTTTTCACCCTGGGTTGGAAACGCCGCACTTGTTTTAGCCGCTAACGAACTCAGGAAAAACAATGTACCAGTAGAGTTCGTAGTAACCGATAATGTAACAAAGGCAGAGGAAATGTACGTCAATGGTCAGGTCGATGGCCTTTCTAGTTTATATACGAATACCATTTTCCAGAATTCTGAGGGCGTAAATTCAAGACTTGTTTGGATATTTGACTATTCTGGGACCGCTGATGCTATCGTTGGGCCGCCGAATATGACCATTGCTGACCTGAAAGGAAAAAAAATTAGTATTGAAGGGTTGAACACCTTTTCGCACATCTTTGTACTCCAGGCCTTGGCTAAAGCTGGACTGTACGAAAAGGATGTTCAGTTTGAGAACATACCTGGACAGGATGTATTGAGTGCCTTAAAAAGCAAGGAGATCGACGCAGGTCACACATGGGGACCAACCAAGTTCGAAGCGCTCCAGAGTGGGTACAGCACACTGACTACGGCAAAAGACGTTGGAGGAATCATAACAGATGTCCTGATCTTTAATTCAAGAATTGTTGAAAGTAGGTCGGACGATATCCAAGCCATAATAGAATCAATGAGTCAAGGTAAAGAATATCTTGACAACAACAGAGAAAATTCCTACCAGATACTTTCAGACTTTTATAATATGAGTAGAGAAGAGGTGCAAGATGGATTCGAAGGAATACAGCTTCTGGGTCTAGAGGATAATGTCGAAGCTATGAACGAATCATTGGCTAGCAGCGATATGAGGTCATTGTATCGGTCTGGAGCCACCATAGCAAATTATTTGTTGGATAGAGGACAGATCAGAGAGATTCCAGATTTTGATGAAATAATTGATTCCAGATTTGTTGACGCGATATATGAGAAAAAAAATAGTGTTAGAAGTAACAGCAGTGGAATACAGATCAGTATTAACAATAACAATAGTTAACCCATGCAAATCAGATCGAAACTATTCATAATAATGATATCCCTTGTTACGACATCTATTGTAGTACCCTCAGTTGTTGCATTGAATACATTTACAAGCAGTTTGGAAACAGAGATTACTGATGAGCTTAAACAGGAAGCACTTAGCTCCATGGATAAGCTGTCTAGGCTGATGTTCGAACGTATTGCAGATCTTGAATTCCTTACTGATCCGGGGAACATTATAATTAGTGGTACGCATACTAACAATTTTACTACAGCAGAGAAAGTGGAATATCTGAGAAAAATTGAGATATCCAAAAAAGCCTATGCATCAATTTCATTATACGGTCAAAACGGGACCAAGATTGGCGATACAAGGAGCCTAGGTATTGGCAGTAACGGTTCTCAAGAACCATTTTTTAAGAATGTAATTGGCGATGATGCTGGAAGCATCTATTACGATGAAGTCCCCACATTTTCCAATGACTTACAACAGTATGTGCTGCATTTCTCAGCACCACTCTACGACGTCAAGAATAATCAAACGAAGGGGGTTCTAGTACTTACGTTCCCGCTTAATAAGATAAACAACATTATGAGCGAAGCTGGAGAATCGATATCAAGTAATGTAGATGTGGAATTGTTATCTGATGATGGGCGCATTATATACTCAAATACTGATCAGAAATCAGTTTTAGAGAATAAGGTAAACAATTCGATTATATTTGACAAACTACGGAACTCAACTGGTGAGATAGAAACTGTAGTAGCAAATCCAAGCGAGAGTAATAGCGACAATGACAGTGATAATATGACTGGAAACATGATATTCATCGGTGCTAAAGAACCTGGATTTTTAGACTATAAAGGAAATAACTGGTCTTCCATTCTTGCTGTAAATTCCGAAGATGCATTTAGGGACGTTACTATACTGAGAAACCAATTTATCATGATAGCGGTTATAATTTTAGTCATCTCGATTGTCTTGATATTTATTTTTGCCAGGAGTATATCAAGACCAATAATAAGGTTAAGAGATATTACCAACGAGGTTAGCAAAGGCAACTTTGATACTAAAATAGAACTACAAAAAGGAGGTAGTGATGAACTTGCTCAGTTAACATCCAGCTTCGAGAATATGAGACAAACTATAGTAAACAAAACAAAGGAGCTCCTAAATGCAAACGAAGAACTTAAACAGAAAGATCGCCTGAAGGATGAGTTCATCAACATAGCAGCACACGAATTGCGCACACCAATCCAACCCATACTAACTTTATCCGATGTACTTCGCGATAAGCTGAGGTACAGGGCTAATAATATTAGCAATATTAGCAATACTAGCGGCGGTAGTGGTAT
>DASQQK010000070.1:0-8994 GCA_035643435.1 Nitrososphaeraceae archaeon | reverse complement strand
ATTATATTATGAAGTATTTAAGATATCCGCTAAGCTATTTCAAAATCCTTTGCCTCGTCATTTACCTTTTCTCCGTGTTTTGGAGTGAGTGGTTCATTGGGGGGCAAGATGGTGCAGAGTCTAATTCGATTGACTGACTCCTGTTTCACTATTACTCGATCACATGAGGGTATCTCTTGGGCTTGCTCATCGCAAAATGTTCTTGTTATCTCAACGATAGGCTGAGAGTGTGCCTTGAATCCTTTTCTGAAAAATAAGCCGATTGAATCTAGTGAAACAACCAATCATTAATTGCAACATTGATCCTTATCATCACATATACAATCTATCGGTTCTCTCAAGCATAATCTGCAGATAACTGCGCCGCAACCACTACATTTGCTATTTTTTAGAATACAACCCCAATGTTTACAATTATCCACATTTACCATGATGAATTAGAATATAAAAAGCAGAGCTATCATGTGATGACAAATACGAAGTCTTTTTAAGCGATAAAAAGCATTGTACTTACAATGTGTTTCGACTATGAATTTCCAGAACTGGAGAAGGATCTAATGAAGCCAGTAAAGCAGAAGAAGAATATCGAAACAAAAAAAATGGAAGAAAAACTATTGACTGCGACTGCTTGAGCATACAGTATCCAGCATCTATTTTTTTTAAACATCTAAACAGAAAAATGATGAAATAAATAACTAGTTATTCAACTTATCGATGCGTTAACTATATACTATACTAGTTCTGTAAGAATATTATCTTATCAATATTATCTTCTGAGAATCGTAGTGAATGAGCTGTAACTCTGACTTCAATAAATATCAAGTGTGGTTGGTTGAAACTAAATCAAAATCCAAGATGAACTAACAATAAACAGTTCATACCTGTATACACGTAGTTCGATGTGAGCTGTGGCACTAGTTTGAAAGTGATCCTGTAATTGATATTGGAAATGGAACGTTAGTCTCCCCATCATTAATTGTACCGACACAACCGATGTCGTTACTTTAGTGATTGATCTGTCTCCATTTGCAACTCCAAAGATTTTAATGAATATCAAAAGCCACACCTAGACTTGCATTTTATCATAAGTGTGGATGTGAATGTTTCAACAATCATAGATGCTTCGAGGTAAGGGGTACATTGATGTCCAGAAGTTGATGTAGAAGGACAGGACTGGGAACTTTGGGGGCTCGGTGTCACGAATATGCGAGCATATTCATAAATTTATGTTCATAAATAAGGAAGGCTTTGTTCCGGTGCTCCCGGATATGAATTAGGCGCCAAAAGAGATGAAATGATCTTTTTTCCAGATTAAATTTTACCTGTTCAACTCCATGTTCTTTTGTATCAAATAATCTCTTATTGAGCGGTTCGGCTTCGACTAGTATACGTTCGTCATCCGCTTGTAGCGTGTAATCAGATTCTCTTGGATCGATGTCACCAGCAGAACCACTACTTTGTTCTAGAAATGGATAGCCTAAAAGTTTTAGAATGGACTCCATAACAAATTCTTCAGTTACAACCTCCGGCCGTCTATTAAATTTGGTGTAAAATCTTTGAAGTTGGTTACTGCCATGAATAATCTCGTTTAATGGAATTGGACTGCTAATTTCATTATGCAAGTCACTGACCGCTTTTCGAACTAACGGCCCATGTCGATACCATTGCGTCTATCTTTCTAATAGTTAGTAAATGTCCTTGATGATAGTAACATACAACCAATGATTTCTCAAAAGGAGTAGCGATAAAACATATGACATTCATTGGTTCGAATGACCGCCCACCAAGGTCGGGATTATGCGACAGAATTATGATGACCGAGCTTTCGCAATTCACACCTGGAGAGTAGAAGCAGTGCAATAACTGGTGGAATCAACCATGGCCAAACCAGCCATGACATTCCCCAAAAGTAGAGCTCAAAGGCTACCCATGAAATCCAGATGAATGAAATGAGGATCGCAAGTTGCCAACCCCATCTCTTATGGGTCCAGAGACCGTACGCAGCAAGACTACAACCACAACCATAGACCACAAAGAGCCAGATACCAGGCAATAGGAAGTCGCTTATGGGCAGTCCTGAGAGTAAATTCATTTCCAGATTGAGAATTCTGCCGCTTGGGTCTATCAGGAGAGGTATGCCACCCCAAAACCCGAAGATGGCACTAAGGATTTCAACAATCGTGACAGCCTTTAACGTCCTAGATTGCATACTGGTAGTATCAAATATGGTTATCCTGGCATATACTATCAAATAAAGGCACACGCCAAGAGGCATAAGCAGAGATTGCAGCCATATTAAATACAGTTCATACTATTCACTCATCATTGTGGAGGTGGTCCTGTCTTGCCACCTTTCAACATTCGCTGGTAAATATTTTGCTTGTAGTACCTCTCGTAAAAAGATACATGTTTATCTTCCTGATTCATAACGTACCCATGTATCCTCTGAGCTGCCTCTCTTCCAGAAGCCATAGCTTTTACAACAAGTGTCTCCCCCGTAGTAACATCACCGGTTGCAAATACCCCCTCTATCGATGTCTTGTACTGTTTGTTTATTTTTATCGAGTTTCGTTTACCAGTCTCTAGTGAGCCATTTTTATGCATATGCTGCAGAAATGAATTTGGTCCTCTTCCCACAGCTAGTAGCACAGCTGAACATTCAATCCTTATTTCTTTTCCAGGGATAGGTTGTGGCTTTCTACGTCCGGATTGATCAGGCTCACCTAACTGCATAGAATCAGCATTCACGGCTACTACTTTTCCATTGACTCCTTCATATGATTTAGGTTGAGCAAGGAATCTAAATTGTACTCCTTCTTCTTTTGCCTCCTCTATCATAACTGGATCTGCTGGCATATCATTCTCTGTTCGCCTGTAAAGAATACTAACGGTTCCCTCTCCAATGAGTCTAAGAGCGGTTCTGGCACAGTCAAGGGCAGTATCTCCCCCACCAACCACCATTACTTTCTTTCCAAGATCGTAGTTGAATGTATCCTCATTACTCTCTTGATTCTTCATTCTTATCTTGTGCTTTTTTAGGAAGTCATCAATACCATGCACATATACATCTTCTAAGAAACGATATCCATCATGTATGCCTGCTAAATCAATCCCTGGGGTATCAAGCTTAACAGGATCCTTTGAACCAGTTGCTATTAGAACAGCATCATTTGCTTCACGAAGTTGAGATAAGGTGATATCTTTGCCCACTTTTAAATTGGTTTTTATTTTAACTCCCATACCCTGGATTCTATCAATTTCATAAAGCAGCACATCTTTAGGAAGATGGTAGTCTGGGACTCCATACCAAGCAGTACCACCCGAAGTAGGTAATTCCTCATATATAGTAACATGATGTCCATATCTGCACAAGAGCTCAGCACCTGCCAAGCCTGCTGGCCCTGCACCTATAACAGCTATACTTTTTCCAGGCTTTGAAGTGTTTACCTTGGGAGGATCAGGTTGCTGATTAGCATTTTTCTTTTCCCAATCTGCGATATAGCGTTGGATGAGGCCTATCGCTATGGGTTGACCAGCCCAACGAAGTACACACGCATCTTCGCAAAGACCTTGCAATTGAGGGCAGCATCTCGCCGTAACACCAAGAAGAGCATTGGTCTCTCTTGTTCGTTCATAAGCCTTCTTGAAATCGCCCCTCGCAACAGCCTCACACATACCCCTGACGTCCATTAAAACAGGACATGCATCTATGCATACAGGTGTTCCACAAAGTAAACATCGGTCAGCCTCTCTCTTAACATCTTCTTCGTTGTATGGCAGCTGAACTTCAGAGAAATTCCTGACACGTTCTTTTGGATTTGATTTATAAAAGGGAAAGGAACCGACACGCTTTGCATCTACCTTCATTTTGGATCACTTTATTCCTCTGTAATATTATTTATATAATTATACATACCAAAATAAAATGTAACTGAATTGTAAACGAATCATATCAGGCTGTCGAATATATAAGATATGATGAGGCGGCTACAAATAGCCCAATTTCTCGCAATTCTTCCCATACCTTAACTTTGTGACCCTCATCTGATATCCCTAATCCGATTGCTTCGCCAACGGGAACTCCCCTAAATCTGGCCAGCTCATGTTTAGTTTCTTGATTGACATCTACGAGATTTGTGTACGGAAACTTCTCCAATCTGCAAATAAACCTTGGACCACCAAGATATTCATTCCAAGCTCTACCTTCTGGGTGGTTTGTGAACATATAGAATTTTCCATTATGATTAAAAATATGGTTTCTAATGGTAAGGATCTCTATATTTTGTAACCCTTTTTCCATAACCCTGTATGGTCTACTTATAGATAAAGAAAAAGGCAAAAATTCGTTATCTATATTATTACTGATCGTCCATCTTATACCATCCTTCTTATCTACAAGTTCAAAAGCAAAGTCCTCGACTTTCCTGATCTCTGCAATTAGTTCTTTGTTTAGGGCTATGGAAGCCCCTAAGGGATTATCAGGAGATCTTCTTATTGTATATTCGTCGAATGGAGTCATCTTTTTCTTGTTATTCAAAGATCTGTTACCGTAATCTTTTTCTTGAGACAAAGAGTCCCCTTCAACATGTTCGCTCCTAGCCATATGTAGTATATTCTCGTAAATATGGTAATTAGGTTTTATGTTCATGGTGGTGGTGATGTATAGTAATCATGATATGATAGTGGTTGATCTACCACTTTCACTAATTCTGAATTGTTGGTCTATTCTGCATCTTCTACGTATATATATATATCAACAGTCTATTACAGAAAATCTGTATAATTGCCATACATGTATTTTTGTATGCATGCTGAGTTCAGTGGGAATTGCTATTGTGTGGTTCACTATCATAAATCAGATCGTAAATATAGATCCAAGGTAATGCAGGGTGAACGGTAAATGATTCAGATCCCTTTGTGGTTTTCTATGCTATCTGTATCGTCATTATCCACTTTTCCCTCCACTTTTTCTTCATGGGTTATATCTGTAATATCCTTCTCATTAGAAGCAAAAAATTCATCTCCTTTGATTCTCTTAATCATTGCAACATCTGGTCTGAATATCGTATCCAAAGACCAGTCCAAAATAATCTTTATTTTCTTTCTTCTAGTTGGTACTTGTGCAAGGTAAAATGTTCGCCAAAGCCACCAGGCGACAAATCCTTTGAACGTCAAACCAAAAATATCCGCCACCCCTATTCTTTTTCCAATTTCTGCCATCTTTCCTCGAGATTTATAATTAAATTCCTTGAGTTTTCTTTCTTTACTTTTTTGTTCTATTTGATTCAATTCATTATAAATACTCGTAATGAGGTTTTGAGCAGCAATTTTTCCCTCCCTTATTGCATGTTGAGCGGTTGGTGGATATGGTCTTCCTGTTTTTGTGTCCATAATATATGCACAATCTCCCAAGGCGTATACCCGAGGATTGTCACAAAGCTGAAGGTAATTATTTACCAGAATCCTTCCATCTTCAGCATGTTCACATTCAAGGTTTTTAATCAGCATGCTGACAGTTAAACCTGCAGTCCATACTATGGTATAAGTGGGGATTGTTATGCCGCTTGCCAATCTTATATGGTCTTTAGACGCACTATCAACAAATGTATTTAATATGAATTCTACTCCTCTCTCTTCTAACCTTTTTAATACAAACGTTCCCAATTCACTATCTACTTCACTCATGATCTTGTCCTCCCCCTCTATTAGAACAACTCTGATATCTTTATTATCGATATTCTTGTAAAATGTCGTTATTGTCTCTCTTACAAAATCATTCAGTGCTCCTACTGTCTCAATTCCACTGAATCCGCCACCCACAACGACAAATGTGAGAAGGCTTTTTTTTGTAAGGTCATCATTGTATCCTTGCGGCTGATTGTCCTCTTTTTGAAAAATATGTTCTGCTTTGTTTTCACCTTCTTCCAAGCTGGCTTGTTCTAATACATTTATAATATGATTTCTTAAGATAAGGGCGTCATCAATACTTTTCATGGTTAATGTATACCTTTCCAATTCCCTGTTTCCAAAAAAATTAGTTACGCCTCCTAACGCAATGACCGCATAATCATAGTTCAGTACATGAATTTGGGTTCTATGATGATCATATTGATTACCAATAAGATTTGCAATTACAACCTCTTTTTTCTTCAAATCTATAGATTTTATTATAGATTGATAGAATGTAGCCTTTTTGCAGAACACTCTCACCGGCGTAATTATATCTCGAGTCTCTATCATGCCTACAGATACCTCTGGAAGCATTGGAGTAAAGAGAAGAAAGTTATCTTTGCTAACTAAAGTAAGCTCTACTCTATTATCATCTTTGAATTTCTTCTGCAACCTTCTCAGAGTTTCAATTCCTGCAAATCCACTTCCAAGAATAATGATGTGTTTGGGTCTATTCAATTTCAATTTTTTATGCTGAGATATCTGAAATCTGATAGCAATGATTTAGTAAGAAGAGTTAAAATTTCAATATCTGTATGCACCATTGGCAATTCTATACTAATTACACAGGCTTACGTGCTTATTGTAGGTCTTAACTAATTCTATCTCTACAACTTCCATATCGCACTCACCATATTTACCTTTCACAAACGTAATGTTCTATACAGAGTATAAATAGCTTAAATAATGACCACTCACATACTTAGGATTGTTCAAAATATAAATCCAAGCACGAACATAATAACTATAATAATAGTAACTATAAGTATTACGTACAGAATTTTACACATACTCTACAAAAATAGTTCGACTTAAGTTCCATTTAATTGTAATTTTTATGTACGGGACGCGGACTCCACGGTCTCTACCACCTCACAAACATATTTTGTGCTCAAAATTATCAGACATCAGTGGAGAGGTGGGCGTCTTAATGAACAACCCAAACTAGATTGTAGCCCCGATATGAACAGGCTCGATGAGATTCGTCAAAATTCTGAGTATATGTTAAGAACGCTAAACAATATCTCTGCTTCATGGTCTAACAAATTTTCGGGAATCGAAGATTGACTACTCTGATAACAATCTTCTATGACCCGACGGTTAACACCCAATTAGATAACCCGTCAAGTTATCAGAATGTTGGCCAGAAAGTCTTTTTAATAGTCTCTAGGTTACAAAACAAAGTATTTCTGAACCGACAGATGAAATCACAATCCGTTCTCTATCAACAGTTGATGGATAGCTAGAATAAGGGGTCATTCTTTTTGGTTAACATTCGATCCTGACATAACTACGACTTTATCATTGTTTTATCCTTGTCGGTGGATGACGCTAATTTAGACTAGCACTAACCTTCATTTCGTTAATACATTCAGTACATATATTGTTAGGACCCTTACATCGCTTTATTTTATGGCAATAACTACATAGGGCGAAGCTATCTACTGATTTAGTCGTCGTTGTCGAGATCATGATGCCTATATACTATTTCGAGATATTTGTATCTTTGCAAATTATTGATCAAAACTTATTATCTTTACAAATATTGCAGCTTAGCACATTGATTGGTCCAGAAAAATAGTAGAATTACCTCCTTTCTTCAAATCTGTATAAGTTGCTCTCAATTAATAATGCAGAGGAAGGAAGAGGAATTCCATATCAATATCAGAAACTATTCTAATATGGCCAATATTTTCCTGATTTTTGGCTTATGAAATTAGATACGTCGGGAATCTTTACGTCACATCTCATGTTACTGGGATTGATTTCGTATTCAAATTTTTAAATGTCACTTCCTGATAACGCTATTTGCAGAGCAAATACCCTACTTTTTAATTCTGTAAAGGTTTCTTCGAGATACTAAGATAAGTTTGTTATCATGTATACGCTTAATCTGAATATCAATTGACAAAATACCATACCTCCCAGTATTTTCTTCTCTCTTATCCGAGACATAGTACATTACTTCGATCTTATCTCCTACGTAAGCTTCATTCAAAAATCTGGTATGTCTATTGTTCCAGTTATCATCTCCATCCATCCCGTAGAGCAACATGATATTACCAGAAAATGCTACCAGTTGTGTCATCTCACCCTCTGCACGTGCAATTATAGCACGACCAGGCAGAAGTATACCCTTGATCCCTTCGTTTTTGGCTAATTGAGGATTTTGATGCAGAATACTCTTCACTTTAGCAAATGATATGTACTGTTTAAATTCATACTCACTAATACAAATATGTGATTTGAACGTTTGACCCAATTTGAACTCTTCAAACTTCAATCCTAATTAGTCCCAGAACTTTCAAATCGAGAACAGCTCTATATACCTTGGTTATAATTAAATGTAGATTCTAGATAGTAAGTTACTAGATAGCTATAGCATTGAATTGGCTAATAGTCGGGACATCTCTGAAAGCCAGAAGGAGTATATTGCGACAAAGAGCGGCGCTGGAATGGCGTCATTTTCCTGAATTGTATGTGAGCGTTGTACTTATGGAAGACATAACGAATGTATTGATACGTCTGACTGTTATTTTTTGTTGCATTTACAAGTCCTATCTATCCCGTTCTCTAGATCTTTAGCCGTTTGAGGATATCGCTAATAAATATCTAAATTAGCAGCGTGGTACTCCTGTCAATAAATATCTAAATTAGAGGAACAATTACATGCCCTAGTATCAGCTTTAAGATAGAACATGATATTCATTAATGAATACCTACGATCACACAAGAAAGAGATAGTAGATTATATTCAAGGAAACTACATACCAGCTAACATCATAAGTAATAGTACATTCAATAGCTTGGCCACTGAACTACAAAGAAAATTTAAGCACGATCACAGAGGTCACTTTGGCGGAAGAGATGAGGCACATAACGTTCTTAGCATGGCAATAATGTGTTCTATGTGGTGTGGTTGGATTTCACAGGCAAAGGCCAACAGAAAAGCATATCAACCAGAATGGGTCGATAATTTCAAAAGCATGATACTTGAGGCATTTGAAGTAGGACGAGATTATGCAACAGAAAGACCTTAAATCG
>DASQQK010000069.1:0-25922 GCA_035643435.1 Nitrososphaeraceae archaeon | reverse complement strand
TACCCTATATAAATCGTGGTAGCCAATGGAGCTCAACTTCCAATCTTGAGCGTTTCATTACATGCTGATCTTACGGTTTCAACAGCAGAAAATATGGCCAATTCGCTTGTCCGGGGGTTTTCTGCGTGAGGTATATTATTTGTGATAACTTGCAAACTCCCGAATCCACCTCTGGCATCAATTTGGTGTCGATTAACTCTTATGTTTGGATCTGCTATTATTCTAACCTTGATCTTGGTGATATTGCCTATTGCAAGTGTTAATGCAGCAAAGACATTCACATTAGAAGGAAACAACTCAACTGCTTTACTGACTTCTCCTTCGTACAGTATTGTGCTTTCCTTAAGTTCCTGTAAATCCATATTTTTGTAGATGTCAAAATAAGGGGCTCCAGCTAACGATCTGGGATTCTTGGTTGTAGAAATTGTGACTTCTTCCAAGTTGTTTCTGACCGATTTGATCGCGTCTAAGCCAGCTATTGCTCCAGTCGGAATGTGAATGACGCCGCTGTGCTTCACGGCCTCTGATTCAAGGTCCCGCAAAAACTTCTGATCAACTAATTCACCTACACTAAAAATGATAAGATACTTTCCATCAATTAAGATACGCTTAGCGTAATCCCGAACAGCGGCCCTGCTTGCTGATTCTACAATAATTTGGGTATTCTTATATGATTCAGATTCAAAAAGAAGATCCGAATCAGAAAAAGTCTTTGGTTTTTCATTCACTAAGGATTTTGCTACCTCTAACCGGCTTAGGGACGAATCAAGAACAAAACTTAATCGAGCTAATGATAAGAAGCTGCTATCTATCGATCTTGCAATTTGATGACCTATAGCCCCAAAACCTATGATACCGACGTTCTTCAAGAGTATTTCAGTGACTACTTGTACCGTACTAACCTTCGCAGTACCTTACCGCCTAGATCCCCTTTCAGGTTTTCTTTGACCTGGAGATCTTCTTTTTTCGAACCGTTTAGTATAATTATTCTTGTTACGCAACCTGGAAACAGGACTATCTCTTACCTTTCCTTGTATCTTTGGTGTTTGACCCCTGACCTTTCCAGCTTTAGTTAACGATCCATGGGTTGGCATCTAATTTATGTATAAACATATTACACATATATAAATTCTAAATCTGCATCTGAACGTTCAGCAGCTGGACTCATTAAAGTGTCACATAGGAATGACATGCGTTGACTTCCCAAATGGGGCAACTATTGCCTATTGATTGCAAGGAAGTTGCAAATCCATCCTAAATTGTGCTAATTTAAATTGTGTAGTGGTCAATCTTAGTTTAAATTACAATAATGTTAGAAATCGGAAATTATGATGTGAAAATAAGACAGTTAAGAGAAGAGCGGAATGCTGTGATTCTGGCTCACAACTACCAGAATCCGGAAATCCAGGATATCGCCGATTTTGTAGGTGATTCACTCGCGCTCTCTAGAGCAGCTGCCGGCACAGACGCTGATATAATCGTATTTTGCGGGGTACACTTTATGGCTGAAACAGCAGCGATATTATGTCCAGAAAAGACAGTATTGATACCGGATACTCAGGCAGGATGCTCTCTGGCTTCTGCTATTAATCCTGACGAACTTATCAAATGGAAATCAAGACATCCAGATGCTGTTGTTATAAGCTATGTAAACACATCAGCTGAAATCAAGGCACTATCAGATTATTGTTGCACCTCAACTAACGCCGTCGATATTGCAAAATCCATTCCTCCGGATAAGGAGATACTTTTCTTACCGGACATGTTCTTAGGGTCATATGTTGCCAGGCAAACTGGCAGGAGGAATATGCATATTTGGCCAGGCGAATGTCATGTTCATGCAGGTATGACGTTTAGCGATATACACAGGCTTCTTGACCGAAATACTGAGCTTTTAATTCATCCAGAATGTGGATGTACTACCTCTGCACTGTACCACTATGGTGAAGGCGATATCAAGCACCCTTGTCATGTACTATCTACTGAGGGTATGATCAAGTATACCTCATCCTCTGACTCCAACAGATTCGTAGTGGCCACTGAAATTGGAATTCTTCACAGAATGAAAACCCAGAACCCTGGGAAGACCTTCATACCGTTAAAAGAGGACGCTATATGCAAATATATGAAGATGATCACCCTAGAGAAGTTGTACGATTCATTGAAAAGAAATGTTTACGTGGTTAACGTTCCCGATAGAATCAGATCAAAAGCAAGGCTAGCGATTGAGAGGATGATTGCAGTATAAAGTCTTCAAAAGAGATTCACTAATAGGCAACTGGGAAAAGGTTGCAGGATATTTCAGCTCTTTACGGTCATACTGAAATCTACAGCTTTAGTAGAATGTGTAATTGAACCTACTGAGATGAAGTCAGGGTTCAAGTCAGCAAAATCTCGGAAATTGGACTCGTTGATGCCCCCAGATATCTCCACAAGTACGTGGTTTCTTAAGCCCAAGTCACGTAATTTACACATAGCTTCTTTGGCGTTATCCGTGGAAAAATTGTCTAACATAACGGTATCTGCACCGGCTCGTACGACTGATAGAAGTTCATCTGTTGAACGAACCTCGCACTCTATTTTCTGGTTGCTTCCGGCATGTTTTCTAGCCGTGGCTATGCATTCACTGGCATTCCCCATAATTGCGATGTGGTTGTCCTTTATGAGTATCCTGTCATATAGTCCCATTCGATGGGGATTTCCCCCCCCAACCACTATTGCTTTCTTATCAAATAGCCTCATCCCAGGAGATGTTTTTCTAGTAGCTGTGACCAGAGTGTTAACACCAAGATTTCGTAGTTGACTGTTATATTTACGGCATTCTGTCGCTATTCCACTCATACGCATTAATAAGTTTAAAGCAGTCCGTTCAGCCTTAAGTATGCCCCTTGCACTTCCCTTTATCGCGATTACTGGTTGATCGTTAGTCAGCACAGCCCCATCTTCAACTAATTTTGTAGTACTGCAGTCACAAATTTCCAACACCGTACATGCTTCCTGAATACCACATACCACTGCGCTCTCCGTGGTTCCCTTATACCATACCTCAGCTTCTGCACTGAGATCCTCCGGTATTAGTACCTCACTCGTGATATCGCCATTACCAACGTCCTCCTCAAGAAATGAAAGAATTTGTTTTCGCCGATCCAGGTATCCAAATAAGGAAACAAAATCTTCAGGTCCCAGAAACGTCATGAAGCCTTTAGCGCGTATTTGTGAGGAACATGAAGATCAAGAGTTGTGGCTACGCGGGAATTAGAAGGATCGAATACCAGAATCATCCCTGTCCAGTGAGGTGTCAAATCAGTAGAATTACACACAGGACAAACCTTGCCGATGGTCAACGCCTTGCATTTCTTACACGCAAGTTCCCTAGGCATTACTTACTTGAACCCCGCTTTTTTTCCTTTATCGGAGCTGTAGACTGGCTTTGTTGTGATTTAAGCACATCCTGTTCTACCCATTCGATGGCTCCCAAAAATGGCTGTCTGCATGTAATCCCTATCTTGCCCATGGCGGCGCCTTTGCCTAGACTGACAGCTGTTATTCTACCCCTTAACCTTGATCCAATTTTAATAGATCTAGAAGACTGATTCGCCAATATTAGTCCTTGCTTCACATCACTCCTGAGAAAATCATCTGTTATCTGGGACAAGTGAAGCAAGGCATCCGTTGGTCCTATTCTGACAAATGCTCCAAAATCGGTTATCTCAACTATCTCCCCTTCAACTATTTCCTGTAATCTTGGAAAGAATGTCAACGCCTTGAATCTTACTCTATGATATGTTGCCCCATCGCCTGCCACGAGCTTACCCACCGGGTTCGTAAAAGCCTCTATAATCATAATAACATATCCAAGCTCCGGGCTGATCATGCTTTCATATTTCTCTTTAAGAATTCCAATAGCAGTTCTATTAAGAGATGGGGTCAATCGATCGGGAGGGATTCTGATGACGTCGCTCATATGCACGATCGCAAACATAATATACAATTGATAGCGACGGAGCATCAATTTATTAATCTTTGGATATAAGATACGAAGGTATATCACACGTAATAGATTTCGGTAGTTAACATAGATCGCGATCCGATGACTCTTAACGATTTAAATACTGTGAGCTTCAAATTACTCATAATATATGACTAATGTTGATCAGGTTATGTCCTCCCTCAAGAAGATTATCGATCCAGAATTGCACAAGGATATCGTTTCTATGGGCATGATCAAAGATCTAAGCATTAAAGATGAAAAAGTGTCATTCACTCTTGAGTTAACTACTCCTGCATGTCCTTTCAATAGTGAAATAGAACAGGAGGTAAGAAATTCCATGGCAAATATTGGCGTAGATCACTTAGATCTGAGGGTTACTGCCAAGGTTATGGAAGGAAGGGCGATTTCTATGGATGAGTTACTTCCTAGGGTGAAGAATATCTTCGCGGTAGCTAGCGGAAAAGGTGGTGTGGGAAAGACGACCGTGGCAGTGAATATAGCACTAGCGCTGGCCAGGTCGGGCGCCAGTGTCGGTCTTCTAGACGCAGACATTTATGGTCCTAGCGTTCCCCTAATGCTAGGGCTAAGAGATTCTCCACCGATAGTAAACAACAAGATACAGCCTATACTTTCAAATGGGGTAAAGGTTATTTCCATGGGCTTTTTTTATGAACAGTCGCAGCAAGCCGGTATATATCGTGGACCAATAGTCTCAGGAATCATTAAGCAATTCATAACAGATGTGGAATGGGGAGACTTAGATTACCTTGTCATAGATCTGCCACCAGGGACAGGTGATGCACCACTTACAATGGCTCAAACTCTTCCTATAACCGGTGTTTTGATAGTCACTACCCCTCAGGATGTAGCCATGAATGTTGCTATTAAATCAATTGGGATGTTTAGTAAACTCAATATTCCCATACTGGGAGTAGTTGAAAACATGAGTTATTTTGTCTGTCCGCATTGTGGTGAAAATTCTTACACTTTCGGAAAGGGCGGAGGACAGAAGATTAGCGATAAGTTTAACGTACCTTTCTTGGGTGAGATCCCTTTACATCCTCTTATAAGAGAAGGGAGTGATGCAGGAAGACCGGTGACTTTGGTTGAGCCAGATTCGTTAGCCAGTTTAGCATTCGGAAAGGTGTCAAAGTTGGTTGCAGGTCGGATTAGCGTGATCGCTGCTACGGTTAAGGATGATGATATTACTGAAAAAGCAACTTCGATGTAATGAATGATTATGTGAAGCCTGTTCAAAGGGAAATTATCGATCTTCTGAAAAGGCCTCTAGGCGAGCTGATAAGCTATGATCGGGTAGAAAAGAGTAGAATAGTCGATCTCCGTCGTGCAACTCGCAAGTTGATCACTGTCGGGGATACGACCACGGCGAAAGTCGTCAGTTTTGACGTCGTTCCCGACTTGAGCGTTGTTGACGGCTTTGAGAAGAGGTCATTCTCTACAACAGGTATCTCTGAATTGAAATCCATGATCTCTCGACTATCGAGTATGGAGCTAGTCGAGTTTACCTGCTCAAATCGCCCCGGTTCAATATCTTCGAAAGCTATTACAATTCTCTTTCAAGCACTAAAGAGTCACGACCCTGTACTGGTAAGGATAATAGGTGAAGAAGATCTCCTCGCTCTTCCGTTGATTGCCTACGCGCCACCAGAGACAATAGTTCTTTACGGACAACCTTCAGAGGGGATAGTAGTTGTGAGACTAGCGAATCGGATACAAGGCGTGGCTAAACATTTAATGAGAAGAATCGGTTTCAATCTTGAAGGGGTATGATGAAGTGGTGGCTAACTGAAATAAAGGATGACTTTAGGATTCACTAACATGTCTGACCCCCCTTGGCACGATAAACGAATACTGCGCAAATGATGGGAACTTATTAGGTCCGATGGCACTCACATGCACATCTCTTTATAATCACATTGAACGAACAGTCGTCATTCCCATCACTATCTCCAATCGGCCATTCACCCGGACAATCGGGGTGTTTACCCTTTTTACAGAAGTAGGTGATAAGAGCCGAGTCCATTTATCTGTCCCAGCAGCGTCATAAAAGGTCGACATTGAAAAGTTGAGGAGCGTATATTGAACCTTCTCTCACCTTTCTTACCTTTGCAACTGATAGATAGTGTGGCCAGATCGTGACCATTATTGCTCCCTCTGGGACGCCCTCTGGTGCGGTAATCACCACAATGTCATTATCGGAAACTCCCATTTCCACCAATTTAAGCTTACTTTTCTTGATCAGATCGTCAGGCATACCACTGCTATAGAGAAAGATCTTTCCGTCATACTGCAATTTCCCATCCATTGAATCCATAGTACGGTTCTTATCCTATATGCCTTTTCTATGAATAAGCATCGATATATATACAATTATTCGCTAGACAATCTGAGATCACTAGAGGCTGTCAATGGGAAACTTTGACATGCATCCTGTGCATTCATAAATTTCATTGCCTACTTGGCCACTAACATTGAACCTTACAATTGTTGTACATTTAGGACATCTTCCCTCAACAGTTCTGGTCTTTCTGACTGGCTTATTCCTCGATCTTCTTCGACTACCCAATTTATAAGAATAGGAATGAACCTGTTTATAAATCTGGGCAAAGAACGACTTGCGTCTTGAGAATAGTCCATTTACACCTAAGCTATCTGGTGCCTCTTTTTTCTTCGCAATGTTATGACCCCTAGGCTCAGAAAACCAATGCCGATAGCTAAAATCAAAAAGTCTGCAGGAATTAAGATTGACCAAACATCATTTATTGTACCCGCGAAAAGGAAGAGAATTGAGAGCAGAATCAAAGCTATACCAGTTACAGCTTCACCATTGACCTCCATAACTATGAATTAAGTAACATTCAGACTTACTTATATACAAATCCTTCACAGCTTCTCACTTTTGACGAAATATGTTATTTGGTCTCACTCGGATATTCAGTTCGAATAGAGATAATCCACTACCCTTCTTGTGAATTCTTCAGTAGTAAGATTACCGCCGAGATCCTTTGTCTTCCTATTTTCACTCAACATTCGAACTACTGCGTTCTCTATCCGATCTGCCTCTAAAATAGCTTGCTTGTCATTACGCTGCGTTCCTAGCCACTGAAGCATCAGCTCAGTTGAAAGTAATATGGAAATAGGATTTGAAATATTCTTGTTTTGGATATCAAATGCTGCTCCGTGAACTGGCTCAAAGACACCGAAATGGTTCCCTATATTTGCTGCAGGTCCCATCCCTAATCCTCCAACTACTTGTGCCGCCTCATCGGATAGAATATCGCCAAATAGATTTGAGGTGACGATCACGTCAAAATCCTGAGGATTCCTAATAAGATTCATCGCACATGCGTCGACATACATTTCTTCAAACCGAATATCACTATTTAATGATGCTATTTCGTAGACTATTTTCCTGAAGAATCCGTCACTTTTCCTTAATACATTTGCTTTATGGATTAGGCTAACCTTTTTTGTTTTATCTCTTAATCTAGCCAGTTTGAAACCGTACTCCGTAATTCTTTCGATGGCCTTCTTGCTAATCCGCCTAAGGGAAATTACAGTTTCGTCGTCAGACCAAAATTCCCACCCGAGATATAGGTCTTCAGTATTCTCCCTTACAATTACCAGGTCTACGCCATCTTTTAAAGAATTCGTATTTGGATATGCCTTTATAGGTCTTATATTCGCGTACAGGTCAAATAGCTGTCGAATGACAAGTATGACGTCAGCAGCACTCTCTCCAACGGGTCCCTTCAAGCACGCATCTGATTTACGTATAGCCGATAAAGTGAATTCTGGCAAAGCATTGTTGAATCTACTAAGTGCACCATCACCAGCCTCCAAAGGTATTAAGGCAAATTTCACTGACGAGTTATCATTTATTGTATTCAAGATACACGTTGCCGAGTCGATTAACTCAGGTCCTATTCCATCACCCCTAATCATTGCTATTTTATATAGACTCATCCACCACACCCCCGTCCCTCAACCTTTGGCTAACCCCCCCTTGGCAGCGCTGACACACCAGTACGTGCCAGTTGAACAATGCCAAAATCTGACACCAAATTTCTAAACGCATCAATTTTGCTCGGCGTCCCTGTGATCTCGACAGTTAGTGTAAGCCTATTTATATCCAGTATTTTACCACGGAAAACGGAAGCAAGATTGGTAATTTCGGCCCTCGAGGTCGGATCTTCAGCTTTCATTTTAATAAGTGCCAATTCCCTATAGACCGTGTTAACTTTATTCAACACCCGTACTTCGACTACATCAATGAGCTTTCCAAGTTGTTTCACAAGCTGATCCAGTGTACGATCATCACTTCTTGTTGTTATCGTCATTCGAGAAAGGTCGGCAGACTCGCTGTAGCCTACAGTGATACTTTCTATGTTGAAATTTCTTGCCCTAAACAAATTGGTGACTCTAAAGAGAACTCCTGGCTTATCCTCGACTAAGACGGATAATATGTAAAGATCGTCTGAAGCCTTTTCAGCGACGTATTCGATGTGACTCATTTACCCCTTAGATCCTATGAACCAATAATCATATCCTTTAGTCCTGTCCCTGGTGCGACAAAAGGATAAACATCTTCCTCTGGGTCGATTGGAATGTCAATGACGGTGGCCACATTGCTCTTAAGTGCCGATTTGATCGCATTATCTAGCTCCAACATCGACTGGATCTTTATTCCTTGAGCCCCATATGCCTCTGCCACTTTGGAGTAATCAGGGCAATTGTGAAGATGAACTCCCTCGTACCTTCTATTATAGAAGGTTCTTTGCCATTGAGCTACCATTCCGAGCATGTAATTGTTCAGCAAGATTACAATTACAGGGAGATTTTCCAACACAGATACCGCAAGAGAATTCTCGCTCATATTGAACGATCCGTCACCAGCAATATCTACTACAGGAACACTCTGTTTTGCGGCCTTGGCCCCTATTGCTGCAGGAAATCCAAACCCCATAGTCCCAAGCCCAGTAGAGCTGAAGAAAGTTCCAGGCGAGATTACATCGAAGTGAAGTGACGTCCACATCTGACACTGTCCCACCTCTGTTGTTACTATTGCATCATTTGGAAGTTGCTGTCTCAATTTCTTTAGTACCTTTCTAGCAGTAAGATCTCTCGGATAATCTTTGATACTCTCAGAATAGTAATCTATAAGCTCCTTCCTCCTTTTCAACCACGGGTTTCTTACACCACGCTTAATCATTTTTTTACTTAACATCTTGACCATAGCTTTCATTGATGATTTTACATCTCCCACAATAGCAACGTCAACGGCCTTATTTTTCCCTATTTCAGCAGGATCGATATCCATATGAATTATATTCATATTCTTGCCAAATTCATCAAATTTTCCGACAGATCTATCAGAGAATCTTGCTCCTATAGCAAGAATACAATCTGCCTCCAATATGATTTTATTAGCTTCCGCATGACCATGCATCCCTATCGGTCCCATTGCCAACGGATGGTTTTCCGGAAATGACCCCTTTCCCTTGAATGTTGTAACGACTGGCGCCAACAACAATTCTGCAAGGACTTTCAACTCCGAAAATGCTCCTGCTAGGATTACGCCACCACCAGACATAATTATAGGGCGTTCTGCTTCTAACAATAACTCGATAGCCTTTCCAATGGTCGAAAGATCGCTTTCAATGGAGGGGTTGTATCCCCTCACTTTTATTAGATCTGGAAATTCTATATCCTGAGAGTCCTGTTGAACATCTTTTGGAATGTCTATTAAAACAGGACCTGGCCTGCCACTTTCAGCAATATAAAATCCCTTTTTAACTGTTTCAGGTATCTCGACAGCCCTTCTGGGCTGGAACGTGTATTTCGTGCACGGATTCGCTATCCCTACTATGTCCGTTTCTTGGAAGGCATCCTTTCCGATCATCTCCAAAGGAACTTGACCAGTCACAGCAACCATCGGCGACGAATCTGCATAGGCTGTCGCTATACCAGTTATCAAATTTGTCGCGCCGGGACCAGATGTCGCAAAACATACGCCGGCCTTTCTTTTTACCCTGGCATACCCATCCGCCATATGAGCAGCCGACTGTTCATGTCTAACAAGAATGTGTCGAATCTTCGCATCTACCAACGCATCGTATATAGGAAGATTTGCTCCCCCAGGAAGACCAAAAACAAAATCGACTCCTTCTTTTTCTAAAGACCTCATCAAGGCCTCAGCACCTTTCATTCTCGTCACAATAGAACTCTTCCTCCGTAAGGTAACAAATGAAACAATTCCTTTCTATAAGAACATGATTCCATATTTCAAATTGTGTATCTGACCAAATATTAATTATAATTTATAAGTGTTATTCTAAAGACAGTTTACTTATGGAGTTTGGCTGGCACATCAGTGTTAGCAGTCCCTCGAATGAAGCTACTATAAGCTTCATCAACATCTAGACCATCATGCACGATCGATCTCACTGCTTTAATCATAGAGACCGGAGTTTTTGATTGCCAAATATTCCTGCCCATGTCTACCCCAGACGCACCGGACACTATTGCATTTTGTGCCAGCTTTAATGCGTCCTTTTCATCAAGTTTCTTGCCCCCTGCAATAACTAAAGGTACTGGACAAGACCTTACCACTGTGTCAAAATCGTTGCAATAATAAGTCTTCACTATATGAGCTCCAAACTCTGCGGCAATTCTACACGATAATCCCAAATATCGCGAGTCACGCGACATTTCTCTTCCAACGGCTGTAACCGCAAGGATTGGGATGCCGTATTTTTCTCCCTCATCGACTAATTTTGCTAAATTCATTAGGGTCTGGTGTTCGTGCTTGCTGCCTACGAACACGGATACTGCCAGGCAGCTCGCGTTGAGTCTGATGGCATCCTCAACACTCGCAATTACAGCTTCCTTGGAAAGGTCATCGCTGATTATACTACTTCCTCCGGATACTCGAAGAACAACTGGAACGCAATACTCTGGGCGGACAGATGTCCTAAGAACACCTCTTGTTAGCATAATTGAATCGGCGAATGGCATGAGGGGACTGATGACCTCCCTAGGGCTTTCTAATCCTTCAGTTGGTCCTAAGAAATAACCGTGGTCCACTGCGAGCATCACACACCGACCGTCATGACCCATAATTTGAGATAGCCTGTTTTTCATTCCCCAATTCATAGTTGTTACAGGATAGCGACGGTTAGGCCTATTATTTCTTTTTCTGGTTCAATATCACAACTTTTATAGCATCAAGTGCATCATGGGCGCATTTAAAAGCAGACGGAGAGTTTTCTAGATCAAAACGATGCGTTATCAGGCTTCCAAAATTCAAGCGTTTACTGGACAACAAACTTAATGCTTGATTGGTTTCCCGTTCAGTCGCCGCATACGAAGACAGGACTGAGATCTCGTTGGCGTACAGATGTGAAAGATCAACATTCACAAGCGAGGATTTTGCGGGAACGCCAAAAAGAACGATAGACCCGCCCTTTCTTACCATTCTGAGAGACTTAGTAAACGCCTCTTGATTTCCAGTTGCGACAATAACCAAGTCTGCCCCCCTATGGGAAAGACTATCCCTTAGGCTCATTGCTTTCTCGCTGTCCCTTATGGGATGTACGACCTCAAAACCCATCTTCCTGCCAAAATCCAATCTGAATTCATTAGGATCGACCAATACCACCCTATTGACCCCAGCATCCCTAGCTAATAGAGCGTTCATCAAACCTACTGGTCCAGCTCCCAAAACTACAACATTTTCCATATGCTTAGTGTCACATTTGCTTATAGCTCTAATACAACATGCTAAGGGTTCGATTAATGAAGCCTCCTCGTCTGTTACAGACGTCGGAATTCTAAGAACTCCTCCCCGCTCGATATGTGAAGATGAAACAAGAAATTCTTCGGATAACCCGCATGGTTCCAAATTGTTCAGCTGGTAAGAATCACACATCGTTTCATCGTTATGAGAGCAATAGTAACATGAATAACATGGAACATGGTGATGGACGAAGACGCGCTCCATTTCTTTGAAGCGGGTAATCCTGCTCCCTACCTTGACTATCACGCCTACTGGCTCATGACCCAGCTTAGTGGAACCCATCCCATACGAAACTCTTGTTTTTTCCAGATCAGAGCCACATATGCCGCATACATTCATTCGAACTACTATTTCATCTTTTTTTGGAAATGGAGCTGGAACACCCTTCACTGTCACACCCCCATTGGGACCAACAAAAACTGCCTTCATAAAAATTCACATGATTTGCTTAGTCCTGGTATTCTAGACATCCGATCAGGAGATGTCAAACCTTTCGTCCTGAATACTTTTTAGGTTTCCTAGTAAAGATACCCTTACAACCCTCGCAACAGAAAAAGTATTCCTTACCATGATAACTAAGTGGGATTGCTAGCTCTTCCGATAATTCTATACCGCAAACAGGATCCAGAGCCAAGACCTATTATAAGCTTGGCTTTTGTTATTTATTCCTTTTTACCTTTCGTTTAGAATAACCAGAGCAAAAAGTGTAAGATAATTTACAAATCATTTCATATCTACGGACGCCCAGATACATGCGGCGACTCCTAGTGTCATTTCCTTCAATACAGATAGTCTGTGAGAATTGCGGATGTAAAATTAACAGAATCATCAATTTGAAATCAGTCAAGGATGTGTTAAGACCCTTCAAAGGGAGATGCAATCTATGCGGAGTTAGCTTGAACCCATCTGATTTTGACTTGCGAATGGAAAAAGTCTAGGGCAAATCTAAAGGATTAATTATCGGCTATTTCAAGCCCACATGTCCTCGAATCCTGTAAGGCCATGAGGATCGCATTCAGCTTTTGTTCTGTTTCATTCCACTCAGAAGCGGGACTAGATTCAGCCACAATTCCTGCCCCTGCCTGTGCGTACGCCTTGTTCTCTCGGATAAAGAGCGATCGCAAAATTATGGCAAAATCACATGAGCCGTTAGAAGAAAAATATCCCAGCGCGCCTGCGTACGGACCTCTTTTCGAAGGTTCCAATTCATCTATGATTTCCATTGCCCGTATTTTAGGTGCTCCAGATACTGTCCCCGCTGGAAAGAGAGCCTTAAAGGCATCAAACTGATCATAAGAGTCTTGTAGTGAACCCGATACATGAGTCACCATATGCTGAACATGACTAAACCGCTTTACTGTCATCAGATCTTTAACATTTACTGACCCATACTTGCTAACTCGACCGACATCATTTCGAGCCAAATCAACTAACATAGTATGTTCGGCGATTTCCTTTTTGTCGTTCAGGAGTTCTTTCATAAACTTTTCATTTATCTTGGTTTGGTTGACTATAGGCCGGGTTCCAGCAATAGGATATGTCTCCAGATAACTGTTTGAAACACGTAAAAGCATCTCTGGACTGGATCCTATAATCTGTAAACTGGGACTGGGTTTTAGAAAATACATATAAGGAGAAGGGTTAATCTTTCTCAGGCTCTGATAGACGTATAAAGGATCGCCTGCAACACTGAATCTCAGGTTGCGTGACAAAACGACCTGGAAAATATCTCCCCTATAGATAAATTCCTTTGCTTTTTTCACCATCTCCATATACTGATTTCTTGAAACATTGTTTATAGGGGAAGAGAAATTAAACCCCACAGAATCCCCCTTATCATAAATCCCAAGAAACTTGGATATTTGAGCGTACCGTGAACGTTTCCCTTGATGAAAGTAATACGCCTTGTCTGAGGCGTGGTCCACGATGATCCCATCGGTGTAGATACCTAACTCAAGCATTGGAAAAGTGTCTGAGATAAATTTTTTTTTCCTTTTTTTCGATCTCAGATTTTCCCATAAATTTATTGTATCGTAAGATATGTACCCGACGGCCCCCCCAACGTATCGAAAGCGTTGATCCTTTACGCTCGGAATCAAACGCTTGATCGGCGCCAAAGGGTCATCTATTTTTTCTTGCTGTGTCAATTCTTCTCCTGTCACGATAACCTTATCATTTTGAATAGTGATCCTAGTTATTGGGTCGAAGCCAATAATGGAAATTTCCGATAATTCTTTGGGTCCTTGTAATGATTCTAGCAGGAAAACGATTTCAAATGCATTGTATATCCTTTCGAATATTCTGAACTGATCGGCCGGAAAGTCAAGTCTGACAAAATGCAGTTCCATTTCTCTCTTCGAATGCAAGATTTAGTGTATGTGAATCATACACCATATTTATTGTCAGTGGAGCAGACTAGTGCTTCCCTATTTCTTGGCAATCCAGTGATAATGATTTGCATATAACTCCGGTAGAGAGTTATTCACTGGAATCCAACCAATACTGCATGATATTTATTTAATCCAAAGGACCTTGAGTCCTACTCCGTCTCGAATACCTACTCTGAGTAAAGACCCTCAGCCGATACGCATAAGCCTTCTATCTTACTATGCCTGTCAGATGTGGTCATATGGTAGTGTAGCATCCCCAAATAGATTGTGATGCCGCGATAACTGTGATTCAGTTACGTATCTCCTTGAAAGCATTGACCAAGATCAGACTCTCCATCCTGTGATGACTTCGAACCACTTCTTAGCGAGCTCAGGAGAAAATCACCGGCGTTTGCAGAATTTCACTTCTTTCTATTTCTTTTTCTCGCACGTTTTCCGGCATTTTTTGAAGTATAACGCCTATTAATCTGCAAATCTTCAAATTCGCCCAATCCGTGGGTATACTTCTCCCAATAATTTGATTGACCAAAGAGCTCATCCAATTGTGCAGAGGCACTAAAGTATACCTTGTTCAGGGTGAGATGTAATGTTTCGTGACTTAACAGAGAGCTTGCCACTTCGGCGATTCGCCCATCTGAATTGAATTCTTTCCATGACTTATAATTGCCAATGAATGCCCGCGACTTTCCGTAGTAAGGTACGAACATAAGTCCTCTTCTTCCAGAAACACCTTTCAACTTAAGATCGAGCACCATTTCATCTAGCACAAGCATAATAGTTCTGTATCATTTACTAGATTAATGTATCTTGAGAAAAATTGGAAACTGCAAATATGCTTAATGAATAATCGTTTGCCAATTGACTGATTATTGAAATGATTTGTAAAGTTATAGATTCGCCAAACAAATTTGCAAAGATTTTTTTTATATCAACTTCACAAATAGATCCAAAAAATTTTACAATGAGAAACCCAATCTTCATATCCAGATTACTTAATACTATGTCGTAAGCACTAGATGACCAATTCAGTTATTCGCAATAAGGATTCAATATTGAGAAGGTACAGTGGAATGACATCCAGTAAACTCGCATTATCTGCAGTGGAAGTGGCCATAAGAGAAGTTGAGCCCAGGAAATTGATATCAAACGCTGTTAAGAGGGTTGGAGATAAATTGACGGTTTTAGATATTAGTAATAAAACATTAACTTACGACTTCTCGGACTACGACAAGTTCTATATAGTTGGCGCTGGAAAAGCCTCCGTCCCCATGGCGGCCGGTTTGACAAAAGTGCTCTGGCAAGGCAATGTGAACGCCATGCAGATTTCTGGATCGATTATTACCCCGTACGGAACATCAAAAAAGGTCCCCGGAATAGATGTAATTGAAGCTGGGCATCCGTTACCTGATACGAATAGCGTTAGGGGTACGAAATTGATTGTTAGTACTCTTCGCCGGGCCAAACCTGCTGATCTAGTTTTTGTACTATTATCAGGAGGCGGTTCTGCTCTTATGTCTCTTCCAGTGAGAGGAATTACATTAGCTGATAAGAGATATGTCACAAAATTGTTGCTCTCGGCTGGGGCTGAGATTCAAGATCTGAACATAGTGCGAATGCACCTCTCACAGGTAAAGGGAGGGAAACTGATCCGATTTTCACCTAAATCAACTACCTTCTTGACCCTCGTGATTTCAGATGTGATAGGTGACAAAGTTCAGATTATTGCATCTGGTCCCACATGCCCCGATCGTACCTCCTTCGTCGATGCAAAAAGAATCTTGTCAAAATATGATATCTGGAATGTTGATAATTCTCACCTGAGCAGGATCAGGAAAGTTGTCACTAATGGAATCAAAGAAGAGCAAAAAGGTAATCAAGACATCTTAGAATTCAATAGCAAAAAGAATCATGCCATAATTGGGAATAATACAATGGCTTGTGATGCAGCTTCACAATATTTAAGGTCAAAAAAAATAGATACCCTGGTACTTGGTTCTAACTTTGACGGAGATGTGGCGGAGCATGGGAAGTGGCTATCCCACTTGGCAAATGAATTGCAATCATTGTCAAGCTCATTTGCAGTTGTCCTCGGTGGAGAAACTACAGTTCGTCTAAATAAGCAAGGGAACAATGGAACAGGAGGTCGGAATCAAGAATCAGCATTGTATGCTTTATTGTCACTCAAAAGTTACTCTGGCCAGGAGGTCTCAATTTGCTGTGTGGGAACTGATGGCATAGATGGCAATTCTACTGCTGCCGGAGCACTTGTTAATGGCACTATGGTAAATAAGGATAGAGATAGCAAAATGCAACTTCTAGGGTATCTGGAGAATCATGACAGCAGCAATGCATTTAGGAGGTTGGGTTCACAAGTTATAACGGGAAAGACGTTGACCAATGTGAATGACGTTAATGTAATATGTAAGCTGGCAAGTAGTAACAGGAACTAGGTATCAGTGACGATTCATGACCCGATTTTAATTGACGATTCTTGCGTATCCGAAATTTTAACCTTTTGGCCACTTTTTGTTACCAGTGTCAGTAAGCCATCTGAATCGATATCACTGGCGATCCCATCAAGTCGAACTCCATCCACCTTTGCACTGACCATTTTTCCTATAACTGGACAACGTAATTTCCAGCGCTTGGTGATTAGTTCCTCATTTCCTGACTCTATTTCATCATAGTAGTTACTAAAGAGAACAAGGATAGAAGCTAAAAAGGGTTCTACAGCAACAGACGATTGACCTATATGTTCAATCAGTGAGGTTGATCCTTTCAGATCTCGTGGCCGTGAGTTCAAATTTATGCCCACTCCAATAACACAGTATTCTAACCCCTCGCCTCGAATAGCAGAGCTTAATAAGACTCCGGCCACTTTTCTTGCCTTAATGAGGACATCGTTAGGCCATTTAATTGAGACCTCTATGTTGAATTTATTCGCCATGGTTTCACATACTGCTAAAGACATAGCGTAAGACAGAAATATGGCGGACCTACTCTTTATGTCAGACTTAGTAATTACAGAGAACCATAAACCTCCCTGTGGTGATAACCATTCCCTTCCTCTTCTGCCGTGTCCAGATGATTGAGATTCCGAGACGATGACCAAGCCATGGCAATAGGGGTCTGTTTCAGCGATGGAGACGGCGTAGTCTTGGGTTGAAGATATTTCCCTAAAACTTCTTATCTCCCTACCGAAAGCATATCCGTAAGTGGCAGCCTTCAAATGAGTCAAATCCAAATTCATAATTATCTGAACCCTAAGTTATAATGGCGGTCACTATTTTATATTTGTGAAAGATAGCGATAAGAGCTGAGATGGGGGGAATTAGGAACCTATTTTATGCATGGGCTAGAGTCGTAAGATTAAGATTCGTACTATCGTCAATTATGGCAGTTATTTTAGGGGTATCAATAGTTTATTACGAGACTGCTGACACTAACGCTTTCTTCACTATTCTCATTCTAGCAGGCATAGTATTTTTGCACTTCAGCATAGACTTGTTGAACGACTATTGGGATTACATAAAAGGGATCGACACAAGCACAAAAAGGACAAAGTTTAGCGGTGGTACAGGAGTATTGCCAAGCGGTCTTCTCAAAGCAAAGCACGTTTACATTGCTGGGCTATTGTTTCTCATATTGGGATCTCTCATAGGGATATATTTTATTGTCTTGAGGGGTCCCCTAATAGGTGTAATTCTGGGAATAGCCGTTTTTTCAGTATATACGTATTCAAGTAAGCTAGTTTATAATGGACTTGGTGAAATATTTGTAACTATCAAAAGTGCTCTTATTGTCTTTGGCACCTATTACGTGCTCACAAATTCGATTGAATTCATTCCATTTTATAATGGCGTAATATTAGGAGTGCTCTCTAGCTGTGTGTTACTCGTAACGTCTTTCCCAGATTTCGATGCGGACAAGTCGAAAGGAAGAAAGACGCTTGCTATCAACCTTGGCAAAGAGCGTGCCATAACTTTATTCCCTGTTCTGTTAGTAACGCCGTATATTATGATAATTCTAGGGATTGTATTAAATCTGGTTGTAATTTACTCTCTGATCTGCTTTATCTCACTACCCTACGTATACAAAGCTATGATAAGTATGCGCAGCACAGATCCGGAGGGGGTGCTACGAGCCATGCAGTCGACTTTGATATTCGCTCGGTTTACTGCGTCGATGCTCGCTATTAGCTACCTAGTAGCTGCTTTTCTACCCTAGGCACAGATTCTTCAGTTTAACCAATTGGGGGCCTCGCGAAGAAATTCTTAGGGTCAGAGTGGTATTCTACAGCCAATGCTGGGTCTTTTTGCCTCCCAGTTAGCACGCCGACCGTGACATCGTCTCTTTTTATGACTTCCTCTTCTCTCAATGCTTTGATGCCTGCGGGAACAGCACCAGATGCCATTTCACAATCAAATCCGTTCAAACCGACTACAGCCATGCCATGACTCATCTCCCTGTCATCGACTTGTATAACTAACCCATCTGTAAATTCTATGGCTCGAAGAGCTTTTGAAATGTTAGCAGGTTTTCCGATTTGAATCGCAGTAGCTCGGGTTTTGGGCAGCAGTCCGTGACTGTCTCTGTAGTCATAATATCTGCCCAAAAGACGGGTATCAAAATTACCAGCGTCCCAGGTGAGCTTCTGACCCTCAAATTTGCCATTCACTAATTCATAGAACGTATTTGCTCCAGTTGAATTTACAATAGCCAATCGTGGTACCTTTTTAATCCATCCCCAATCGTATAACTCCATTAAGCATTTTCCACAGCTGGCAGTATTTCCTAGCGCCCCACCAGGATATACAAGCCAATCAGGAGGGTTCCAGTCTAAATTCTCTAAGATCCTGTAGACTATTGTCTTTTGTCCCTCTAGTCTAAAGGGATTCACAGAATTTACAGTGTACCCATTGTGGAAACCCACCTTTGCTAACGACTTATTAAGAGCATCATCAAAATTTCCTTCTACTTGAATTACCTGGGCACCAAACTGGAAAGCCTGTCCTAATTTCCCGGCAGCAATTTCTCCTTTCGGGATATAGACTTCACACGTAATATTTTCGTTTGCCGCATACATTGCTGCCGAAGCTGACGTATTTCCGGTCGATGCACAAATAATCTTTTTCACACCGATGGCTTTTGCGTGCGTTATCGCGGTAGACATGCCATTGTCTTTAAACGATCCGCTTGGATTGTAGCCTTCTGGTTGCAGCAGGAGGCACTCTTGTTTCATATTGAGATATTCTGACACCCTGCTCATCCGGTATGGTTTTGAGAGTCTCCCTTCTGCCCCATCAAGGGACACAAGTAATTCTGCGCATTCGTTCAGGTCTTCTGTATCAATGCCCAGAAAGTTAATAAGATCGCGAAAACGCCATACCCCGCTTTCGTTGTAAATATTACCACCATGATTTCTCCGTGTATAGAATGTTTCTACTAGCCTCTTTTTCGGCTTTTCAAGGTAGGTAACATCTAATAGAGAATTGCAAGAACATGAATAGTCTTCGCTTAAAATATTGAAAGTTTTTCCACATTTAGGATTAATGCATTTCTTTATCGCATTCCTTTTCATCATCTTGAAATCATACGAAGTTCATATAAATTGTGTTTCTCAATCGTTATTGATATGGATTCTCTGTATTCGATTTTCACAATGTTTGACTAAACTCTATTTCTCCAAACGGACGAGTATCAGAAACGTAAGAAATATCCAAACATATTGTCGTGTTAATTTGTCAAACCCTTTTTTATTCTCTTACGTCAATTGAGGGATCGGCTACCGATGAAGAACCGCTCAGACATTGAAGTTATGGCTTCAATTCTCCGCTCCGCAGCTAGCAGTTGGGAATATAAGACAAGCATAATGAATACTGCGGCAATTTCACACTCACAACTAATAAGGTACCTCGCAGTTGGAATAGAAAAGGGGCTGATTGAGTACTCTGAAGCTACAGGATTATATAGGACGACTGAGTCAGGCGTTTTCTATCTCAGAAAGTATGAAAAGATGGTGTCGATGCTTCCCTCAGTCCCTGAAATAGTCGACATAGGAGACGAGCATGAATCTCCTAAACCCCAAAATCATCTCTACAACAATCTGAGATAGCCGGTGACCAAATCATGTCGTATGTAATAGATTAGATAGAATTGATGCTCAGAATGATAAATATAGAAATCTTCAACTCATTTCAATAATCACAGGAAATGCAATGCATGGGACTTAAGGATTCAGTTTACTCTTCGATTTGGGGTAACACATGTGATACAGTTATGCTTTCCGGTGGGCTAGACAGCACTATCATAGCTGCTATTCGTATGCCAGATTACTCCATCACAATTGGATTTGGTTCAAAAGCTCCTGACTTGAGATATGCCAGCGATGCAGCTCTCAGATTCGTTGGAAGGAAGTTAACCAAAATACTGTCAACTCATGAAGTGTTAGGAATAATTGAAAAGGTTGTTTTTGCCTTAAAAACCTTTGATCCGTTAATAATTAGGAACTCTATTGTTCCATACGCTGCTCTGGAAGTTGCTAAAATTAATGGGCTTGAATGTGTATATACTGGTGACGGCGGAGACGAATTATTTGCTGGTTACAATTTCCTAAGAAGATACTTAAATGACCCTTCTCGTCTCGAAAGTGAAATCATACGTTTAAGATCAATTATGAGCTTCCCGACTTTTAGCTTAGGAGAGAGATTGAAAGTGAAAATTATTGCGCCATTCCTTAACGAAAAAGTAGTTCGTATGTCTAAGTCGATCCCTATCTCAGACTTGATTAACAAGGATTGGGGGAAACTGGTCTTGCGGCATTGCTTTCGAGATGAGATTGGTGAAGAGTTCTGTTGGAGAAAGAAATTGGCTCAAGAACAAGGTGCCGGCATTACGAAGATAAGAAGAGTAATTGAGAATAAGTACAATGATTACTCATTCATCGAAGAGGCACGTATTGCTAAAAAGAAAGGCGTAGTTGTAAGGGATAAGGAGCACCTATACTATTTTAGAAATTTCCTCCGGAATTTCTCCCTTGAAGAAAGATATGACTGTCCCGAATTGACCTGTTCCGGGTGCGGAAATTGTGTTTCTTTTCTTTCAAATTATTGCAAGCTTTGCGGTCAATTCCCTGTAGCACAAATGCTGTTTGGTACTTGAGTCCACGAGGACTGATAACCGTTACTCAGCAATTTTTGGTAATTTTGATCAACTTTTTCTTTATCCTAGAAATAGTTGGATAGCTATAGCCTTTCTCTCGATATATTTTTACCATTGATTTCCAATTCTTAAGCCGATATTTGGCCTGAACCTTGGTTACCATGTGGGTTTCTCTTTTAACGATACTTTTTCTCCCTGGAAACAAGTAGCCTCCAGAGACAGCCATAAATCTTTTATATGCAAATCTTAGCCCGGACAGTGTCACCGGCGGTGGTAGCGCTTTAAGGTATTTTGATATCTCAGCATATTCATTTTCTGAGAGTTCAATATCAAGGCTGATTTCCTTCATGGAACACTTTTACAATCGGTGATTATTAAAACATTTCAAATTCCGTATTCTGAAACTTTTTGTGATGTCCTACATAATCCGAAAGTTAATTATATGATTCAGTATTTCCCATACCTGAATGGTGAGCGACGTTGAGTTCATAGCTGAAATGGAGGATAGAGTCAATTCTGGAGCTGAAATACGTCTTCAAGAAGCCGCACGTCTCCTCGATACTCACAACGTCCAAATTTTAGCAGAAACCGCCAATAGGATAGCTCGAAGATTTAGTGGATGCAATATTGATGTGGAAATGCTGCTTAACGCAAAGTCTGGTACTTGCCCGGAAGACTGCTCTTTTTGTGCTCAATCGGCTTTTTATGAAACCAATATTGATAAGTATCAATTACTTTCAAAAGAGACCATACTAGAGCGTGCTCAAAATGCCAAGAAATCGGGCGCCAATAGTTTTTGTTTGGTATGCGCGTACAAATCACCACCTGAGAGTGACTTTAATTATATATGTGATATAATAGAGTATATAAAGAACTATTTAGAGATTGATGTAAATGTTTCTTTAGGTTTTATGACTCTGGAAAGGGCCAGACATTTGAAAAAGATTGGCGTGAAGAGATATAATCACAACCTAGAAACATCTGAAACGTATTTTTCGAAAATATGTAGAACTCATGATTTTTCAGATAGAGTAAATACGGCTCGCATAGTTAAAGAAGCAGGCCTTGAACTATGCTGTGGAGGCATAATAGGTATGGGTGAGAATGTAATACAAAGATTAGAGCTTGCATACTCAATTAAAGATCTATCGCCTAAAGAGGTACCAATAAATATCCTGGTACCTAAATCAGGAACCCCATTTGAGGGCCTTAACGGTATTAGCCAGATAGATGCTATCAAAACAATCGCCGTATGGAGGTTCTTAATGCCAAACCCGATTCTAAAGATTGCTGCTGGAAGGGAAATATACTTCCAAGATGACGACAACTTGGTACTAAAGGCAGGGGCAAATGGCATAATTACAGGAGGATATCTAACTACTCCTGGTAACGATCCGAATAGGGATATACAAATGATTAAGGGAGTTGGTATCAAACCAAGGTAACTATTACGATTATGTGGATAAAGAACTAGACTATTTAAGATCATGCTATCTTTATCGAACCTTAGCACTAGATAACAGTATCAAAGGATCAGTAAGAATTAGACATAACAATCAAGACAACGTCCTAAACCTCTGTTCCAATGATTATCTGGGCATCTCGTGTCAGAACAAAGTAGTACAAACGACCAGGAAGTCTCTGAGGCAGATTTCTCAATGTAGCTCGAGGCTTATCACTGGAAATACACCTGAATTGGCTGGTGTTGAAGAGATGCTTGCCAATCATCGTAAAACTCAGAGCGCATTAGTGTTTCCTACTGGGTATATGGCAAGCCTAGGAGCCATCTCAGCCTTAGGCAGTAAAAATTGTGTCATTTTCAGTGACGAACTGAACCACGCGAGCATAATAGACGGATGTCGATTAAGTGGTGCTGAAATCAAGGTCTTTAAACACAACAACATTGATGATCTTGAACAAAAAATCGGACAGATCGGGCAGTCTCTGAGAAAGATTATAGTCACTGAGGGGATATTTAGTATGGATGGAGATTTTGGAAATTTAAAGAAAATGTGTGATGTATGCCATTCTCATGACGCCCTTCTGGTTGTGGACGACGCGCATGGTGATTTCATATTTGGGAGTCCAAGAGGTCATTCCTATTCTGGAACTCCTTCTCATTTAGGTATCAACTCGAAAGTTGATCTTCACATTAGTAGCTTGAGCAAAGCGTTAGGTTGCTTTGGGGGATACGTTGCCACTTCTAAACAAATACGGGAACTATTGATAAACAAATCAAGACAGTTCATATACACATCAGCCCTCCCTAGTCATTTGTGTGTGTCAGCAATGGCAGCTATGCGCATTGTGGAAAGGGGATACTTGCAGAATCGATTATTCCGAAATTTAGAACTTCTCGGTAGAGATCTATTCAAAATGGGTCTCGTCAACGATCGGCCTAGGTCCCAAATTATTCCGATTTTGGTAGGCTCTGAGAAAAATGCCATCAAGTTCTCCAATCTGCTTTTGAAAAAGGGCATTTTAATCCAACCGATAAGATTTCCTACGGTTAAGAAAGGTTCATCAAGAATCAGGTTAAGTGTGTCGGCTTTACACACGGTAGCTGACATGGGGACTGCCCTCGATGCCATTAAATACGCAGCGACTAGACTGAAATTAATTTAAACTCGAGATCTTATGTTTCAGATCTCGAGTTTAGAAAGTTGTGAGATATATTTCGTCTTATTTCCTAAAATCTAAAATCTCACATGCAATTATTTTTTCAATCTTTTTAAGTTCGTATCTGTTTCGTATTCTTGGGATTCCTATTACTCTCTTGGTCCCCGTTAACGTAGAAAGTAAGGATGGAATACGATCTTGTACCTGAGATGTTTTTTCGGAAATCTTGTTGACGATAATTCCGTATACTCGAATATAGTTGCGAATACAAGCATGGAAGGTGAGTAATGTGTGGTTTATAGTACCTAACCTTGGCGAGGTAACAATGATGGTAGGAAACCCAACCATCTTAATAAAATCTAGGACAGTCTCCTTCCTCGAAAGGGGCACCATAACACCTCCAATTCCTTCTACAACCAGAAACTCATGTTGCTTCGACAGTCTTCGCAATTCTTCCATCACGAAACCCAACTTGGGAATTGGCCTGCTGCTCATGGATGCAGCTAGAAAAGGGGCTGTTCCAATTTGATAGAAATACGGATTTATCAATTCATCAGGGTCAGCTACGTTGGCAGCTCGAGAGAGTCTCCATGTATCTTCTGAACGAAATTTTGTAGAATGTCGTTTATATGATGTGGCAAATGGTTTCATAACTCCTACGTCCACGCCATTATCCTTTAATACCCTCGCTATTGCACAGGCTATGAATGTCTTTCCGACATTAGTATCCGTTCCAGTAACAAATAATCCTTTCACAGAATTTTAATAGTGATGGAGTTTCCTTTATTTCAATATGTCTCTGATCAATGAACATATTTGGTATCCGTACTCAGATAATCAAAACTACAGTTCAACGATTAAGGTAATAACCAAAGGAAAGGGTTTTCATCTCATAGATTCAGAGGGTCGACAATATCTTGACGGTGTAGCAAGCATGTGGTGCAACGTTTGGGGTCATGGAGAGAAAGAGATCATTAGAGAAATGAAAAATCAAATCAATACTCTTCAACATTCTAGTCTTTTTGGTTTAGCAAATAAGCCATCTATTGACCTATCCGTAGAGTTACTGAGATTATCCAAAGGGATGGACCGTGTTTTCTACTCTGATAACGGCTCTACTGCAATAGAAGCAGCGATGAAAATGGCTATTCAATACTACAGGAATCGCGGTAGGCCAGAGAAGAGACATTTTGTTTCTCTTCGACATGGATATCATGGAGACACAATCGGGGCGATGTCTGTGGGCTATGTACCTCGATACTTCTCCGTCTACAGGCCACTGCTCACAAAAGTAGCAAGACTTCCTAGTCCATCTTTAAAGCTGGGTAAGACTGAAGGCAAGGTAGATGAGATTCTTGAGCAAACTGAATCATGTTTGAAGAAAGCTTCTGCAAAGACCTGTGCCATAGTAATGGAAAGTGGAGCCCAAATTGCAGGTGGAGTAAGAATATACCCACAAGGATATCAGAAGAAAATAGCTGAATTATCCGATAAATATGAGGTTCTTTTAATTTTGGATGAGATAGCCACAGGTTTTGGCAGACTTGGAAACATGATAGAATACATAAAACAGAATTCAACTCCAGATATCGTCTGCTTCGGCAAGGCCTTGACCGCAGGGTACACACCATTAGCAGTTACTTTAAGTAGCCCAGAAATATTTCGATCGTTTCTTGATAGGAGAGCTAAATTCTATCATGGTCACACTTTCTGTGGACACCCTATCGGCTGCGCAGCTGCCCTTGCTAATCTGAAGCTTTATAAAAAGAGGGGTCTCATAAACGACATTTCTCTGAAATCGGCGTATATTAGGAAGCGATTGGAAGAGCATCAGAATTCCATGGCGGTAACCAATCTGCGCCATAAAGGAATGCTTGCAGGTCTAGATATTTCAAAACAAGGGATGGACGCGCTTAGAGATAAAACAGACGAAACAGTTGAT
>DASQQK010000068.1:0-5253 GCA_035643435.1 Nitrososphaeraceae archaeon | reverse complement strand
GGCAATTGTTGATGACAAGCATTAGTACCATAAGAGAATGGAAGAGTATTGTGACATTAAGATTATTATGACATCAACTTCATCAGGTCCAAATATGCTTCCCTCGTTATTTCACCTTTTGCCAGTCGTACTTTAAGGATTGCTCTAGGATCCTCTCTAATTTGAGTATCCCGTTGTGCGATTGATTTTGTTAATCCTACTGCTAGAGTAGAAATAAAAGTTCCGGTAATTGCTATGCCCAAAAGCATGATGATGGTTCCTACAATTCTGCCGTCGGTGGTATCAGCGTTTGGTCCAAACGTAGAAGTGGTTACGGTCTGGACCGTCCACCACAACGCGTCTCCCATGGTGGTTATTTGAGAGTCCGTATTGGAATGCTCCGAAATATAGAAAAAGAATGCTGAGATCGTGATCACTAGGTAGAAGATAATGAATATTTGCACTGTCTTATGCCCTCCTAGAATACTTGTCTTATCCCCAAGGAAATGGAATTGCTTGATCAGGTAGACTAGCCCTAATAACCGCAGCATAATTCCCACCGCCACAAAGCCATCATAGTAATCAGAGTCCTGTCCGACGAAGACAAATACCATGACAGGTATCATACCTAAGATCGCATACCAATTACTTATGATGTACCTTCTCCTATTGACAGACTCTTTCACTCTTCTGCTGAAAGTATACACGATTAATGCGATAACTACGGTGTCGAATAGATAGGTAACAGTATTCTCTATGCCTGTCGGAGAAGATGATGCTGTAATCGTAAGTATGGTCAGATCAATGAGGGCAAGAAAAACAGCTAATATATCGTATTTTTTCATGTCGCTTGAAAGGAATATGGGCAAAGTAATAAGTCTTCCACTCACTGCGACAGTTCCATTCTATTTTAGGACTGCTATCTGTAGGTAGCTCGTGGAGTAACGACGATAGCCAAATACATACTGTAACTTCAGGCATTAGCCCTATAAATGACACCGAGGACGCAGGACCTGATGGTGTGTTTGACTCGGGGGCAATGAACCCAGGCACAACATTCGATTTCGTCTTCGACACAGCAGGCACATATCCCTATTACTGCACCTTGCATCCACAAATGGTCGGAACTGCTACTGTTTCTTAATAAACCACTCCTCAAGTATGGTCTAATTTCGGGAGGAAAATGCCGCTATGGATTAGCCGTTGAAGGTATGTGTCAATCGATGACATAGGACTCCAAATAATCTATCCGTATCGAAGATCCTGAAGAAGATACTATGTTCTAGAAAAACTATAATAAACTAGTCTAGGTATACTGATCCCTTGAAGCTGGAATAGTGGTTTGTTGTTTGTTGTTTATTGAATCCTCATGAGACAAACTCGGATATTATTAGAATCAAAGTATGTATTAATTAGGATGAAGACTGACCGTACTTATCGATGATCCAGTACTCATCAGGTACTAACGATCTCAATTTGTCAGCAATTCGTTTACGAGTAGATAACACCCTCACTAATGGTCTGCGGCTTGATATGTCGACAGAAGAGTGTAAGAGGTTATTGAAAAGACACGTAAATACCAAAATAGACCTGATTGTCATGTTTGTAGATATTAACAGATCAACCGAGCTAAGCCTGTCCCTTCCAGACAAAAAATTTATCTTGATAGTACAATGCTTTGCTCAAGAAATAACCCATCTTGTTTCAGGTTACGGTGGTTATGTACTCAAATACGAAGGGGATGCCGTTATAACATTGTCTCCTACAATGCTTGACTTGATCCTAGCAGTACTGCCTACGATCAGTATACATTATTAACCATTATTAATGATGCCTACTATACCATTATTAATGAATACGTAGTAAAGCTAGGAGTTAAACCTTCACAGCTGGTTCTGATGATAAAACTCCTTGGGGAACACTAGTTGACAACTAAAAGCTGTACCGAAAGGCTAAGTAGTGAGAGAAGTTGAGGATAATCGGATTTAGCCTTGTTGACAGGCATAGAGTAGCCGCTAGTGTCGAGGAATGTGTAGATGGAGTAAACACTTATACTAATTTAGCATAATTATCATAGATACAAGCCATGAACTATAATAGGCTGGCCTTAATTACATTAATGTCTATTTCAGTAGTAGGTCTAATTGCAATTCCATTTGGAAATCCCAAATTTCTTGACAGAGCAATTGTTTTAGAGCTCTGTTTTGTATCTCTTTCATATTTGGTTTGGAGGGGGTATACTAAACCTTTTTATGCATGCATACCAATTGCTCTGGCCGTAATCGTGGGGAACAGCATTGCAGGTCCACACGTCCACCTAATGATGACGTTCGAAAAACCTTTGAATGCAATTGTGCTGCTTGTTGGTGGTTATGTTTTGCAGGGGTTGTTAATTTACTTCAGCTTGAGGATCATATTAGAAAAACACTCAATACGTGTATCGCAAGCATCCATACTCCGGCATTTAAACAAGCGAAATTTCTAATTGGTGGTTATATGTTGACTAAATCCCTGATAATATGTTCCAATATTCTGGAATATTGAGATCATCAGGTAGTTTTTCGTGGTTTTGTTTTTCCCATTCTGAATAGCAATATCAAGCCAATCACACCCGCAACGGGAAATGCTATTGCTAAAATTTTGCTCAAGAGTATACCAGGATCCTCGCCAGATTCGGTTCCGGGAGGGCTAGGAAACGGATTTAGGATACTTGGCGGGGCTTGATGTGGAACAAATACATTGAAAGACGATAAGACTCGAACAGAAGTTCCCTTATCTATTCTTGTCAATACCTGATGAGTACCATCGTCGGGAAAGATATATTCAACTGAAAAATCTCCATTAGGCACACTTATATTTTCGAATTTGAACAATCGCTGGCCATTAGTTACTACAACGCGCGCATCAAAATCTTTGAGTTTCTCATTGTTCGTTGAATTAATAACACTGAATTCTAGCTTGGTGAAAGTGTCTATGATTGGTCTTTCTGGTTGATATGTGAAAAGGATTTTTACACCATCTCCCTGACTTGACCATTCTTGAGTTTTATTGAGAGGAGTCGTAGAATTTCCAATTGACTGAGCAAAAGCCATATGGAATGGATCGATCGATTTTTCCAAACTTACATACGATATTAGAACGGCCACGATCATCATGGCTAAACAGAATAAGATCAGATCCAAGCTCAATGTGACTAACAGCTATTCTCTATGCTTTCAATGGATAAAAATTTGCTGTACGCAAGTGATGGGGTATAACATCAGAGCTCAAAACGAGAATTCACGGATATGGTCAAACACTGCTTCATCTACAATATGGCGGCTGACTCATGACATATATGAGTGGAATTGATATAAGAAAAATGATCATGAGATACAAGATAAATGAAGGATCTGGATTTTTATTATTGTTTACTGCTATAATTGCACTATATGCCGTTGTGTCGATAGGCTTTTATCACTTCCAAGATGTATTTGCACATGTATCAAATACATATGGTAACATTACAGTACAAACTGGGTGGGACCAAGAGCCACCCTTAGTGGATGAAATAAATCACATAATCGTTGGTGTAACTAGAGAACCTGGGAATGAGGGAGGAACTTCCACACCGGTAAGGAATGCGTTGGCTGATATGAATATCCAGATAAAGTACGGCGGTGTGACTAAAACCCTTGATTTCGTGCCTTCAGAGGAGCAAGCTGGATGGTATGATGCAGAGATCCTTCCAACTAGAATAGGCTCTTACAGTCTTGCGTTAAATGGAACAATAGACGACCAAGCAATTAGTGATGAAGTAGATATAGAAGATGTTGAGAGCAAAGAAAGAATATCATTTCCCGCGGCTGCTAGCAGCAGTTCTGGCGGTGGAGGACCGTCCAATGTCAACCTCGTCAGCGGGCAAATATCTAATATTCTGAATCAAATTACAAATGACGTCAACAATATGAGGGAAGATATAAAGACATTAGCTGACAGTAATTCAAACATAGAACAGGGTGTCAGTGATGTTAAGGACATTGCAGACAGATCTTATATGTTGGCTGTCACAGCAATTGGTGTAGGGGCAGCAGGCATACTTATAGGAGCAGCCGCACTCGTTCGAACCCGTTGATCTAAAGTTAAACCAAATAAAATATAACCCAAATTGTGTAACTCAAACGTTGCCTTCTTCAGTGGACCATTAAGGCGTCACTATTTGAAACCGTATACACCCCAATGTCAGTTTACCAACTCTAGCGCTGAACGAATTTTTTCTGGCAATGTTTGCATTAGCTGCCTTCCTCCATATTGGTTCAGTGCAGCTTCTACAAGGTGATCGCGAAGGATAGCCCTTTGATCATCTTTCAATGATTGATACTCTTCAAGGAGAATAGCGGAATAATTACTCTCATACATGGATGAATCATTTTCATATCTATTTATAAATGAGGAGAGTATAGCCGAAACTTCACTACTATCTAACCTTGTCACTATTTCGAGCCAAGTTCGAATCACCTTCTTTAACGTGTCCTTATCTGCCGAGGAGAGACCCTCCAATATGGAGTCAATGAATTCGTTTTGCGCTTTTGGGTCCTTAGTGCTCAGTTCCTTGAGCCTACTTTTCATCATAGATTCACGAAGGAAGTCGGGAAGATTCGATAAAATTCTAATGATATCCTCTGTAGGGTATTTCTCTGATTCGCCGGACATATTTTTGAATTCGAGACATCTCTTATTAAGTATAGGTACCGTTTACCATGGCCTAGTATGGAAAAACGTGATAGGATCTCTGGTATCTCGATGAGCAAAGCAGATCGGCACAACATACATAATGATTTTATTGGGTTAACGTCCAGTCAGATAAGATTTCTGTATGTCAAGTCCCGATCCTCAAGAGTACAAGTTGAGCCAACGTAAAGGCTGGGATAGTGTCGCTAATAATTGGCAGAAGTGGTGGAAGACGACCGAGAATGCAGCCGCTAAAGTTAGCAGGCGCCTTATAGAACTTGCAGAGATAAGACCAGGTTCTAAAGTTCTTGATTTAGCTACGGGTATAGGAGAGCCTTCTCTTACAGTAGCGCGCGAGGTGGGCACTGAGGGACACGTATTAGCAGTAGATATTTCACCACAGATGTTGCATATAGCGAAAGAGAGAGCCATCTCTTTGGGCTTACAAGGGGTAGTTGATTTTAGGGTGGGCGACACAGAAACGATTAGCTTACCCTCTTCAACATTTGACGCAGCTCTTTGTCGATTCGGACTTATGTTTTTGCCTGACCTTAAGGCAGGTTT
>DASQQK010000067.1:0-2197 GCA_035643435.1 Nitrososphaeraceae archaeon | reverse complement strand
CGAAACCAGTAGGCTATTCTTACCGCTGCTGATATCGGACGTATTTCTGTTTGAAGTTACTACTCAGTCTTCCACAATCTGGTCATCTATGAAGTTTTGTTTTATGGCTGTCCTATCGACTATTGTAGAGTATTTTCCTGACTTCTGAGTATACACATATAACTGAATATCGTTTCCCTCTGGTCCAGGTATCATGTAGGTATCTTCCACATGATATCCCAAAGTATTGAAGTGCTTGTCAAAGTAGTCCTTATCTTCTGCTTGTACTACAAACAAACCTGCAGTAGCCTGAGTTGAATTTGTTGACAAATTATCTGGTGCATTGCCAGGGGCAACAACAACTATTTTCCCAGAGGGAGCTGTTGGATCTGCGTTCGTAGGGTCTGAAAATGTATACGTTCCTTGCGAATCAAAGGTGTATTCAACTCCATTATCAACAGGTATAGTGTCATTAGAAAGGAGAACTTGATTGTCGCTGTCTTGGACAAGTGAAATCCCATGCATTTTACCTTCAGTGCTATTGTCGGCGTTGGACCAAATAACCTTCGTCCCTTCTACAATGGTAGCCTCTTGAGGAAGGAATCCCTGCGTTATCAATCTTGTATCTGGTATCAAAACGACAAGATTGTCTACATCAGAATCTAATTTTAATGAATTTGTCTTTGCGATGTCTTCAGCACTAAAGCGTAGACCGGTAGCTGGAATGCCCCCTGTTGAAGTTGTATTTGTGCCATTTACCTGAGCGTAAACTGGCTCTAAGGAGCTAAGGGTACCTGAACTTACTAAAATCAGGATAGCAGCTGCAGAAACGGAAATCGCTATCATGTTCATATTTATATTCATTTGCAGGCTGTAGGCAGTTTCCCTTTTATAATGCATTGTGTTTGAATATATTGAATTCTCATCGTACTATCTAGGCTAAATATCAAAATTTAGTGACGAGACCTACTTAGTATCAATCAAACCATATTTTAACCCATTTTACCATACCAAAGCGACGTTATATAAGAGTTCTATCAATGTGGGTAGCAAGATGGCAGATGAAGCGAATTACTAACAATTTCATGTGTTACTCCCCTTTATAGGAGGTTCCTGCCATCTTAGAACCCGATTATTAATACTGATGGTCGTACTCCCATTAAGAAAAAAATTAGTAAAAGAGACTTGTAAGAGAATATAGATTTTGGAGTAGTAAAATGAGTATGACTATCCGTGAAAATAAAAAATGTTTTCGTATTGACTGCATTCAAAATACTGATTTAATACCGGTTAATTTTATATTTATGTTATTAACTAACTGTTGTACGTCCTATCCAGCTATGTGTGATTTCCTGCTCACTAGCGCTGGCTTCTCTTTCGACATAATAGCCTGGCCATCGTACAATTCATTTCTGGTTAATACGTAGTAGATGCTTACAAGCATCTTTCTGGCTACTGCAATCAATGCTTTCTGATGACCTTTCTTTTTTGAGATTCTTTCATAGAATACTTTCATCTTTGGATCGAATCTGGCAGCCCTCTGAGCTGCTTCCGTTAGAAACCATCTAATACGTTTGTTTCCTTGTTTAGTTATTCTTCCTGTCCAGATAGTATTTCCTGATTGATACAATGAAGGAGCTAGACCTACCCATGATACTAGCTTCTTTGGATTGCTGAATCTTGTGATGTCACCTATTTCATAAAGCAGTAGCAGTGCACCATAGTAATCTATTCCAGTAAATCCTAGTAGTAGATCTACTCGTTTGTCGGTGATGGCTATTGATGCCATCTGCTTCTCAACATTAGTCATAAGTTCATTGATTGTTGATATTTCCTTCAGATATGAGTTTATTATTACCTGTCTGTCTATTGTACTTAGATCCTGTGTATTAAGCCATTCGAGTCCCTTATGACTGAATAAATCACCATTGTATTTTAGCATGTACTTATCTAATGTGGTATGCACCCTATTCTTTAGCTGTGTTCTTCTACGAGCAAGATCTATCCTATGTCTTATTAAGGTCCTTATTTCTCTGGTATTCTTATCAGGAACATAACACTTTGAAATCAAGTCTGCTCCAGCTAGATCAGCCAGAATTGAAGCATCCATCTTATCATACTTTATTCTTGCTTCTGCAATAGCTCTTGTCTTTAATGGGTTTGCTAGGTTTATATTAATTCCGTAATGTTCCAATGCTTCATACATGTTTATCCACAG
>DASQQK010000066.1:0-7444 GCA_035643435.1 Nitrososphaeraceae archaeon | reverse complement strand
GTTTGGTACAACAGGTGCAGGTGACGGACAATTGAATAAACCTGAAGGCATTGGCGTTGACAAGGACACTGGAACTGTGTATGTTGCAGATACTGGGAATACTAGGATACAAGTGTTCAAGCCAAGTTAGTGCTGTCAATTAAATCAAATGGACCCTAGTGGAGTTATCTACGTACTACTTCCATACCAGTCTAATAATTTTAATTTTATATGTGTGTTATCATTATGTTCTTGCTATTGGGTCCTGTAAACTATCAATGGCATCCTAAAGGAACAACGAGAATCGCTTACATCGACATGACGGTAGTTCCAAACAATGAAGTCAAATGTCTGAATGTATTTTACAAATATGGTGATGGTAATTAAATTCTAATTTTCTCCAGTAATCATTAGAGTCTCAGCCGTATCAGTAAGTGGAGGTAGTGGATATGGTGGAGATATGTTCGAAACTATTTTGAATACGCCTTAACGTCACACCCATGACCTAATCCTATAATCCGAGTATTCGTGCCTAATAATCTGGCCTCAAAGTAATTATTATACTCCGAAATGAGCAGGTATTAGTTGGTTATATCAATTCGTCCGGGCCTTGACTTCACGTTACATGTGCTATGGGTCTCACGTTTGTCGTCTAAGAATAGATAAAACATCTCCACCAACTCCACCAACTCCACTCTGAGACTGATTGGAAGCCGACACTTAGAATATCAAACCGAAGGGCAAAATGCATAAAGCTTAGATTCACGAAGGAATATATGCATAATTTGAACTCAAACATGAATAAGAAAGCCATGTTAAATTCTACTTATCCTGAGACGATTCATAGATCCGATGAGTCTGTGCCAGTGGATGAATTGCTGTATTGGGCGAAGTTCACTGAACTTATTTGGATAACATAGAATGTGTCTTTGAAAGTAACAATATAATCACTCCTGCAGGGACGTAAAGGACAAATAAAAGTAACAAATAGGTTAAGTCAGAGAGTTTAAGACCAGACCCAACCAAAATAACACCATACGAGATCGTTACTATGGACGGGATAACCATAGCCAATATTAGCATTCTCAGGTATCTGTAGGTTTCAAGACTCATTTTGGAGGCGTTCTGAATAGTTAGACCTAAAATAAATGAACATGTTCCTATCAAGAACGCTACTACAGTAAGCATGTTTTGGATGATACTTGCTAGGTCAGTAGCAATGTCTTGAAGAACCATTTTGGGATTCGTAATACAGACAAACCATTTATTCGTTTTTTCATCTGCTAGTCCTACAAGCACGCCAGTAGCTATACTCAGGAATTGAACGCCAGTTGTATTTCCATTAGTGGTTTGATTGGCCACCATGACTATACCAAAAATAAGGAGGGCGAATGCTACATATATCCCTTAACTGAAGAACCCAAAAAAAGTCTGGTACTTTGAAGTTAAATAAGGGTAGAATTTTTGTTAGAGAAAAATTAAGGAACATCATAATAGATGTTATTGCTCTGTTGCACGATCCATTGGCATTTTAGTTCATTCAAACGGTTAGTCACATCATTTGATTGAACATGTTATACAGAGCTGCACATTATAGACATCTGAAATAGTTCTCTATTCTGTATTCTTATCAGCTTTGATCTAACATACTCTCCAAATAACCTCTTTATGACAGACTTCTGATCTCTATATTCTTAGTGTGCAGCCTGATCAAAATCAAGATATGACCCAATAATTTGGTGCTGACCTTCTAATAAAGAATAGCGGATTCTGGTCTGTCAGACAGAATTTGCCAATGATGACCTTCTGGATTCAGTTTTGTCATAAGGAACTTGTAACCTTGAAATACGTTGCATTGAGTACTATTTGATATGGCTAAATTAATTGAAATGGACGAAAAGGTAAAGTTTTCCGATCAATTGAAGGAAGATGCAGAGCCTGTAGTCTTCATAAACAAGTTCACCGTGAGCACAGAGAATGTTGACCAGTTTTTGGAAGCCTGGAAGTCAGATGCTTTGTATTTTAAGAGCCAACCTGGGCTAATCTCAACTCAACTTCACAGAGGTATTGGAGATAGTGGTACTTTCGTTAACTATGCCATATGGGAGTCCATCGCAGCACTCAGGAAAGCTGCTGGCAATACCCATATGCAGGAAAGATTATCGAAATATCCAGACAGCACAATTGTATCACCTACATCTTCAAGAAAGTAGCCGTGCCAGGAATATGTGTTGACTAGATTAACATTGAGTAAACTGACAGTGAAGGGTGAACACACGAGTCAGTTACGTTAAAAATACAGTTAGCCAATGGCTTGACAGGACTATACCAAATTGGAATCAATCCAATTCGTTCTATTGTAAGAGTCCAGAATCTCAACTGGTGTGAATCTTCTGATTCTAGGATTACTGTTGCATAAAAGATTGTGTAATTATATTCTATAACGCCTAAATAATAGCTACAAATGTTATAGAATAATGAACACTCCAAAGTTGCTGATGTTCGTAATTGTTATCGCAGGTGCGGCAAGTCTTCTGATAGGTGCTATCACATTTATAGAACAGACTGCAAAAGCGCAAAACATGACAGCTCCAAACATGACTGGAACTGACAATGCAAGTGGAGATATATCATCATTCAGAGCGCTAAGGGAAAGGCTGCCACCATAGTTGAAGCAGCGTAGTTGAACTAGTTCTCTCCTCCAACTACATACAATTTTGCCATTATAGGATGCCACTGCTGCATGATCAAGTGGTTGTAGTAACGGTGCTACAGTGCCTTCGCCGTACCACTTATCCGTAGTGAGATCATACACTTCTACAGAAGTGCTGCTTGAACCAGTTTCATCAAAACCACCAACAATATATTTTACTACCTAGAGCCGCACCTGCAGCGGCGGTGATAAGGCCTTAGCCAACTACCCCCTACTAAGATAAGGCTAGATGACAAGATGAGTAGGAAATAGATCTAATAAACTATAAGCTTCTAATTACGCAATAGATCTAATAAATAGACTTGATTTTAATAGGCTCTGGGTTAACATGTCGTAATACTGGCCATCATTAGAAGGTAAGTACCCTGTCTGATTCTTCAACGAGCTTGAGCATATCCTTCATTGCAGAGATTGGACAAACATCAAATTGCATCTGACGTGACTTGATGCACGGGCCGCAAGCAAGCATGTGGCCGCTTAACTGGTTAAACTTTTCAAGCTGTTCGTTAACATTAAACTTCTCGCTATTGATGCTCTCAATTTCCACTCCTTGACCTCCTATCTTCATATATGATTATGCCATCAGCCTCCTTATCCAGTAGTAGCCACTTCGCAGCATCATCAGAACCAATCACGTATTGGCCGTCTACCTTTCCAGACTATAACCATTCAATAGTTTGAATAACAAATTTTGATACCTCAAACAAAGGTTAGGTAGACGGCGGCTCAGGCTAATTAGGATCCATCAATCCTTGGCCGTCTACCTTATTAATTGCATGCGACTTATGCGTATAAACAGTGTCATACCTATATATTTTGAGAGAAGTGTTCAACAAACTACTCAATGCCCAATTCAAACTAACAAAATTATGCCCACTAATCTCACTATACTTTCGTCACTAAAGTGGGGAGGTAAGCGATATTGAAGTTGAGGAAACTTTAATGCAATGCGTGCACACATTCTACGCCACCATTTTCTAGACTGCGAACCAGTGATTGAGAATCGATATCATAATATCTTTTAAGGTGACCAATAGTAAGGCCTCTCTCCAAAAGTTTGGATTGTTTGACTGCATCTTCAAAGTCTACCAACAGAATCTGTGGAAATACTGTTAGGTTGATATCACCGTTTTTTTCTATTCGACAAAATAGGTGATGATATCGTTTATCCTTGTTTATGATGTTTCCGTAGAATGGGCCATCTATGGTTATGAAAAAATTACCGCCATTTTTAAGGTCAACAACAAGTTGCTGATACTGATGTCCTACACCATTTCTGATTAGGTCATATAATAGAGTTAGCAACATATTATTCTTATTTTGATCGTCTAAGTACGGTAAAGTAAAGTCATCTCTTCTCACATTAAGGTTAAGAATTCCGCTTCCTTTTGGAAGACTACTCGGTATATGTGTGAAATATTTACTTTCTATGGTATTTAGATTATTGGAAAAATCACGCAAAGTTTTGCGAGTAGGATCACTTCTGCACAACCTGCAGATAAACTCAAGCAGATTCATAGCCATAAAACCAAAGATAAAATTTCCTCTGCCAATCCGATGATCTTTTAAACCAGCCAAAGTATTCCATGCTCCTTTAAAATCCTTGATCATCAATGTTAGAGCTATTTCTGATGAAAGGTTAACAACCATGTTTTGGATTTTGTATATATCAAATTTAAGTTGTAAAGTCTCTAAACTGAACTATTATATCTACAGAAATGAATACCTCAAGTAGAGGGTAACCCGAGGGTAACCTAACACTTAAGGGATATTCGGTTACTCCTAAGGTATAAACGATGATTGCTTGAGGATCTACTATCCATTTATGCTGATCTAGCTAAAATGGCCAACAGAGACAACACAGCATAAAGAGCCTGCACCTACAACGTCTACTAGACCTATTATATCATCACCTTCATCTTCATCAATAATAGAGCCGCCATGAATATACGATGTAACAGAAGGCCTAAGGTCAAAGCAAACGGCCGTCATCCATCGCAGGTCATTTACACACTAACGATAACCTATCACACACTCATACCCGTCGCACACAATTTAGCAGTAAATCTAACACTCTCAATGACGTTCCCTAAGTGGAATTCATAAGAAACGTTGGCAGGCCCCTCGCATTCAATTCCTCCTTTTCTGGACAATCCAAACAGGGACTGATTATACTAGTACGACCTGAGAAAGTAACGAATGTCTGATTGACGGTTTTCCACTCAGAAGTTGTAGCAAGAGAAAAATTACTCAATCTTCTAAGTATTTCGTGATCCTTTTGACAATTAGCATTGTTTGCAAATACAAATATGGGTTCTTCAAGCATATCCGAGTCGATTTCCTTTGGGCTTGCTATTAGTACCCCTCCTAGAGAACGAAGATCTACTCCCAGATTATTGAGTATTGATTTGACTTCCCATTTTAACGAGAGTGAATCAAAAGGAGCTAACCTAGAATCTATTACTATGATTTGCATGTCATGCGATTCCGACTCATCTTGAAGATATTTGTTAATGATTTTGGTTGTTAGTTTTGGTCGATAGCATGATATATGTTGTCTAAGACAGAGTATTGACGTGTCATTATCCAATTTTTTCTCGTCTAAAATCTCGATTTTTGGTTCGTCGCCTTTTAGGTATATGTAAGCGCATATTCTGGAACGTGTTTCAAAGTGCCGTCTCATCAATTTGTCTACATCTTTATGCTTTGGTAAATAATCATGAAGAGTAGTTACCTCTATTCCCAGATTTCCACATTCATAGTCTACGCTTCTTGAGGTTGTGGGTGTCGTAGGAATTTTTTGGATCTTGAATCCTATATCATTAAAAAATGGGACAATATGTATTTCTGCAATCTTTTCGATCTCTTTGGATGTGAGAAGAGAAGTCATTCTTACATACTCACCATCAATTAGTTGATATCCATCTGGGATTAACATCTCCACATCAATGACTCTAACAGACTCAGTATTCGTGATATTGGGCTTCTGCCTTATAAGAAAATCTTTCCACAATTTATTCGGATTAATATTGGCATTATTTTCCCTAATTAGTGCATTAAATTCATTGCATAATAAATTAAAGTAATGTTGATGGACATCACAATATTTTGTATTTGATTCAGATGAAATTTTGATGCTACAAACTGCACACTTTTTTGATGCCTGTATCATACTTTATTTTGTTTGAACCATCTATTATTCTCATCGACTTTAATATAGCGTGAGCCAATCATACGAAACTCTGATCATGGTTTATGCGAATTTGAATCGTACTATAATAGAATTGAAAGTGATTAAGAGGAACCGACAAACCTGGCTTGAATCTTACTATGATAGAACTGAAATATTGGTGTAGGATGAAAACGTTCACAGATTCTTACCTATTGAAAACTAGTTGTTGTATTTACAAATAGCACTTGTTCATTAAATACATAAGGATACAACAATGAATAGCCATTGACAAACGGACGTAGTTTTGTTAAGTGTAGGCAATTTAAAAAGATTGTTCTAATTCACAAAATACATGGTTTCGTTTTCAAGAAAAGCAAAATTAGAGATCGAAATTGAGATTGATATACCAATGGACATTATTAATGATAAAGAGCGATTCCGTCTGGTTGAAGATGGAATAGTTAGAAGTATTTCGAAAGGTCTTTATGAGCAAGGAGTATCATTTAGAATCTTAAAATCAAAAATGATTTGAATGAGTTAATGTTTGGAATCCACTAATCTACGAATTTTTTAAAGACAGTTCAGAAGAATACAATACAATACTACTTCATTCATTGACCATTTGCATTTATGAGAAGGCAGGATAAAATTTCTGAATTAATTTTTGCATTGTTATTGCTATCGACACTCAAGCATACCAACACAAGGATAGTGGCTACCAAGCCCTTCTGTTTCAAAGTTCTTTAGTTTTCTTTCTGAATAGTATACCAATGGAATCTATGCAAATGTAATACTGACTTTAAAACCTAATACAAGCATTACAAACAATATAATTCACTAAATGAGGGATTTAGGAAGCTGCTGTAGTTACTAAGAGGGCTTGCCCCTTTCCATATCGCTCTGGAATGTGTCTGTTGTCTCATAGAGGATCTCGTCATCTACTTGTGGTTGTACTGAGTTTTCTTTTGATATTGTCGTTAAACCCGAATATGATTGGTACCTGTCTTTGAACATCTTGTCCCTTGCTAGGAATTCTCTGCAAGCCCTCCATACTACAGCAGTGACGTTTGTATCATTTTCAAGAGCGTAGCGCTTCAAGTCTTTATGCAGATCTCTGGGCATTCTCCAGGTTGTTTTTGTCTCTTTGGCTGTGGTTACCAATACTTCAAACGTAGATTATCATTCGTTCTGACTATATATGTCTTGCCATATGGTAATACTCCTGTACCTCAGTATTCGCCATATGTATTAAATGTCATTTTGTCATAGACCATATCGCCGTATCTATATATATACGTCACCTTGCCGTATCTACATATATATATCCATGCCTAAGATATTATGCATCTAATTTAACTACTAAAGATCGGTCGTAAGGGAGGTTTGTATGACGACACAATCAACAGAATTATTGATTGCGATTTCATGAAAAATCCATAGCTACAGTATAGACCTCAGGATAAAAATGAGAATTTCTTAGTTACGTCAAACCGTAGGTACGTCGATAGTATATACTCGGAAAGAAAATGATGATTTTAGAATTAACTTCAAATATAGTTACGAGCTTGAATTTAAAAAAT